>CAJOIR010000013.1 GCA_905234685.1 Paludibacteraceae bacterium
ATACAAATGAAAAAGCGGAATTGCCATAATGGTAATTCCGCTTTTGTTTACACCGGCAAGCAGGATTATTCCTGATTGAGTGTCACGCGCTTGAAGTCGGTAACTGTAACGCCTGCCTTCTTGAGAACGTCCTTTACGAGTTCCTTCTCTTCAGACATCACGTAAATCTGCTCAAGTAGTGTTGACTCCTTCAGGAACTTGGCAAGACGCCCTTGAGCAATCATCTCCACTTTCTTCATGTTGATGTTTGCCTCTGCCTCAGCAGGAACGGTGTTGCGAATCTGCTTTGCAGTCTCAGCCTGCTCAGGTGTGAGCCAACCCTTGGTAGTGTTGCTCTCGATATGATCCATCGAGTCAGCATGTGCAGGATTGATACCAGCTTTTCTCAGAGCATTCTCTACAGCCTTGTTTATCTCGTCCTGTTTTGTCTTCTCAATAGCCACACTCAGTTCATGGTCTTTCACTTCCTGTGCAACGAGTTCAGCCGAAACGGCGATAGGTGACATAGCTGCAACCTGCATCGAGATACCGTGTACAGTCTCCTGCGGTGCTTCTGCTTCTGCCACGCTGACAAGCGATGAGAGCTTGTTGCCAAGGTGATTGTAAGCGTCAACTTTTGCTCCGCGAAGGAACACGTAGTCGCTCAGTTCCATCTTTTCGCCTGTCACGCCAGAACGCTCGGTAACGAGTTCTGCAACGGTACGACCGCTGACAACCTCATTCTTCAGCGCCTCAAGTGATGCCGGCTGACGATCCATAGCCACGTCAAGAATCAGTTTGACAAGAGCCACGAAATCAGCGTTCTTAGCCACGAAGTCGGTCTCGCATTTCACTGCCACGATAGCAGCAAATCCATTCTCGGCACGCCCAAGGACACAACCCTCCGAAGCCTCACGGTCGCTACGCTTTGCAGCGATAGCCTGACCACGTTTACGGAGCAGGTCTTTTGCCTGTTCAAAGTCACCGTTGGCTTCTTCAAGAGCCTTCTTCACATCCATCATACCTGCGCCTGTGATGTCGCGCAGTTTCTTAATATCTGCAAGTGTTACTGCCATAGTATTTTACTGTTTAGTCGTTTACTATCCGGTTTGTTTATTCTGCAGGAGTCTCTTCTGCTTCTGGAGCAGCCTCGGCCACTTTCTCGGGAGCCTTGGGCTCAGCCTGCTTGCGTACACGCTGACGGCGCTCTTTTGGTGCAGGAGCCTCTTCGCCTGCCTGTGCGGCAGCGGCGTTCTCATCAGCCTTCTCCACCTTGCGCTCTTCCAGACCTTCCTTGATAGCTGCAACAACAGCATTGAGGATTACGCTGATAGATGATGTAGCATCATCGTTGGCAGGGATGACGAAGTCAATGTTGTTTGGGTCTGAGTTGGTATCAACAATACCAAATACAGGAATACCCAGACGCTGAGCCTCTGCTACAGCAATATGCTCTTTCATTACGTCAACAACAAACACTGCACTCGGCAGACGGGTGAGGTCTGCTATAGAACCGAGGTTCTTCTCGAGTTTCTCACGCTGACGTGTAATCTGCAGTTTCTCACGCTTTGAGATGTTGTCAAATGTGCCGTCGGTCATCATCTTGTCAATGAGCGACATTTTCTTCACAGCCTTGCGGATTGTGGGGAAGTTGGTCAACATACCACCAGCCCAACGCTCTGTGATGTAAGGCATGCCAATCTCTTTTGCGCTCTCGGCAACAATGTCCTTAGCCTGCTTCTTGGTTGCTACAAACAGCACCTTTCTGCCAGACTTGGCAATGTTCTTCAAAGCCTCTGCGGCTTCTTCGATTTTGACTACAGTCTTGTTCAGATCAATGATGTGAATACCATTGCGCTCCATAAAGATATAAGGAGCCATGGCCGGATTCCATTTGCGCTTGAGGTGACCGAAATGAGCACCTGCTTCAAGCAATTCTTCAAAATTTGTTCTCATGTTGTTTTGTTAGTTTTAATTGATTTTTATTGTAGTTCCTTTACTTTCGGTTGCTTTTTCACTGTGGCATTTTCAAATAGGTCTTTGCCCATTCTATCACCCCAGCAGGCGAGAACTGCCTTTAAGCAACCAAAAGAATCCTGCGGTAGTCCGTTTTGCAGCAGAGTCCGCAGGATTTGGAAAAAAGTTGTATTAACGTTTGCTGAACTGGAAACGCTTGCGTGCCTTCGGGCGACCCGGTTTCTTACGCTCAACCTCACGGGCGTCACGTGTCATGAAGCCTTCTGCTTTGAGAGTGGGTTTGTCTTCCGGATTGATTTTTACCAGAGCACGTGCGATAGCCAGACGCAGAGCTTCTGCCTGTCCTTTGTAGCCACCGCCGTCAAGGTTTACCAGAATATCATACTTCTCAGCAACACCAAGTTTGTTGAGAGGTTGCTTTACTATATACTGAAGAATGGGTGATGGGAAATAAACCTCAAGGTCACGTTTGTTGATAGTGATCTTACCTTCACCTTCTTTCACGAAAACGCGAGCAACTGCTGCTTTTCGTCTTCCTAATGCATTTACTACTTCCATTGCTGCGTTTATTTAAGTGTGTTAATGTCAATTTGTGTAGGTTGCTGAGCGGCATGAGGATGCTCGCTTCCGGCATAAACATAGAGGTTGTTGATGATCTTGTCACCCAGACGGTTCTTGGGCAGCATACCCTTTACCACCTTCTTGATGAGACGGTCAGCACCCTTGTCCTTCAAGTCTGCGGGAGTGAACTCGCGCTGTCCGCCAGGATAACCTGTATAGCGAACATACTGACGTCCTGTCCATTTGTTACCTGTCAATTCAACGCCTGCTGCATTGATAACGATTACGTAGTCGCCACAGTCCTGATTGGGAGTGAACGACGGTTTGTACTTGCCACGGAGGAGTTTGGCAATCTTGGTGCACATACGACCAAGAATCTGACCTTGAGCGTCAACTACAACCCATTTCTTCTGCTCTCTTGCAGCCTCTTTGGTGAGCGACAAGGTCTTGTAACTTAATGTTTCCACTGTTTGTTTTGTTTTTATTACTGACCCGACAGACATCTATTAAGCGCATCCGCGCACTGCCCAGATCAGCAAGTTAATAAATATGTTTATTGTGTTTATATTGCCATTTATGAGGAACTTGAACCACAAGGCACAGGTTTTCACAAAAGCGGCTGCAAAAGTACTGCAAACTTTTCAAATACGCAACACTTTGCAGCATTTTTTGTTATTTTCTTTATCAGTCACCTGAGAAATTGAAGCCAATTCTGTTTGCTTGGTTTGTTCCTGCCACTCCGTCCATGCGCAGACGCATCTCTTCATACTGCTTGAGCACCTCTTTCTTTACCGATGGTTTTACGTTGCTGATGATGGTCTCCAGCAGTTCTTGAGAAATCTTCTTGTGGGTAAATGCTGCTGTCATAGCGGCATCGTTTACCACATAGGCTATATCACTTGCCACGTATCCGTCTGACAGTGTGGCAAGTTTGTCTGCATCAATGCCCTCTTCCTGCGGACGACCTTTCAGGTGATGCAGAAACATCTCATAGCGCGCCTTGTAGTCAGGCAGTGGCACATAAATCTGCTTGTCTATACGACCTGTACGGAGTACAGCAGGGTCAATCTTGTCTGGGCGGTTGGATGTAGCAATGACGAATATCTGCCTGTGTGAGCAGTTGTTAAGTTGTGAAAGGAACTCATTTACCTCACTTGCATAGTGCTGACTTGTGTCACCGCTTCTGACAGGCACCAGAGCATCGAACTCGTCGAAGCAGATGATGGCAGGAGCCTGTTCTTCAGCTTGCTTGAACAAGGCCGCTATCTTCTCCTGTGATCCGTGAACATATGTACTGGCGAGGTCGGATGCCTTGATTAGCATAAAGTTGAACCCTGCCTCTTCTGCGAATTTCTCTGCAAAGAACGTCTTGCCGCAGCCCGGAGGACCATATAGCAACATGCCGTTAGGTGGCGTCAGACGATATTCTTCTGCCAATTCCTTGTTGCGGAGCACAAATATAACCTTCTGTGAAAGTAAATCCTTCAACTCCTGCATGCCGGCTATGTCTTCGAAACCTTTGCCGTTGCCGCGCTGTACACGGAACTGTCCTTCACCAGGTTCTGCCTGCTGCCCTTGTCCTTGACCTCCGTCGGAAGGCTGGTCACTGCCACTCGAATGAGGATTGTTATTGTTATGGTTGTTATTCGAAGTGGTGGTATGGGTTGAGCCTTCAGGACCTTCAGTATTACCCCTTGGAGGAGTATAGGTCTCATTCTGTTCGTTGATAGCTTTCACAAGTTGCCCTACGGACTCATAGCGGTTTTGATACTCAAGAGACAAACCTTTGCGAAGCACGTTCTTCAGCCACTCCGGCAGATTTGCACCGGAGAAGTCAAGAGCATTCTCCTTCCTGAACTTGCGTATGCGGTTTGCCTGCTCACCACGATCATTGTCCTCAGGCAGTTCCATTACCCATGGGGCTTTACCGAAAAGCATGGTATAAAGTACTGCGCATGCGGCAAAAATATCGGACTGCTCGTCAAAGACACCGATAAAAGTCTCGTTTGCACGATACGGAATATCCAAGTCTGACACTTCAAAAGGAGGATTGCCGTTCGCACGTTCAGACACATGACCCATGTCGATTAATTCCGGTATGCCGCCTGTCTTGGCAGAAAGCATTATGTTACTTGGTGTAATGTCGTTATGAATGAGTGGTGGACGTTGCTGATGCATGTAGTCTAGGCCGTCAAGAATCTGCAGAAAAAGTTTGACTGCACTCTCCCACTCCAACTTGCCTTCACGCTCAATCTTCTCTATGAGCAGTTCGCCGCTGAAATAGTTTGTTACAAGATACTGGTAGTCTCCGTCTTCAAGCCTCTCTTGCCCGTCTTTTATATGACTTATGAGATTGGCATGCTTCAGTTGTGAACAATAGCGGATTTCACGCACAACACTTTGCTGAAGCATCTTCTCCGGTATGTTCTTCAACTTGAACAATTTCAGGAAATACGCTTCTTCATTTGTGTCTAAAACTTTGTATGTCTCAGAATAGACATTCTCCTTCAGCATGTTCTGAACGGTATAACCGGCAAAAACACTGTCTTTCTTTAATACGCCCATACGCTTTAAATAAATCTTAAAAATCCGACCGCAAAGATAATATTATTTTGTATAACACACAAGTGCGGTTGAATAAAAAATAAGGCACGCAATTGCATGCCTTATTAATGAAATGTTTTCAAGTCATTTGTTATTTCTTAACACAAACTATGGCTTTGTATGCCAGACCTGCAAGTGCAGCACCAACAAGCGGGGCAACAATGAAGAGCCAGAGTTGCGGCATTGCAAACGCATTCTCAGAGAAGATGGCTTGCGATATTGAACGTGCAGGGTTGACCGAAGTATTTGTCAAAGGAATGCTGATAAGGTGAATCAGCGTGAGGCACAGACCTATTGCCAGACCTGCGAACTTTCCGGTGGCATGCTTTTCGTCAGTTGCGCCAAGTATAACCATCAGGAACACAAAAGTGAGCACAGCCTCTATGGCAAATGCACCTCCACATGAAATCTGATGATAGCCATCAGCACCTGCAAAGGCCTCACCATAACCGTTGGCAGCAAAAGTACCTACCTCCATACCTGCGGCTTTAACCAAACCGAACAGAATAGCACCTGCAATAATAGCACCGATAATCTGCGCGCACCAATACAGTAGCATCTCCTTCCATGTCATTCTGCCATTGACAAACACGCCGAGCGATACGGCAGGATTCAGATGTGCTCCTGATATATGGCCGATGCCATATGCCATTGTAACTACTGTAAGACCAAAGGCGAGAGCTACGCCAAGGAAACCCACACTACCTCCGGCAAAGATTGCTGTACCGCAACCGCCTAACACAAGCCAGAATGTACCTAAACATTCTGCGAACAATTTGTTTGTAATCTTCATGATTTCAATTTGTTTAATTTGATAAATATTGTGGTATGATTATATGTTGTCATTTATTCATGGCAAAGTTACGTCAATATTTCCATTTGTGCAAATAAATCTTCATATTTGAATATGCTCTGTATAAAAAATCCATTTACTATTGCACATGTTAAAAGTTTGCAGTACTTTTGCAGCCGCATTTGAATAAGGGGCATTAGCTCATCTGGTAGAGCGCAACACTGGCAGTGTTGAGGTAAGCGGTTCGAGTCCGCTATGCTCCACTACAAATACTTGGAAAGTTGTCTGAGTGGTCGAAAGAGCCGCACTCGAAATGCGGTGTACGCATTACGTCGTACCGGGGGTTCGAATCCCTCACTTTCCGCACAATAGAAAAGAGAACCTTTTTGGCTCTCTTTTCGTATAATAAAGGTCTGCGGCTAATATCGCAGACCTATTTATTATATTATATCATATCGCGGAAAATCCCTCACCTTAATTGAGACGAACCATGACGGAGATGACCTGTCCGGCTGTAGTGTCTCCGGATTTAAAAACGCAAGCCTTACCTTTGTTTTCGCCGACTACCGGCAAAATGATTGTGGTCTCATAGCCATCGATAGTAAGTGCTCTTTTACGGAATGCATGTGCACGCGGGCTATATACCCAGTTGGCGGAGATAGTGCTCTTGACGATAGAAGCATCGGAATTCAACTCGCTGTAGTCTATCGTCACTTCCTCTGCTACGCTCTTGCTCAGGTCGCAGATATAGAATGCTTGCTGATCATCGCCCATGACATACGCGATACCTTGGTAATAGCCCTCGTTAGGGTAATGGGCTGGCAGCGGAGAAGCGGAGAGACTCCAGTTTTTGAAATCAAAGACATATTTCATGCCGCCGAGCATCCAAGTAGCTGTGCTATTACGACTCACGTCAGGCAGGTACTCCAATTCATATATCGACGCTCCGCTGATATTTGCGACTTTTTCACCCAAAAAGGCTTTGCCTTCGGCTTCGCCCTTCGGCTCGGAGAGCATAACGGAATAAACAACCGGCTGATCTTCAATATGTCCGAGCGCATAAAGCGTATCGTTGACAGAGATAAGACGATAGTTGTCATCGAAACTCACAATCTTGCCCGAAGGGATAAACATCACGCCTGTCATAGGAATGCTGTAGTGATCATGCTCGTCTTTGTACCACACGTGCAAGCCGAACGCTCCGCGTTTGTCAGGCATGATTACATCTGATGTCAGATTGTCGCTATGCATGGGGGTGACGGCTAACTGGTCACCTTCGTCTTTGAGACGATACAAGGTATGATGTAGCGGCATTGAATGGTAGTCACTATTGGCGTATATCTCTCCGCCCAACGATTCTACAATGCCGTAGATGTCGCTTTGGTCGGCATCCCATTTTACATTGCCGTAGAATGGTCGTCCATCTCTGCCGTCCCACTCAAAAAGGGCACCGTCTTTGCGACGAACAAGGTAGTTGTTGTGATAGTCCGAATGGTCTGCAATCGTCTCTTTGATTTTGCTATAAGCAGGCTCTGGCAGGCTGTCCAGATTTGGATACACGTAGTTGCAACCATATAGCCACAACCACTCGTCACCAATGGCATATACATACTGCATGCTCAAACGCAAATGGGCTTTGATGAGGTTCTTGGTCTCACCGCTTCCACCAGCATCAATCGCGTAGGTTATCTCCACGAGCGTACCATCTTCGGAAACGGAATAAGCTATACCGTCTTCTACAAGTTCGTCTTCTCCCGCAGCTGGCATGCGCGCAGGTGCTTTGTTGCCTGCTTTCTGGCCAGAAGAGGCGAGTGCCAAAGTGTTGACACCATTCAGGTTCATGCGGCGGAACTTAACGCCATTCACTGTTCCTCCACCTCCGCCTTCGCAGGAGGCCATGCCTATTGCAGCCACTATGACCGCAAAGACGTATAAAATACTACGTTTCATTTCATATTTCAAATTTACGGTTTATGATATTAGTTTAATTGAATAAGTGTTGCTACTACTGCTGTACCGCTGGCTTCGGTGCCCATAATAGTGGTCTTGAAGGCATTTTCGCCGGTAACGGGCGTGACAAGCACAACGGTAGAGCCGTCAGGTAGAACGACGGATTCAATAACAGATTTTATGGATCTTGTGTAAAAACATGATTCGCGGAAATTATATTGTGGCACCTCGCTACGATCGACATCGTGACGTGTAGCCGTGCGAGTAGGCAAGTTATAGACCATAATATAATCCATATTGAACTCTTTCTCAAATTCTACAGAATAGGCATTGCCTTCCTCATCATACGCCGTCGCCCAAGAGGGGAAACCTTCCGGCAGTTGCTCTTCCGAGAATGTCAAGGTGTTGGCATCAAAGGTCCTGATAACGGCGCCATCTGAACCTTCAGTCATGTAGGAATAGATAGGACCATCAATTACAACGGGGTATCCGTAACCATATCCGGGCAGCGTATGACCTGGGACGCAAAGCGTAGCCGTTCCGTTGTCAAATGAAACGGCATAAATTCCACCTTCGTTCCAATAACTGGAAATAAAGTATTTACCGCCTATACAATGCATATTTGGATTGGAGAGGTTATTGAGACCTTGTACCAGATTCGCGTAAATGCCGTTAATAAAGGCAGGACTAGTAGGTGCGTTACCCCCATACGCCAACACCGTTCCTAAATGTCCTTGTCCGTCTGCCACCACATACGCGAGATTCGCCTTGAAGTCCAGTCCAACCAGATCCATCGTGGAACCCTTGTCCACCAGTTTGCACAAACCACCGTAGTAACTGCCGGAAGCCCAATATAGTTCCTTGTCCACTTGAGCCACCATTCCGTATTGCTTCAGGTCATTGCTGGTCGGGTTCTCTACCGGCCAACCGGCTATTACGATTTGTCCAGACTCGTTCAGCGGCACTGCATCATTGATATTAAACAGCGCACCATCTGTCTTGCGAAGCAGGAAATTGTAATGTCCTGGGCGGTTATGGCTGGCATTAATCTCACCTTGCACGTAATCGCGCCCCCACTTATCGATGGGCAATGCATCAAGGTCGTCGCAATAATACTGACAGCCATAGAGCCACAAGTAATCGTCGCCAACCGTAAAGATATTGTCAATACTTAGGCGCAGCGCTTTGGTGTCTTGTGTCGAATCCACTTCGTTGAAATAGAAGATAGCCACACTCATATTTCCGTCTTCATCTACGGTATAAAGGAATTTTGTGGTCGGGTCATCTTGTTCCCTTCCATCCGCACGCATTTTGCTCGGAGCTTTCGCCGAACCTTTGGTTTCATGAACCAGCGCGAGGGCTTTGGCGTTGTTCAGATTAACGCCTTTGAATGTCATTTTGCCTCCTCCTGGTACTTCGTCTTGACAGGAAACGAATACCATCATGGCAATCATTCCGACGCCAAGTGCTGAAATAATTTTCTTTGTCATAATTAAGTGGTTTTTTGTTCCTGCTCTAACGCCTTTGCAGGTTTTGGCATTTATATACGATAAATTTCGCGAATAACAATTGTTATCCGTTTATCAAGGCTGTATGAAATTCCTTTAATAACAAATTCCTACATTTCGAGAAATTAGAATACTAGCGTGTATACACTTTATTTTTATGTTCGCGCACGCCTGCGCGTTGAGCTCGTTTCATGTCCGAGCATGACGATATCTTTATTTTCCCCAATACTTGTCAACAAGTTGTTGTTTGATGTTGACTTCTTCCGGCTTGAAATGTTTAGCAAAGAGAGTCCATGCTACATCAAGCATTTCGGTGGTGTTTATATTTACATCAATAGCAAGAATCTTGTCTGAGTAATCCTTTGCAAACGCAAGACAGCGATTATCGTAGTCTGTCAAATCGAAACCGTTTTCAAGTTTGGTCTTTGCATTTGCTGCGTCAGCGTACAGTCGAACGGCTGCGTTCATCACCTGCGGATGATCTTCGCGTGTCTTTTTACCAGCAACAAGTTGTTTGAGACGTGACAAAGAGCGGAATGGATCAACAATAACTTTACCTATATCAGTATCACGACGGAGATAAAGCTGTCCTTCTGTTATATAACCCGTATTGTCTGGTATAGCATGAGTGATATCACCACCGGAGAGTGTGGTAACAGCAATAATCGTTATTGAACCGCCTGAAGGGAATTGCACAGCTTTCTCATATATTTTAGCCAAGTCGGAATAAAGCGAGCCAGGCATTGAGTCTTTTGAAGGAATCTGATCCATACGGTTGCTTACAATAGCAAGGGCATCAGCATATAGAGTCATGTCGGTTAGCAACACAAGAACCTTCTCATTCTTCTGTACAGCAAAATACTCAGCAGCTGTGAGTGCCATATCAGGGATAAGCAGACGCTCAACGGGTGGATTCTCAGTTGTGTTGACAAATGACACAATACGGTCAAGCACACCTGCATTTGAGAATACATTCTTAAAATACAGATAATCGTCGTTAGTTAGTCCCATACCGCCAAGAATAATCTTGTCGGCTTCGGCACGCAGAGCCACGTTAGCCATCACCTGATTGTATGGTTGGTCGGGGTCTGCAAAGAAAGGTATCTTCTGACCTGACACCAGTGTGTTGTTCAAATCGATACCCGCGATACCGGTAGCAATCAGTTCGGAGGGTTGTTTTCTTCTAACAGGGTTAACAGAAGGGCCGCCTATTTCAACGTCTTCGCCTTCAATATCAGGTCCGCCGTCAATGGGATCACCGTACGCATTAAAGAAACGGCCTGCCAACTGCTCGCTTACTTTGAGCGATGGTGATTTTCCAAGGAAAACAACCTCAGCATTGGTAGGAATACCTTCAGTTCCTTCAAAAACCTGTAGTGTGACATCGTCACCCATTATCTTTACCACCTGTGCAAGTTTACCATTGACAGTGGCCAATTCATCGTTACCTACTCCCTGTGCTTTCAACGAACAGGTTGCCTTGGTAATAGCTGTAATCTGTGTGTAAATCTTCTGAAATGCTTTTGCCATAAAAGAGATTTTAAATATTCAGAGCGGCATACGGGAATCGAACCCGCCTCCTCGGCTTGGGAAGCCGATGCACTACCGATGTGCTAATGCCGCAATTTCTGTGCAAAGATACTACTTAATTCCGAACCTTGCAAACTTAACTATATAATTTTCCTACAATCCAATTGCTCAGACGCTTTGGCAGCATTTTTTCCAAGAACACAAACACTTTATATTGTCCTCCTGCCGTATAAAGCGGTTTGGGATTGTGTTTAAGAGCCACCTTGTAAAGTTGTTTAGCCAGATATTCTGATGTCATGCCACCTATTTCGTCTTTCTCCATAGCTTCAACGGCGCGGCGCATGTGCGTATATACATCTTCTCCTGCCAGACTTTTGTCACGCGCCGCAGTGAACCCTGTACTAACATCTCCCGGCATCAAAGCCGTAACCGTTATGCCGAACTCAGACACTTCGTTTCTCAATGCCAATGCCAATGCATTTATAGCAGACTTAGAGGCGGAATAGAAAGACTGATAAGGTATGCTCAAAACTGCTGCTACACTGCTGGTAAAGATTATTCTTCCACCATGTTGCTTGCGCATATAAGGCAAAACAGCCTTTACCACATTGAATGCACCAAAGAAGTTTACATCAAATTGTCGTTTGGCATCAGTAGTAGTTGTAAATTCCACTGCACCAGATATTCCGAATCCTGCATTGCTGATGAGAATGTCAACCCTGCCCTCTTTTTGTATCACGGCATTGACTGCAGTCTGCACAGAATGCTCAACAGTAACATCACAATCAACATGAGTTACTGTTTCGGTAGAAGTGCCTGTACGTGAAAACTCATAAACAATATAGTCCCTGTCAGCAAACAAGCGTGCGGTAGCCTTGCCTATCCCAGATGAGCCTCCGGTTATGATTAATACAGGTTTATTCGTGTTCATTGTATAAAATAAATAATTATTTTAGTCTAATTACCATGTGTCAGGAACACCTTGTTTGAGTACGCGGCTGATTATTTCCACTGCTTCATCAACTACAGGCTCGGTGTGAGTAGCCATCAACGTTGAACGTAACAGACACTCCCCTTCCACACATGCCGGTGCTATAACAGGATTTACATATACGCCTTCTTCAAACAGCCGTTTGCCAAAATAGAATGTATCAAGCGAATTATATGTAAATATAGGAATAATAGGTGTGGGCGCCTCAATTATCTTCACTCCGCTTTCAATCAGTCCTTTACGGAAATAAGCGGAAATCTTCTGCAGATTATCGCACATCTCCGGGTGGGCTTTAAGTTTACGCAGAGCAGTCAGGGCGGTAGCCGTTGATGCAGGTGTCATACTTGCAGAGAAAATAAACGGACGCGAGACATGTCGAAGCCAGTCAGCCACATGATGCGTAGTAAGCATACAACCACCTATAGAAGCAAGCGACTTGGAAAAGGTGAGCATTATGATATCCACTTTGTCTTCCAGTCCGAAATATGAAGCAGTGCCTCGTCCTCCTTCACCCAAAACGCCAAATCCATGCGCATCATCAACCATTACACGTGCTCCGTATTTCTCAGCAAGTGCACAAATCTCAGGCAGTTTGCAAATATCTCCTCTCATGGAGAAAACACCATCAGTGACAATCAGTTTGCCTGCAGTGTCAGGAATACGTTTGAGTTGTCTCTCAAGATCTTCCATATCGCTGTGATTGTATCGCAGTGTGGTAGCAAAACTGAGTCTGCATGCGTCATAAATAGAAGCGTGGTTTTCTTTGTCATTAAGGATATAGTCATTTCTGCCTGCAATAGCAGAGATGATAGCCAAATTTGACTGAAAACCTGTAGCGCATGTCATACAATCCTCTTTGTGCATGAACTCTGCAAGTTCACGTTCAAGTTCTTTATGCAGGTCAAGTGTGCCATTCAGGAAACGTGATCCGCTACATCCTGTGCCATATTTATACAAGGCATTGATGCCAGCTTCAATTACTTCTTCGTTCTCTGTGAGGCCGAGGTAATTGTTACTTCCCAACATGATAACACGCCTGCCTTCCATAGTTACAATCGGCGCCTGCCTTGATTGCAGTTCATGGAAGTAAGGGTAAACATTGAGTTCTCTCGAACGGTTTAGTAACTCGTAGTTACATTTGTCAAATAGATCCATATATGTTATGTTTATCAGTTTATTCATTATCTGGTTTTACATTCCAGGTGTTGTGCCTGATACCAGCCATCTTTTGCATTTTCAGGTGGCATACTTCCCTCAGGCGGTCAACCTCAGTCTTGCGAGGCGCTGACTTGTCAGGCATAACAGGCTCGCCAATGTTGATTGTAAGCAAAGGCTCATCTGTCTTGCCAAACAACTTGAATATGCCAGTACGCGGACGGAAAGTAATGACACATGGAATGATAGGTTTGTCATATTTATATGCCATCGTAAATGCTCCTTTCTGAAAAGGACGGAGAGGCTTGTAATAATCCCAACGTGCAGCCTCGGGGAAGATGAGAAACCATGAGCCACGACGATTGAATTCATCAAAAGCAGCATTGAAACACTTCATTGCCTTCAAGCCAGACTCGGGAACAGGAATACCGCCTACCGCCCACATATACCAATGGTCTTTGGTGTTGAAGTTAGGAGCATACATAGGTATGCGTGTATTATGACTGGCATACAATGCATTAAGCACAGCGGGAGCATCAAGGCGATTGCAGTGGTTACATACGCATATAGCGCCATGCTCTGTTAGCAGTTTGCGGTATTTCTTCAGATTCTCCCTACCCTTGATACGCAAGCCATTCTTCAGTCGGTTGGTTGTAAAGACAAACGGATACAGGAAGAAATAGTAGCCACACCAGTTGTTGAAGCGAAACCAGAATGAGTCATCCAGATAAGGATATGTTTCATCAAACTGTATGTTATTGTTATATACAGGTTTGAGCAAACTCTGGTCGGGTTTGTCCTGAGGGTATGTTTTTCCTATCTCGGGAATAAATACACCTGCCTCAACCTCTAATGTGTCAAACCGTTTGTTCATTGTGTTACACTTTAATAAACCTTATTCCGGCAGCCTTTGCTCCCCTTCCGTCAGTATCTTCACGGTCACCGACGAAGACTGTCTCCTGCGGTGTGGCATCTATTACATCAAGCAGGCGCAGGAACAAATTCCTGTTTGGTTTTAGACCGCCTAAATCAGGAGCTGCTTCACAGAAGTCAAACAACTGCGGGTCAAGTCCGATGGCTCTCAACTTCTCCTCCACACAACTGTAGTCAGAGAATACTGCTGTCTTTACCCCTCTTTGCTTGAGTTCAGAAATCAGCGGGGTAACAAACTTTTCTGCTTTATAATGTTTTTCAAGTATGCTTATAGTCAGAGGCATATACTTGCCAAAATACCATTCTTTCGCATCAAGATATGATACATTCTGTCTTTCAGATATATGAGTAAAGAGAGTACGATAGAAAGTGTCGGCATCTCCAAACTCCTGACCTTGTATCAAGTGCCTGACATGGCGTTCTAAAGCAAGCATGAAAGCATGCTTAGGATCACCCATAATAAGGCGCAAGGGCAACCAACTGTTGTCATAAAGCGTGCCATCGAGGTCGAATATCACAGCCTTTATGCCAGTAAGGTCAATATCTTCTATTTTTAGTTCTTTCATTTAGTCAAACCCATGTCAATCCTTCAGTGAGCTTAGGATGAACTTATGTTAACAACAAGAGTTATATATCCTTATAAAACGTATTTACCCTATATACACATTGAGCCTGCAAAGGTATGAATTTTTCATGGATTACGCAAAAATTATTATTATTTGGAGTGTGAATTTAATGGATTTGTTTATATGCAAAAAAAATCTTACCTTTGCCACTTGATATTTTTACATATTGATGGCAGACACATATACTACCATATCTCGCTACTCAACAGGCATATACAAAGAAAAGGGAAGCAGATTCCTTGCTTTTGCAGAGCCTGTCAACACAGAGCAGGAAGTGAAGGAGCGTATAGCATGGTATAGAAAAGACTACTATGATGCTCGTCATGTATGCTATGCATGGATGCTGGGAGAAGACCGCCTGCAATACAGAGCCAATGACGACGGAGAGCCTTCAGGCACAGCAGGCAAGCCTATATTGGGGCAAATCAACTCCCAATCACTGACAAACATACTCATTGTTGTAGTACGATACTTCGGCGGCATACTGCTTGGCACAGGAGGATTAGTCACTGCCTACAAAGAGGCGGCTGCCGATGCTCTAAGAAACAACGAGATAGTGGAAAAAGATGTGCTTGTCAGAAGACATTTGACATTTCCCTATGAAAGGATGAATGAGATAATGCGTACATTGAAAAGCATTGATGCCGGCATCCTGAATCAGGAATATCAAGACCAGACATGTATAATTGATTGTGAAATAAAAAAGATATATGCAAACAGGATTTGACAATATATCCGCCTACTCTCCCGAGCAGTTTCGTGAGGCTCTGGAAAGAGTGCTTGCAGACAACTCTTTCAGACACCTGTTGGAAGGTATCTGCCATTATCAGCTTGCAGACTCATGCACAGCAGATGACTTGATTCGCCCAATGAGCGAAGCGCAGACGCAGGAAGAATTAGACAGACTGCTTATTGACAAAGGATTGAGAAGCCTTGCTGCATTAGCTTGCAACGGTCTCATAATGCGCGGCAAAGAGAACCTGAGTCTGCCTTCATTGTTTCTCAGCAACCATCGTGACATCATCCTTGATGCAGCATTCCTGAGTACGCTGATAAGAGAAGCGACAGGCAAACGTATCTATTTCGGCGCAGGAACAAATCTCTATGTGCAATCATGGGTGGAAGACATGCTGAGACTCAACAACGGCTTTGCTGTAATACGAGGCGGCAGTGTGCATGAGATGATGCGCAACTCCATGCAACTGTCGGCTTATATACGTATGCTCATTGTAAGTGAAGAGGCAGGAGTATGGCTTGCTCAGCGTGAAGGAAGAGCAAAGAACTCTGATGACCGCACCCAGCCTGCATTGCTGAAAATGCTTGCAATGTCAGGTGACAAAGACTTTGCAGAAAATCTCAAACAACTGCATATTACTCCAGTGTCAATAAGTTACGAATATGATCCCTGCGACTACCTGAAAGCATGGGAGATGCAACTAAAACGTGACAAACCCGACTGGAAGAAGACGGCAGAAGACGATTTCCTCAATATGCGTACAGGTTTGATTGGTTACAAAGGTCAGACGACGTTTACTATCACCCCATGCATCAATCCGCAAATTGACGAGATAAGACAGCAGACGGCAAACAAAACCGAGCAGGCAACGATGATTGCCGATGTCATTGACAAACAGATTCATGCCGCATACAACATTTACAACATCAATCGTATAGCATACGATGCTTATCTCGGCAGACATGATTACGAGAATGTTTATTCCGACGAGGAGAGGCTGGCATTTGAGGCGTATATATCAAAACAGACAGACAAAATACAGATTGCAGACAAAGACATTGCATTCCTGCGTGAGAAACTGCTGGAGATGTATGCCAATCCATTGATAAACCAATTGAAAGCAATAGAGAATTCATAATTACAACATCATGCGCACAGCAATATTTCCCGGCTCATTTGACCCTTTCACAATAGGTCATGCCGACATAATACAACGGGCATTGTCACTGTTTGACAATATAATAATCGGTATAGGCACTAACTCGCTGAAGCAGTCGATATTTCCCGAAGACAAACGCCTGCAACACATCCAGAAGGCTTACAGCAATGAGCCTCGCGTCAGCGTTGAGATATATACAGGTCTGACTGTTGACTTTGCCAAGCAGCATAACGCCCAGTTTATATTGCGTGGCATTCGCTGTGTGGCTGACTTCGAATATGAAAGAAACATGGCAGAAGCCAACAAGCAACTTGCAGGCTTGGAAACAGTGATTCTCTATACCAGACCTGAATATGCTCATATTTCTTCCACTCTGGTACGCGATTTGTATCAGCATGGTCAGGATATCACACCATATATCGTATGAAACACACATGTCATATCATCCTCATTGCGGTTCTAACAATATGTAATGCCGCATACGCGCAGAAAACAACATCACGCATCGAGAAGAATCTGAGCATATACAACGATGTACTCCGCCAACTTGACATCACCTATGCCGACACTCTCAATTACGACGACCTCGTAGCCACAAGCATACATCAGATGCTGAAAAAGATTGACCCCTACACTGTATATATTCCGGAAGACAAGACTCAAGACCTGCGACTGATGACGACAGGCAAATACGGAGGTATAGGAGCAATGATAATGCAGCGTCAGGACTCAATGCCGGCTGCCGTAAAGCGTTTCAAACCCAAAGGCGCTGCTGACAGATATGTCAACATATCAGAGCCGTACGAGAATATGCCTGCTCAGAAGAATGACCTTCGGGCAGGAGATATTCTCATTGAAGTTGACGGCAAAAACGTGGTAGGAAAAACCACAGCGGAAGTTTCCGCCCTACTCCGAGGAGTGCCTCATTCCGTCCTCAATCTGAAAGTGTTGCGTCCTACAGATGACAAACCATTCACCATCGCCTTCGAGCGTGAGGAGATAACTCTGCCTCCTGTTTCCTACTTCTCAGCATTACGTCAAGCCGACTATCCTGATACCGACTTCAGCAACAAGCATATAGGATATATCCTATTCTCCGAATTCACAGAGAACTCTGCAGACTTGTTTCGTCAGGCAGTGGATGAGATGATAGCAACTGACAGTATCAATGCGTTGATTATCGACCTCAGAAACAACGGCGGCGGAATAATAGACGAAGCAGTGAAAATAATGGGTTTGTTTGTTGACAAAGGCACTGAGATAGTCTCCACCAAAGGCAAGAACAAGAACTCAAACCGAACTTACAGAACTACCACCCAACCAAGATACAAAGACATGCAGGTGGCAGTGATTGTAAACCACAACTCGGCATCTGCAGCCGAGATAGTGGCAGGTTCAATGCAAGACCTTGACCGCGCAACACTCATTGGCACACGCACTTACGGCAAAGGACTCGTGCAGTCGATTAGACCAATAGCCTACAACGGGCACCTGAAAGTGACTACCTCGAAATACTATATCCCCTCAGGTCGTTGCATTCAGGCTATAGACTACAGCAAACGCAGAGCAGACGGCTCGGTAGAGCGCGTGCCTGACAGTCTCATACATGAGTTCAAGACCTTGCAAGGGCGTATTGTCAGAGACGGAGGCGGAATAGAGCCTGACATAGTGATTGACGACTCATCCAAGTTTGATATCACCTATCCTCTTTACGCTCAGCAGTATATATTCGACTACGCCACTATTTACCGTAACACCCATTCTCAGATAGCACCTGCAAGTGAGTTTGCGCTGACAGACGCCGATATTGACGATTTTGTTGACTTCCTCACGCGCAAAGGCTTTACTTACGAAACTGAGACTGCGCGCTTCTACAAAGCGATGCTTGAAGTGGCTCACAAAGAGGATATTGACAGCACATTATTAAAGCAACTTGATGACATCAAGGAGAAACTCAACCCTCCGTTTGTGAATGCCGTCAACCAGCACAAAGATGAGGTCAGGGATATGCTTGCGGCTGAGATAGTGCAACGCTACTGGTTTCAGAAAGGAGCGATAGCCTACTCTCTCAAGGGTGACGAGCAGATTATTAAAGCAATAGAACAATTTAACAAACAATAACAACAAACAGAATACAGCAGGTCGGTCTGTCGCTGTATGACACTGAGCAATCAGCGTCAGCAGAGGAAAGTCCGGGCAACACAGAGCATCGCAACGGCTAATTACCGTCAGGCAGCAATGTTTGGTCAATGAAACAGCGACGATGGCATCCGCCCAGCGGATGATGAAACGGTCAAACTGCGAGTTGCAAGTTCAAGTAAACCGGCAATAATAATCCTCACAAAGGATATCTGAAGGGTTGCTCGCCCGAGTCGGAGGGTGGAATGCGAGAGAAAGTTGTAGCAATACTGCTTCGAGATTAATGACAGACGTCAGACAGAACCCGGCTTACAGACCTGCTGTATTTTTTATTATGACTCAAACATTTCTTTCAAAATATGAGCAAACTAAACAAAAATATCATTAAGCGCACAAACGAATTTCTCATCAACGACCTTTGGCGCAAGACTGGTGAGGAATTCGGAAAAGGTCGTCGTTTTGGCTATATGTCGCTGCGAAGCATAGTGATAACTGTCAGAGGTTTCCTTTCGCACGACATCAACATCAGAGCAAATGCCCTAACCTACTCCATGATGTTTGCCATGGTGCCTATTCTTGCACTTGTGCTGGCGATAGCAAAAGGCTTCGGATTCGAGCAGGTTATCGAAAACAAACTGTATGACAGTTTCCTCGGGCAGATGAATGTCGTACCCACGATAATGGGGTTTGTAGAGCGTTATCTTGAGACTGCGCAGGGAGGCGCATTCCTCGGCATCGGATTGCTAGTGTTGCTCTGGTCGGTTTATTCTTTCTTCAACAACATAGAGACGTCTTTCAACAAAATCTGGCAGGTGAAACGCACCCGCTCATACATGCGGCAGATATCCACCTACCTGACCATTCTGCTTCTCATACCGATACTGATGGTAGTCTCGTCAGGCGTGAGCATCTTCATCAACACGGCAACGGCAAGCATCGAGTTTTTCGAGGCGATGGCTCCCCTCAAGGAGTTTGGAATCAAACTGATGCCATTCCTCACATGCTGGCTTATCTTCTCGTGGATGTACTGGTCGATACCTAATGCCAAAGTGGGAGCATGGGCTGCCTTTATACCAGGCATACTGGTTGGCACGCTCTTCCAGTTGTTGCAGATGCTCTCCTTCTATCTGGTTGCCTTCCTCTCGCGCACAAGCATCATTTATGGTGCTTTTGCTGCTCTGCCATTGATTCTCACATGGCTGCAACTGTCCTGTCTTTTCATCCTTTCGGGCGCAGAGTTGAGTTTCGCCATACAGAACAACGAGGAGTTTGACTATGACAACGACCTGCCATTCATGTCGAGACGATACAAAGACTACATAACGCTATATCTGACATACATCATTGTCCGCCGTTTCGCTGACGGCCTCGAGCCTGAGACTGCCCACGAGATGGCAGCCAACAACCGTCTGCCGGCACGACTCGTCAACAACCTGCTGTCAAGACTCGTTGAAGTGAAAGTGTTGCGCGAGACTTATATCGAGGGCAAGGAAGACCGCACTTACGTGCCTGCGCGAGATATCAACACCATTACCGTCGGCAGCGTCATCGGCAGCATCGACAGGCAGGGGAAAGAACTTTTCCTGCGCAACCCAACAGAAGAGCGTGAGAAGTTCTGGAAACGATATGAGTCTCTCCGCCAGTCGGGAGACGCTGCCAACGATCTGCTGATAAAAGATTTTCTTAAGGTAACAAAGGCTTAGTCATGTTACGACACTTACATATTGAAAACTACGCACTTATCTCCTCGCTTGACATCGATTTCAGAGAGGGGTTTTCCGTCATGACGGGAGAAACCGGCGCAGGAAAGTCGATAATACTCGGGGCGCTGGCTCTGCTTATGGGCTCGCGCGCTGACTCGAAGTCAATTACTGAAGGCGAGACGAAATGCGTGGTTGAAGCCGAATTCGACATCAAAGACAACAATCTGCAGACTCTTTTCGCTGACAACGACATAGACTTCTCCGAAAACTGCATCATCCGCCGTGAGGTGTTGACGACCGGCAAGTCGCGTGCCTTCATCAACGACACTCCCGTGCAACTGACTCTGCTGAAGAGCATTACCGACAGCCTTGTTGACATACATTCACAGCACGAGAATCTTCTGCTGCGCGACGACGCCTTCCAGCTTTCCGTCATCGACTCGGTGGCAGACAACGGCAAAGAACTGGAAGAATACAGCCGTGAATATGAAAACTACAGGTCGCTGACAGCACAACTCGCAGAACTTAAAGCCTTGGCTGCCAAAAGCAAAGATGACAGCGATTACATTCAGTTTCAATACAACCAGTTGCTTGAGGCGCGTCTGCAGGCAGGCGAGGAGACTGAGTTGGAGCAGCAGATGCAACTGTTGCAGCATGCCGAGGAGATAAAGAGCGACCTTGCTGCAGCCGCCATGCTGCTTGACGGAGAGACGGCAGGAGCATTGTCTGCCATTAAAGAAGCCCTGCATCACCTGAAGCATATCGACCGTTTCCTGCCACAGGAGTTGCAGCTGACAGAGCGTCTTGACAGCGCTTATATCGAACTCCGCGACATAGCAGACGAGGCTGCGCGCATAGGTGAGGACACCGACTTCAACCCTGCCCTGCTCCAGCAGACGCAGGAGAGGCTCGACATGCTCAACTCACTCATGCAGAAACACAGAGTGAATTCCACCGAAGAACTGATTGCCCTGCAAGACAACCTGCATGAGAAACTGCAGCGCAACGAGAGTTTCGACGAGGAGATTGCGGCTCTCGAACTAAGAATACAGACTTCCCTCAAGACTTTAGCCGACAAGGCTGGCATACTGACAGGCACACGCCGTAAAGTGCTCAAAACCATCTCGGAGCAACTCCGGCTGCAATTGGGCAAACTCGGCATCGCGCATGCCAACATGGATGTAGTGCTGTCAGCAACGGAAGACTTCACACCGACAGGAAGAGACTTCGCGCAGTTTATGTTCGCTGCAAACAAGAATCAGTCGCTCAGACCTGTGGCTGAAGTGGCGTCAGGAGGCGAGACTGCACGCATCATGCTATGTATCAAGGCTCTCACCGCCGACAAAAAGGGGTTGCCGACTATCATCTTCGACGAGGTCGATACGGGTATCAGCGGCGAAGTGGCAGACAACATGGGAATACTCATGAGGCAGATTGCAGCAGGCAGACAGATTATTGCCATCACACACCTCCCGCAAATCGCTTCGAAAGGCAGCGCTCACTACAAAGTGTTCAAGCGTGACAACGACAGGCGGACGGAAACGCATATTAAACTCCTGACGGCAGAAGAGCGCATCACAGAGATCGCCACACTACTTTCCGGAGAAAACATCACAGAGGCTGCCCTTGCAAACGCTTCCGAACTTATGCAACAATGCAACGGAAGAACTATAGTGCTCCTATAGTGGTTTGATAGTGGCAAAAAGTTGCAAGAACCCTTTTTTACTTTTTAATTTTTACTTTTTACTTTGCTTCTGTTGCAAAGTTGCATTGTTGCACATAAAAGAATACTGATACTTTCTGCGGTTTTTCGGAAAAACATATCAACTTTTCGAAAATCCGTATCAACTTTTCCGGATTTTACCCCCCGAAAACGGGGAGAAAAAATAATCGGTTTGTAGGGGGTTAATAGGGTTTTTAATATTTATATATATATTTATATTTTGCGCGCACGCCTGAACGCAGTTTTTATGCAACAATGCAACAGAAAGACATATTTTTTCACTTGCACTTCACCTGCGTTTCACATGCGCACGTACGCATTTTTAAGTTCTATGAACTTAAACTTTTTCTAAAATCGATTTAAATGCCGTTTTTTGCCCTCTGAGAAACTTTTGCTGCTCGGGCATATTTCTACCATCCGAAGGTTTTTCGTGGCAAAAATCAAAGATTTTCCACACCGCGTGTATTTGGGGTGCGTTATGGCGTCAAAGGTATGAAAATAGCATTTTCATTTTTCAAGATTATTTCTTATCTTTGCAGCGTGGAAGAACAAAAATCGTAAATAACCAAATCGTAAATCGTAAATAACCAAATCGTAAATACCATGTTGCCTCTTGCAGAAAGATTACGGCCAAAGACTCTTGACGAATACATAGGTCAGACGCATCTCGTAGGTGAAGGCGCCATACTCCGTCAGATGATAGAGAGCGGCAACCTCTCTTCTTTCATCCTGTGGGGTCCTCCGGGTGTGGGAAAGACCACTCTGGCAAAGATAATAGCCAACCGTCTTGAGCGGCCTTTCTACACGTTGTCGGCAGTGACGGCAGGTGTGAAAGAAGTGCGTGAGGTGATTGAGAAGGCCCGTCGCAGCAGCGGTCTGTTCTCGCAAAACGGCAATGCCATACTTTTCATCGATGAGATTCACCGTTTCAGCAAGTCACAGCAGGACAGTCTGCTCGGCGCAGTTGAGCAAGGTCTGATAACACTGATTGGGGCAACCACCGAGAATCCCTCCTTTGAGGTCATCACCCCCCTGCTCTCCCGTTGCCAGGTATATGTGCTCAAGAGTCTCAGCAAAGAAGACCTGCTCGTGTTGCTCAACAGGGCGCTGACCACCGACACAGTCCTGAAAACGAAACACATAGAGGTAAACCAGACCGACAGCCTGCTGCGCTATTCAGGAGGCGATGCAAGAAAACTGCTCAACATAATCGAGATAGTGACCAATGCCGCTGATTCCGACGACATCGTTATCGACAACGAGACTGTCACCTCGCGGCTTCAGCAGAATCCCCTTGCTTACGACAAAGACGGCGAGATGCATTACGACATCATCTCAGCCTTCATCAAGTCGATTCGCGGAAGCGACCCTGACGCAGCATTGTACTGGCTTGCGCGCATGGTTGAGGCGGGTGAAGACCCCAAGTTCATAGCACGCAGATTAGTCATCTCGGCGGCAGAAGACATAGGCCTTGCCAACCCCAATGCGCTGCTGATTGCCAACGCCTGCTTCGACATACTCACCAAGATAGGCTGGCCTGAAGGACGCATACCGCTTGCCGAGGCTACCGTCTATCTTGCCACCTCGCAGAAGAGCAACTCGGCGTATCTCGGCATAGAGAACGCGTTGGCAGAAGTAAGAAACAGCGGCAATCTACCTGTGCCTCTGCATCTTAGAAACGCACCGACAGAGTTGATGAAGGAGTTGGGATATGCTGAGGAATACAAATACGCTCACGACTACAGGAATCATTTTGTCAGACAGCAATATCTGCCCGACAATCTGCAGGGCACACATTTCTGGCAGGCGCAAGGCAATCCTGCAGAGCAGCGCATAGCCGAGTGGATGAATAAATTGTGGAAAGAATACGAATAATGTCAGGCGTTTACATACATATTCCTTTCTGCAAGTCACGGTGTGGATACTGCGACTTCTTCTCAACGACACTACTCTCTCTGAGAAACGACTATGTGTCTGCCCTCATTGAGGAGATGCGTGCAAGAAGGAGTTACCTGACTGACGAGGTCAGCACCATATATTTCGGCGGAGGCACTCCCTCACTTCTCTCCGTGGCGCAGATACTGCGGATTCTCAGTGAACTCAGGCAACTTTTCAGTGTTGCCGCAGACGCCGAGATTACGCTCGAAGCCAATCCCTCAGACCTCAATGACGAATATCTGACGGGGTTACGGCAGGCAGGAATCAACCGTCTGAGCATCGGAGTGCAGTCGTTTGACAACAGGATGCTTGCTCTCATGGGCAGACGGCATACGGCAGATGAGGCGCGCAAGGCAGTAAAAGCAGCATCTGAGGCAGGATTCGGCAACATTAGCATCGACCTCATCTATGGTTTGCCAGGGCAGACTGTCGAGGCGTGGTCACGCGAGTTGGAGGCAGCGCTCGGCATGAAAGTGCAACACATAAGCACTTACTGCCTTACATACGAATCAGGCACACCTTTTGCTAAGATGAAGGAGGCGGGAAAACTGCAGGCGGCAGACGATGACACTGTGAATGAGATGTATGCGCTATTGGTTAAGACACTGACTGACAACGGATATGAGCATTATGAAGTGTCGAATTTCGCGTTGCCTGAGTATTATTCGCGTCATAATTCCGCATACTGGAATAGCACTCCCTACCTCGGCATAGGCGCAGGAGCACATTCCTACAACAGGGTTTCACGGCAGTGGAATCAGTGTCAACTGGAGCAGTATATATCCGCTGCAATGTCACACACTCTGCAACCTGAAACAGAAACCCTGACGGAAAAAGACAAATACAACGAGACTGTGATGCTGTCGCTGCGCACAAAAGCAGGCATCAGCCTCTCAAGCCTTGACGGAGGCAAGCGCAGTTACTGCCTTAAGCAGGCTGACAGTTTCCTCCAAAGCGGCAAACTGACAATAACAGACAACAGACTTGTTGCCACAGCAGATGGCATCAACATACTAAATATCATAACAGAACACTTAATGCAATAAAGATATGGCAAACAATTTCAGACTGCAGTTTACCAAATGGTTTTGGTCATTGTTCGTAGTGGGAATACTGCTTATTGTTCTCATCTTCTGGTTTATCACGGAAGGCTGGTTGGGTTATCTGCCTCCACTTGACGAGCTTCAAAATCCGAAAAACAAATATGCCACTGAAGTATATAGCAGCGACATGCAAGTGCTTGGCAGTTATTATCGCTCGGAAAACCGCGTGGGAGTGCAGTATGCCGACATATCTCCCTACATGATAGATGCTCTGGTAGCAACCGAAGATGCGCGTTTCTACCAGCATTCCGGCATTGACTCGAAGGCTCTCTTCCGTGCTGTGCTCATGCTTGGCAAGGCAGGCGGAGGCTCTACGTTGACTCAGCAGTTGTCAAAGCAGTTGTATTCTCCAAAGGCAAACAACATCTTCGAGCGTGCCTTGCAGAAGCCTATCGAATGGGTGATAGCAGCCCAACTTGAGCGCCTCTACTCGAAAGAGGAGATAATCATGATGTATCTCAACCAGTTTGACTTCCTCTACAACGCTGTAGGTATCAAGCAGGCTGCGCAGGTGTATTTCAACACCACACCCGCCAACCTCAAGATTGAGCAGGCGGCTTTGCTTGTGGGTATGTGTAAGAATCCCTCACTCTACAACCCTATCCGCCGACCTGAAAACGCTCTTAACCGCCGCAACACAGTGCTCTCGCAGATGGAGAAAAACGGCAAGATAACAGAGGCGGAGAAAGACTCGTTGCAGCAACTGCCGTTGAAGATTGACTACCATTCTGTTGACCACAAGCAGGGTCTTGCGCCGTATCTCAGAGAGTATCTGCGTCTTACTCTTACCGCCAAAGAGCCGAAGGAGAGCAACTACAGCCAATGGAACAAACAGCAGTATAAGATTGACTTGCATCAGTGGGAGACAAATCCTCTGTATGGTTTCTGCAACAAAAACAAGAAACCTGACGGCACTCCGTATGACATCTACAACGACGGTTTGCGCATATATACCACCATCGACTCGCGCATGCAGCGTTATGCAGAACAGGCAGTGTCGGAGCACATGCAATATCTTCAGATTAGATTCTTCAACGAGAAGAAAAAGAGCAAGACTGCTCCCTTCGCCCGCAGCCTGAAGCAGAAAGATGTGGATCTCATCATGCAGCGCAGCATAACTCAGACTGAGCGCTACCGCCTGATGAAAAAGGCAGGAAAGTCGGAAGAAGAGATTAAGGAAGCATTCAACACTCCTCAGGAGATGCAGGTATTCTCTTACAACGGACTCATTGATACTGTGCTTACTCCGCTTGACAGCATACGCTGGCAGAAGTATTTCCTTCGTTGCGGCTTTATGTCAGTCGATCCTCATTCAGGTCACGTAAAGGCTTATGTAGGAGGCCCTAACTTTGCCAATTTCCAGTATGACATGGCAAGCGTAGGTCGCCGTCAGGTAGGCTCAACCGTCAAACCGTATATCTACACTCTTGCTATGGATGAAGGTATGTGGCCTTGCGATACGACATCATACGTGCCTATTACACTTATCGACGGCAACGGCGTGGAATGGACTCCAAAAGAGAGTCACAAGGTAAACGAAGAAGATATAGGCAAAACCGTTTCCCTGACATGGGGTTTGGCTCAATCCAGCAACTGGTTGTCGACATATCTCATGTCGATGTTTACTCCAGAGCAACTTGTCAAGACAATGCGCTCGTTTGGCATTGAAGGTCAACTTGATCCTGTTGTCAGTCTCTGTCTCGGACCTTGTGAGGTATCTGTAGCAGAGATGGTGGGAGCATATACTACTTTTGCCAACAAAGGTATCCGTGTCGAGCCTCTTTATGTCACCCGTATAGAGGATAACAACGGCAATGTGCTTGCCACTTTTGCTCCTCAAACCCATGAGATAATAAGCGAACAGACGGTTTACAAAATGTTGTATATGCTTCGCAATGTGGTTGACCACGGAACTGGCGTACGCACTCGTCTGCGCTATGGTTTGAAAATGCCAATGGGAGGCAAGACTGGAACAAGTCAGAACAACTCCGACGGTTGGTTTATGGGTTTCACACCTTCACTTGTTAACGGATGCTGGGTAGGAGGAGAAGACCGCGCCATCCACTTCGACTCGATGGCAGACGGTCAGGGAGCAAACACAGCACTGCCTATTGTCGCATTGTATCTGCAGAAAGTGTTGGAAGACGAGGAACTCGGATACAGTGTTGAAGAGCAGTTTGAAGTGCCGTCGTGGTTTGATCCCAATGCAGGTTGCAGATAACAATTCAGTATATGTCAGAGCAGTTGAGAAATATAACACCCGCCGAATTGGGTTCTCCGGAGTTGGAATTGGCAGAGAATCTTCATGCCGGTTTCCCCACCCCTGCTGCTGATTCGAATGAGCGTATTGACATCACATCGGAGTTGATACGCCATCCGGAGACTACATTCTATGCCCGTATAGAAGGCGATTCCATGCAGGGAGCAGGAATATACTCCGGAGATTTGGTTGTTATTGACCGCTCCTTAAGAGTTACTGACGGCAATCTGGTGGCAGCATATATCGACGGCGAGTTCACCGTGAAGGAATACAGGCTTGACCCAAGCGGGAATTGCGCCTGGCTTATACCTCACAATCCGAAATACAAGAAAATAAAAGTCACAGAAGACAACTCTTTCATTATTTGGGGGGTGATTACTCACACTATTCACGGGTTAAGAGGTTAAGAGGTGAATAGGTTAAGAGGTTAAAACTTATGTATGCACTTGTTGATTGCAATAACTTCTTCGTGTCATGCGAGAGAGTCTTTCGCCCTGACTTGAATCAGAAGCCGGTTGTTGTGCTTTCCGGCAATGACGGGTGTGTTGTTGCAAGAAGCAACGAGGTTAAGCGTCTCGGCATAAAGATGGGAGAGCCCTTCTATCAGATTCAGGAGGAAGTGAAGAAATACGGCATAGTGCATTTCTCATCCAACTTTGCTCTTTATGCAGACTTGTCATCGCGGATAATGCGTATTCTCGGCAGATATACTCCCGATTTGCAACAGTATTCTATCGATGAGGCATTCCTTGACATGTCGCATCTGACTTCCTATGATGAGGCTCGCAGGATATGCTTTGAGATAAGAGAAGAGATAATGCATGGAATAGGCATACCTGTATCTATAGGAATAGCGCCGACAAAGACTTTATGCAAAGTTGCCAGTGACTATGCCAAGCATTACAGCGGATATAAGGGAGTCTGCACTATTGACAACGAGTCGAAGCGTTTGAAAGCATTGGAGAAGTATCCTGTTGCCGATATATGGGGAATCGGCAGGAAAAGCTCTGCAAAACTGACAGCAGCAGGCATAAATACCGCTTTGCAGTTTGCAGCAGCATCTGCTGTCAGGGTTAAGAATCTGTTGCATAAACCGGGTCTTGACACATGGAGAGAACTTAATGGCGAGGATTGCATATCAATGCAGGAATTGCCTCAGAAACAGAGCATCACCTGCAGCAGAACATTTGCTCACGGCGTTACTGACAGGCAGTTGCTTGAGCAGGCATTGACAGACTTCTGCGCTACATGCGCTGCAAAACTACGAAGTCAACGCAGTGTTTGCAGGCATGTCGTTGTCTTTGCCCATACCTCCAGATTCCGCGAGCAGCAGGATTTCATCCATGCCACCATCACCTTGCAGATACCGACTGCAAACACTATAGAACTTACTCAGGAAGTGCTTCGTGCTGTCAGAAGCCAGTGGCGGAAGAATATTCCCTATAAACGGGCAGGAATTATACTGATGTCAATAGAATCTGATGCTGCCATGCAGCAGACTCTCTTTGATTTGCGTGACCGCAATCGTGACATGCGACTGCAGAATGCCATCGACAATGTCAACCGCCAATATGGCAAACGCACTGTTGTCATTGCTCCACAACTGCAGACTCCGGAGAGCAGAGAGTTGATTGATATAGGCAGAAAAAGCCCAGCATATACCACCCGTTTGTCTGACATTATTACACTTCATTGCTGATTGGTTGGCACAATTATTGAAACACGGCATATAATGAAACTGAAAGCATACATAGCGACAATCCTTCTCCTGCTTGGCATCACGCAATCTGCAAATGCCCAGCTTAACACAGACCGCATAACCGCTATCGGAAGGAATGCTTTGTATTTCGATGATTATGTGCTGTCAATACAATATTTCAACCAGGTCATCAAACTGAAACCATATATAGCCGAGCCTTATCTCTATCGTGCTATAGCCAAGATTCAACTCGGCGACATGACAGGCGCAGAGCGCGATTGCTCGGCAGCAATACAGAATAATCCATTTTTGCCAGGCGCATATTACACCCGTGGGTTTGTGCGTATGCAACTGAAGCAGTTTGAGAAAGCGGAGGAAGACTTTACAGAGGCTCTTGTTTTTGCTCCAGAGAACAAGACATATCTCATGATGCGCGCTGATGTTCGCTTAGAGTTGCAGAATTATTCCGCTGCGCTTGATGACATAGACTTTCTTCTACGCCGAGAGCCTCACTCTGCAAGTATAAACTTCGAGAAGGGAGTTATATGCATGGCAAAGAAAGATACTGTCTGTGCTCTTGGCTGCTTTTCGGAGGCAATACAGTATGACAGTCAGAATCCAGCAAACTGGTCTGCCAGGGGATTGGTAAACATGATGCTAAATGAGGATAACGAGGCTCTTCTTGACCTTACTACTGCTATCAACTTAGGCTCACGATGGGCTGGAGACTATATCAACAGAGGTGTGCTCTTCTACAAGAAACACAATTACCGCGGAGCACTGGCAGATTACGACAAGGCAGTAGAACTCAATCCGAAAGATGCTCAATGTTTCTATAACAGAGGCGTTTTACGCGCAGAAGTAGGTGATTGGAACAGAGCTCTGGAAGACTTCAACACTGCAATTGAACTTGATCCTGACAATGTGGAGATGCATTATCAACGCGGAGTGGTATTCCTTCAACTCAGGCAATGGAAGAATGCAGTTGAAGATTTCGACCTTCTTATTCAGCGTTATCCTTATTTCCTGCCTTCATACTATCTTGCAGCGCAAGCAAAGACTGCTTTAAATGACCCCAAAGCAGCATATCTGTATCAACAGAAAGCACATAAATTAGAGGAAAACAAAGATGAGATACAGCGGCAACAGAAACAGGTTAACACAGATGTTCAACTGGCAAAGAGTCAGCCTCAGAAACGCGACCGCAGAAAAGAGTTCTCAAACAATGCCGCTCAAAACAGACAGGAGCCTCAAGAGACAGAGCGTTATCAGAGCGAGGCAAGAGGCAGCGTACAGAAACGTTATGCCGATGTAGTCAACGAGCCTGACATAGTTATCAGTTATTATAAGCAGACTCCGTCACTCAGGAGAACAAACTATTTCCATTACATACTTGACAACTACAACAAATCTGCAGCCCTGCCCTCTCCTCTTCATTTCACCGTGCAAGAGACTGCTCTTACTGCAGAGATGGTGAATCAGCATTTCGAGGCTATTGACCGTCTCTCAAGCGAGATTGACAAACAGGAGACAGGCAAAGGAGTATCAACAGCCAACCCGCAGTTGGCATCTCTCTATTTTGCCCGCGCTGTGGAGTTTGCTCTTGTTCAAGACTATTCTTCCGCTATAGACGACTGCACACGAGCTTTGGTTGCAACTCCTGACTTTACAATAGGCTACTTCTGTCGCGCCAACTGGAGATACAAACTCCTCGATTATCAGCGTAGCACAGGCGATATATACGATGACAAGCACAACAGTCAACTTGACTTCGAACTAATACTCCGTGACTACGATCAGGTATTGCGTCTGCAGCCTGACTTTACTTTTGCCTACTACAACAAAGCAAACATGCTCTGCACACAGAAAGATTTCAAAGCTGCTGTTGATTATTATTCGCTTGCCATTGAGCATGATCCCGACTTTGCCGAAGCATGGTTTAACCGTGGACTGACACGTATTTATACAGATGACACCGATGCCGGTTTGCAAGACCTGAGCAAAGCCGGAGAATTGGGTATATATCAGGCATACAACCTTATAACAAGATTCAAATGAAGCGGCTTGTGATACTATATATTGTTTGCTCTCTCTTCTCAGCAGCTGATGCTCAGTTGTTGTATGAAGTCTCAGGCAAATCATCAAAAGCAAAGTCATATATCTTTGCCACCAACCGCCTGACAGACATTCAGTTTCTTGACACTGTGCCCAATCTCTTCAAGGTATTCGGCAGATGCGACAAGGTGATAACAGAGATGGCAATCAATGACTATGAGGCCATTCAGACTCTTCGTCAGGCAGCTCTTCTGCCAGACTCCATCAAGCTGGAGAACTGGTATTCGGAAGATGAATACCGCCTCATAGACGAAGCTATGCGTCTGACTCTCAACATGGGAATGGATAAATTAGGAAGGATGAAGCCTTCATATCTGACAGAACTATATAGAAACGAGTTGCTGAAACGCTGGCTTAACTACGATGAAGACCGCTCTGCGCAGAACTTTTTCCAATCGGTAGCAGCTCAGCAAGGCAAACCCGTATATCCGTTGGATAAGACAGGCGAGGCAATATATATGGCATTCGACCGTGAGCCTCTGCATTGGCAGATGAAAGAGCTGCTGAAGATTGTAGAATATCCTGAGCGCGAAGTCAGACTTGAGAAGTCGCTTCTGCGATTCTACCGTAACGGGCAACTCAACGAGTATGCGTATGAGGCTTCGATGCCTGACAACACCTCCACTCTCTCCTACTCCGACTGCAAGGTATATTGGCAGCGCAACCTCACATGGGTTAAACGTCTTGCTCCGTATCTTACCGAGGGCAGAGCGTTTATATGTCTTGATGCATTGTATCTTGGAGGCGACGACGGATTGCTTGCACAACTGAAATCGTCAGGATACAGAGTTCGCCCTGTTAACCGCAGAATAAAAATATCAGTGAAATAACGAAATAAATCTGTAGCATTATGAAACATGTTTCATTAACCATCATTGTTGCCGCCTTATGCTGCGCATGCAATGTGAGCATCAGTCACCCTGATGACAACAATCAGAATGTCAACAACGGTAATGACACCTTATTGGAGCTTCGCCTGAATGCCAAACAGCAGCAACAGGTAGTTCAAGGCAATGAATTCACCCTGAATATGCTTCGTCAGACATACGCCAACCGCGAGACGGAGAATGTAATCATTTCTCCGTTAAGTCTGAGCATGGCGTTGAGCATACTGATGAATGGCGCAGAAGGCGAAACTCTGCAACAACTGAAAGACGGTCTTGGCTTCGGAGAGTGGTCCAATGAAGAGATAAACCGCTATAACCAACTGCTTTTGTACACACTGCCGAAACTTGACAACTACACGAAGGTGATGCTTGCCAACTCGCTGTGGGTAGCAAACGGTTTCCCAATAAAAGAAGATTTCGTTAACACAAACAAATTGTATTTCCAGTCAAAGGTGAGAAATGTGGATTTCAGTGACCCTGCAACTGCCGTACTTATCAATGCTTGGGCAGCAGAGCATACAAACGACCTTATAAAGGAAATTGTAGATGCAGGATTGATATACGACTGCGTTGCTCTTATTGCCAATGCACTCTATTTCAAAGGCATCTGGGCAGAGGAATTCAAAGCAGAAGACACCAAACCTGACGCCAAGTTTCTTGCAAGTGACAAGAGCACTCAGAAGGTGGAGATGATGTACAAACACGCAGAGATGAAGTATGCGCTTTACAACAAGGCTCAGCTTGCCGAACTCGATTACAAGGGAGACGCGTATTGTATGGATTTGCTGCTACCGCCTGCAGACATGGATATCATGACCTTCCTGAAGAGCATGCAGGCAGAGGATATAATGAACTTTGAGCAGAACTACTGGCCTGAGAAGACATACGGCAATACGACATACCGCAACCTTGAGAATGTTGATCTGTATATGCCAAAGTTCCGTCTGCATTACGAACGTATGCTTAACAATGACCTTATGGCACTTGGTATGACAAATATGTTTTCACCGTCAGCAGACTTCTCACGTCTTAGCAATATTGCCACCCATGTCAGTTTTGTAAAGCAGAATACTTTTCTCTCTGTTGACGAAACAGGCACTGAAGCCGCTGCCGTTACGGTAATAGGTGTTAAGGAAACCGCTGCCATGCCGACAATGATGGAGCTCAACCGACCTTTTGTTCTCTTCATCCGTGAGAAGAAATACGGCACTATACTTTTTGCTGCAGTCATTGGAAATCCGAACGAGAAATAGATCTGCTTTTTGCTATTTCAATGATAGCAAAAAGGGGTAATGAGGATGACAAAAAACGTGCATTTGAACTCAATTATGTGCAACAATGCAACAATGCCTTGGAGGAGTATGCTTGAAATATCCTATATCTATGCTTGAGGCATTGTCACAAATAAGCGTTTGGCAGCCATAAATACATCTGAATTGAGGCAAAATCGAGGCAAAAAGGCATCATAATTTGCAAAAATCAGCAGAAAAATGCTGCTTTATCACAAGAAAACAGCGGTTTAAATAAAGAAATAATTCATCAATCGCCTGTATACCGATTACGGAAAACGACTGCTCAGCGGTCGTTTTCATATTGTTGGCATAGCGTTTGCAATATATGTTGCAAACAGAAAGATACGGTAGATTCGTACATTTATGTTGCACGAGTCTGCCATTTTGGCAGTAAAACGTATTAGAGACTATTATATGACATACAAATTGGAAGACGTGTTCAATCCTGATAATGAACAACGCGAGACGCATGTGATTTCTATTATAGAGAGTCATGACAAGAAGGCAGTTTCGAAAACTGAAAATGGCGATATTCTGCCTGTGTTGCCGTTAAGAAACATGGTGTTGTTTCCCGGCGTGCTTTTGCCAGTGGCAGTCGCCCGACCGAAATCGCTGAAATTAGTAAAGAAAGCCTATGAGGAGGAGACTCTGATTGCAGTCTGCTGTCAGAAAGACTCTGATGTTCAAGAGCCTGAAGGTCAGGATATTTACCGCTTAGGCACTACTGCGCGCGTGATACGCACATTCGATATGCCAGATGGTTCTACGACCATTATTCTTGAGGGCACAGAGCGTATCATGGTTGACGAAGTGGTTGACACTCAGCCATATCTGATGGCGAAAGTGCTTGTTGTTCCAGAAGTGTTACCCAAGCGCGGTGACAAGGCATTCATCGCCACAGTGAGCAACATAAAGGAGGTGGCAGAGAAGATAATGCGGCATGTAAGCAATCTGCCGCAAGAGGCATCGCTTGCATTGAAAAATATTGACAATCCTCCTACTCTCGTCAACTACATCTGTGTCAACTTTGAATTGAAGATAGAAGAAAAGCAACAACTCTTGCAGCAGGAGCGCATGGAAGACCGTGCTTTCCAACTTCTGGAGATGCTCAACAAGGAGTTGCAGATGTTGGAGATTCGTCAGTCTATTCAGGAAAAAGCACGCGAAGACATCAGCCGTCAGCAGCGTGAATATTATCTTCACCAGCAGATGCAGACCATTCAGAAAGAACTTGGCGACACTGCCGAGCAGGAGGTAAGCGACATGCGTGCCCGCGCCAAGCAGAAACATTGGTCGGAGGCTACGGCAAAGGTCTTTGAAGACGAACTCAAGAAACTCGAGCGCATGGCAACGCATTCTCCCGAATACAGTACGCAACAGAACTACCTTGAGACGTTGCTCGCCTTGCCGTGGGAAGATATGACTGAGGACAACTATGACATTATCAATGCCGCGCAAGTGCTTGACGAAGACCATTACGGCATGGAGAAAGTAAAGGAGAGAATACTCGAGCATCTAAGCGTATTGAAGATGAAACAAGGCACTGACAATGCCGGCGTCAGCAGTTTCAAAGCGCCTATTCTGTGTCTTTACGGGCCTCCGGGAGTGGGAAAAACCAGTCTTGGCAAATCTATTGCACGCGCCTTGGGTAGAAAATATGCACGAATCTCACTCGGTGGCTTGCACGATGAGGCGGAGATTCGCGGTCACCGCCGTACATATATAGGCGCTATGCCTGGCAGAATTATTCAGAATATACAGAAAGTGCAGTCTTCAAATCCGGTCTTTGTGCTTGACGAGATTGATAAGGTTACTGCCGACTATCACGGAGACCCAACGTCAGCATTGCTTGAAGTGCTTGACCCTGAGCAGAATACCACTTTCCATGACAACTATCTTGACCTTGACTACGACTTGAGCAAGGTGCTCTTCATAGCAACCGCCAACACGCTGAATACCATTCCGCGTCCGTTGCTCGACCGTATGGAGTTAATTGAGATGACCGGTTACCTGCAGGAAGAGAAAATAGAGATTGCCAAACGTCACCTCCTGCCTAAAGAGATTGACAATCACGGGCTCAAACCCTCGCAGTTGAAATTCACCGATGCTGTTATTGATGAAATCATCGAGCATTATACCCGCGAGTCAGGTGTGCGCGAGTTAGAGAGGCAGATTGCCGCTGTATGCCGCAAGGTCGTTAAGCGTGTAGCCACAGGCGAAAAGTACAACAAGACAGTGCGTAAAGCTGATTTGCTCACTTACCTCGGCAAGCCGCGCTATAACAGAGACATGTATGAGAACAACCGTTATACGGGTGTGGTCACCGGATTGGCATGGACTCAGGTTGGAGGCGAGATATTGTTCATAGAGACCTCTCTTTCTCCAAGCAAGACACCTACCCTCACACTCACCGGCAATCTCGGTGATGTGATGAAAGAGAGTGCTACCATAGCGCTTGGATATATAAAAGCACACGCCACTGACTTCGGCATTGACAAGAAGAAAATCGATACCTGCGCAGTGCATCTTCACGTGCCAGAAGGAGCTATTCCGAAAGATGGTCCTTCGGCTGGTATCACCATGACTACAGCTCTTGTATCTGCTTATACCGGCAGACGCGTACGCGAACGCTTGGCCATGACAGGAGAGATGACGCTTCGAGGCAAAGTGTTGCCTGTGGGAGGTATCAAAGAGAAGATTCTTGCTGCCAAACGTGCGGGAATAACTGATATCATCCTTTGTGCAGACAACAGAAAAGACATTGAGGAGATACCGGAAACTTACTTGCAGGGAGTTTCTTTCCATTACGTGAAAGACATTAAGGAGGTAATCGACTTCGCACTCTTGCATAAGTGAAAAAGAAATACTATCTTTGCCACGTTAAACTATAGAAACATACAACTATGAAAACTAACATTTTCCTTACTGCACTACTAATGCTTATGCTGGTGTCGTGCAACAACAGTTATGCTCCTTTGGCAGACGTGGAGAAGTTCGAACGTTACGATGTGGTTGGCTCTGGTGAAGAACTGATTTGCAAAGAGGAGAAACTCACCCGCATGTACGGTTTCCTCAACCCTGATGGCACATGGGCTATTGAGCCGCAGTATAAAGACGCAAGCAATTTCCATAATGGCATTGCCATTGTGCAGATGTGGAATACCGCGCCGCACTGGGGAGGAATCAACACCGAGAACAAATGGGTTATCTGCCCTCGTTTCCGCAATTCGTCTGATGTGCGCGGAGCCATCGACTCTATTGAGAAAGGACGAGCTCAAGGCGTAGAACTCTGGGCGACGGAGAATCCCCTGTCTGGCACATACGGATATCTTGACCACTATGGAGAATGGGCATTGTTTCCGCGATTCAAGTCTGCATATCAGTTCGACCAGTATGGTCGCGCCATTGTTGAAACTCTCGTAGGTATGTGGGGCGCTATCAACAAAAGAGGTGAATATATCATTCAACCTATCTTCAACAACTCATCTGATGTTCGTTATGCACTTGACAGACTGCAAGAAGTGCTTTAGTAGCATTGACTTAAAAAATCTAACACTTGAAAAATGAAACAGAAAGTAGCATTAGTGCTCGCAAGCGGCGGAGCTCGTGGTATGGCACATATTGGCGCTATCGAAGAGCTCGAGAGTCGTGGTTATGAAATCACTTCTGTCGCCGGTTGCTCTGTGGGAGCGCTCATCGCGGGCATCTATGCCACTGGCAAACTGAAGGAGTGCAAGCAGTGGTTCTTATCGCTTGATACACAGAAGATTCTCTCATTGGGAGACTTTTCGCTCAGCAAAAACTATGTGGTCAAAGGCGACCGCACTGTCGCCGCATTCAAGGAGATTGTGCCTGATTGCCTGATTGAGGATTTGCCTATTCCTGTTTCACTTGTCGCAAGCGATATCATTCACAACCGCGAGGTCGTCATGGAGACCGGTAGCCTGTTTGAGGCTGTGCGCGCCTCTGTCAGCATTCCTCTCTTCTTTCGCCCTGTAAAAAAAGAGGATATGCTCCTTGTTGACGGCGGAATACTCAATGCATGCCCTCTGAATCGTGTACGACGCACAGAAGGCGACATACTTGCAGCCATGAATATATCTGCGCCTGATGCTATGCAGGTTGAGAAGCCGAAGCCCCTTGTTTCTCATGCTGTGATTAATCGTCTCCCTGACTTTATAGGAGACAAGATAGAGGCTTTGATGCGCGAGCATGAGGATGACTATCTTTCCGACAGCGTCACTTATGCTTCATTGCTCTCGCGTATGACCGACATGATGATTCAGAACAACACCGTGCTTATGAACAAACTTGTGCATTGTGACATACTTGCCGAGATGCCTATGAATCAATATCCTACTTTCGCTTTCGACAAGGCGGAGGAGATTATTGAACTTGGCAGGCAACTCATGCATGATGCCATCGACCGCTACGAGGCACAACAATAATTTAGCCTTATAACCTATTAACCTTTAGCCTTTTAACCTTATAACCTCTTAACCCATATTTTACCTCACCCATCTGATGGTATAATCGTAGTCTGTGCCATCCCAGTCGCAACCTTCATGGTCGGTGTAACCGCTAAGGGTTTTGGTATATAAATATGGCTCTCCCTTCTTCAGTGTAACAGGGTCTTTAGGCCAGATACTGAAAACAATAGTGTCTGAGGTGATTGACTTGATTTCAAGACTTAAGAGTCCTACTCTGTATTCTTGACCTTCTTCTACCTCAATACTGATTGTGCCGTTGTCTACTCTTGGCTTGCATGTCGCACCAAGATTACTCCAATCTTCTTCCGAGCAATGTATTGTCAAAACAGCCGTCTTCATATAAGTAAGTAATATTTGTGGTTTGATTGATTTCTTTTGCAAAGATATAACATTTTTTCAGTCTGACAAAATGACATCAAAATCATTGTCAAATCTATCAAAGTGTCAAACCTAGGATACTATAGACCAAGCAAAGATCAAGCATACTTCACTATAACTCTTGTGTAAGCAAAATGAATGAAAAAGTTAGCAAATTGTCAAACCGGCCGCATACTGATTGACAACTCAAAAATAATTGAATATTGAATAAAATGATTATCATATTGCACAACTGAAAAAATATTCTTATCTTTGCAGACTGAAAATAAATATAGAATCATGACCCTGCATATTAACCATATTCAGATGCGACGCATGTCGCTTTGCATTATGCATGGTATAACTATATAGAATAAGAAGGCTTTCCCGCATAAGGGGGAGCCTTTTTTATTCTCTAACACTCTATAATTAAGGTACATAAAGATGAATATTTACGGACTCATACTCGGCGCGGGAGCGTTTCTTTGCATTGGGATGTTTCATCCGCTTGTCATCAAAGCCGAGTACTATTTCGGAGTTCGCGCATGGTGGGGATTCCTGTTGGTGGGTATAGCAGCTGCAGTGGGTTCGCTGTTTGTCGGGAATATCTACATCTCCATTTTTCTGGGCATCTTTGCCTTCTCTGCCTTCTGGGGTATAGGCGAGATGTTCAAGCAGCGCGAGCGCGTGCGCAAAGGTTGGTTCCCTATGAACCCCAAGCGCAAAGACGAATACAAGCAACAAACGAATACAACAGATATATAACATAATTAACAACATTTTTACAATGGAACAGAAAAAACGTGTTTACACTTTCGGTAATGGAAAGGCCGAAGGTAATGCCCAGATGCGTGAGCAACTGGGTGGCAAAGGCGCAAACTGCGCCGAGATGAACCTTGTTGGTGTTCCCGTGCCTCCGGGATTCACTATCACTACTGATGTCTGCAACGAATACTACGAAGTTGGACAAGAGAAGATCATGGCTTTGCTCAACGAAGATGTAGTTGCTGCTGTTCACCACATCGAAGGCCTCATGAATAGCAAGTTCGGAGACCCCACCAATCCTCTGTTGGTATCAGTTCGTTCTGGTGCACGCGCATCTATGCCCGGTATGATGGATACTATCCTCAACCTTGGTTTGAATGACATCGTGGCTGAGGGTATGGTTAAGAAAACCAACAATCCTCACTTCGTTTACGACTCATATCGCCGCTTCGTGCAGATGTATGGTGATGTTGTTCTCGGCATGAAACCCGTCAACAAGACCGACATTGATCCGTTTGAGGCTATCATAGAGGAAGTAAAAGAGATTCGTGGCGTAAAACTTGACAAAGACCTCAATGTTGACGAACTCAAACTTCTCGTTGCACGATTCAAAACTGCCATCAAAGAGCAGACTGGCAAGGATTTCCCCAATGACCCTATGGAGCAACTCTGGGGAGCCATCTGCGCTGTATTCCGCAGTTGGATGAACGAGCGTGCTATTCTCTATCGTAAGATGGAAGGTATACCTGACGAATGGGGAACGGCAGTTTCGGTTATGGCAATGGTATTCGGTAACATGGGCGACACCTCAGCTACTGGTGTATGTTTCAGCCGTGACGCTGCCACAGGCGAAAACCTCTTCAATGGTGAGTATCTTGTCAATGCACAAGGCGAGGATGTTGTCGCTGGTATCCGTACTCCGCAACAAATTACTCTCGAAGGCAGCCGCCGTTGGGCTAAGTTGCAAGGCATCAGCGAGGAAGAGCGTGCAAGCAAATATCCTTCTATGGAAGAAGTAATGCCTGACCTTTATAAAGAACTTTACGGCATTCAGGCTAAGCTTCAGGCTCACTACCGCGACATGCAGGACATGGAGTTCACCGTTCAAGAAGGCAAACTCTGGTTCCTCCAGACACGTAACGGCAAGCGTACTGGCACTGCAATGGTGAAGATCGCAATGGATCTCTGCCGCGAAGGTGTTATCTCCGAGAAAGAGGCTATCCTTCGTTGCGAGCCGCAGAAACTTGACGAACTTCTCCACCCTGTTTTCGACAAGGACGCCATCAAGAAAGCCAAAGTCATCACACAGGGTCTGCCTGCATCTCCGGGTGCCGCTTGCGGACAAATCGTGTTCCACGCTGACGATGCTCAGGAGTGGCATGAGAATGGTCACAAGGTTATCATGGTTCGTATCGAGACCTCTCCCGAAGACCTCGCTGGTATGTCGGCTGCCGAAGGTATCCTTACCGCTCGCGGAGGTATGACCTCACACGCTGCAGTTGTGGCTCGCGGTATGGGTAAATGCTGCGTTTCTGGTGCCGGCGCTATCATCGTTGACTACAAAGCAAAGACTGTTACCATCGAGGGTGTTACCTATCACGAAGGCGACTACATCTCTCTTAATGGTTCTACAGGTCAGGTTTATGCAGGCGAGATTCCTACCAAGGCAGCTGAACTCTCAGGCGACTTCAAGGCTCTCATGGATCTCTGCGACAAATACACCAAACTGCAAGTTCGTACCAATGCTGATACTCCTCACGATGCACGCGTAGCACGCGCCTTTGGTGCTAAGGGTATCGGTCTTACCCGTACTGAGCACATGTTCTTCGAAGACAAGAAGATCATCGCCATGCGTGAGATGATTCTTGCTAAGGATGCAGAAGGCCGCGAGAAAGCTCTGGCTAAACTCCTCCCCTATCAGAAAGCTGACTTCAAGGGTATACTTGAGGCTATGGATGGTTGCCCGGTTAACATACGTCTTCTTGATCCGCCATTGCATGAGTTTGTACCTCACGATATTAAAGGTCAGGAGCAGATGGCCAAGGAAATGGGCGTTTCTGTTGAGGAAATCCAGCAGCGTGTGGCTTCCCTCGCCGAGAACAACCCGATGCTTGGTCACCGTGGATGCCGTCTCGGTATCACATTCCCCGAAATAACCGCTATGCAGACACGTGCTATCCTTAGCGCAGCATGCGAGTTGAAGAAGGAAGGCAAGAACCCGATGCCAGAAATCATGGTGCCTCTGATTGGTATTCTCTACGAGCTCAAGCAGCAGAAAGAAATTATCCAGCGCGTTGCCAAGGAAGTCTTTGCTGAATACGGCGTAGAAGTTGAGTTTGAGATTGGTACTATGATTGAGATTCCGCGTGCCGCTCTTACCGCCGACCGTATTGCAACTGAGGCTCAGTATTTCAGCTTCGGTACTAACGACCTCACCCAGATGACCTTCGGCTACAGCCGCGATGATATCGCTTCGTTCTTGCCTGCATATCTTGAGAAGAAGATTCTTAAGGTTGACCCGTTCCAGGTTCTCGATCAGAATGGCGTTGGCCAGCTCATCAAGATGGCAGTTGAGAAAGGTCGCGCTGTTCGTCCGGGATTGCGTACAGGCATCTGCGGCGAGCATGGTGGTGAACCTTCAAGTGTTAAGTTCTGCGCCCGCGTGGGTATGAACTACGCTTCTTGCTCACCATTCCGTGTACCTATTGCACGCCTCGCAGCAGCTCAGGCCGCAGTAGAAGATGAAATCTAATTCTTAGATTATTAATTAAAGCAACGCACCTCAAAAATGAGATGCGTTGCTTTTTATTTCAATATAGGAACTCACATCTCAAAAAAAGTCAAAATATGACATATATATCATATTAGTATCATATCAACATTCTTGTCTGCTTGCGGTATTCTGCATAGCCAGGTTTGTTCTGCAGTTGGCGCTTTTCCATTAGCGGTATACTGATTCCTACAAACAATGCCGTCATTGTCACTGGCCCCAAGATATACCAGTTAATGCCATTAATTGAAGCATACATTATCCATATACCCCACCAGAACTGTATTTCGCCGAAATAATTCGGATGTCTGCCGTGTTTCCAAAGACCAACATTGCAATACTTGCCGGGATTCTGCGCGCGAAAGTCATGTATCTGCTTGTCTGCAATGAGTTGGATAGTAGCAGAGGCAATACAGATAACAAAGCCGAGCCAGGTAATAATATTAGTCGCAACCCCACTAGCATACAGGTTCAATCCTGGCAGCATGGCTGCAAAGACAACAAGCGTCGGCATCATGTTAAGTCCGAAGAAATTGATAAGGTGAAACAACACTGGATGCATACTGCGGTATTTGGTATATCGCCAGTCTTCGTGAGCAATTCCTTTAAAAGTTATTGCCCAATTACGCGTAAGCCGTATGCCCCAATACCAGGAAGCCACAAGAAGTAAAATAACCGGCAGCGACCAGACACCTGTGTAAAACGCCCATAGCAGAAAAGCCACTGGCGGGAACACACTCCAATACGGGTCATAAACCGACACATTCTCATATAGCAGTCCGAATAACCAGACGACAACAGTTGCCAATACATCAGCACATAGTAAAGCCCAAACAGGTTGCATGCTACATGTTGTCAACTCTCTGAATAGTAACCAACCTGCTATACCTGCAAGCAAATATATAACTGCTATCAGCGCTACACTGCACCATTTTGAATAAGTCCTTTTCATACTGCTTTCTTTATTATTTTAACATTTCATTTTCGGCAACAAAGATAGGGAATATCTTAATATTAACAAAACAGCAACCAATATGATTAAATAAAACACAAGAGTACATACATCATATTTGTGAGAATAGAAATATTTGATTACCTTTGCAGCCGCTAAGAAAACTCATAGCATCATATATGTTTTGTTGCCACTGTGGCTCAGTTGGTAGAGCAACGCATTCGTAATGCGTGGGTCGCCGGTTCGAGTCCGGCCAGTGGCTCAAACAAACAATGAGAAAACTCTATTAAGGGTTTTCTCATTGTTAATATATTGCAAAACATACTATTATATACATACCTGATATAACCAATATATCTGCTCAAAATCACCGATGAAATCGCAAATATTTTGACATATTGTAAGTTAACATACGGTTGATATTTTTCTTGTAAAAATTATAATTTACCTATTGTATGTTGATAAAATTGTGTTATCTTTGCACACGACCGATTTTGGGAAAAGGCACCCTATAACAACATTGTAATAGTGTAGTGTACACACGGCGTTTGGCAAGATTGACATGCGTGTGTTAATAATCTTGTTGCTGGTATTGACAAGAATGACGCATAACAGTTGTCAACATAATTTATGATGAAATCGCACAAGAGCATGATTTTATCAACAAAGACGTGAGACTATATATTTTGAAATTGTAGAAAAATAAACATATACCAATAAAACATGGAAACATACATTATTAAACGTGATGGCAAGAAAGAAGTATTTGCCATAGAGAAGATCAAAGAGGCTATAGCGAAAGCCTTTATCGCATCCGACTCTTTTGCTACGGATGAGATAATGACCAATATCCTCGGGCATCTTAGAGTGCAGGACGGAATCAATGTGGAGGAAATTCAGAATCAGGTGGAGATTGCGCTCATGTCGGAAGGATATTATAAGGTGGCCAAGAATTACATGCTTTACCGCAGTCGTCATCAGGGAGACAGAGAGACACGCGACAAGTTGGAGTTTTTGATGAATTATTGCGATGCGGTAAACCCGGCTACAGGCAGCAAGTACGATGCAAACGCCAATGTGGAGAAGAAGAACATTGCCACATTGATTGGAGAACTGCCTAAGTCGAACTATATCCGTCTCAACCGCCGTCTGCTTACAGACCGCATTAAAGAGATGTTTGGCAAAGAGGTCGCAGACCGGTATATCAGTCTGCTTCATCAGCATTTCATCTATAAAAACGATGAGACCTCGCTCGCTAACTATTGTGCTTCTATCACAATGTATCCTTGGCTCATTGGAGGTACTCTCTCTATAGGCGGTAATTCCACCCCACCAACAAACCTCAAGTCATTCTGCGGAGGCTTCGTAAATATGGTGTTCATTGTTTCTTCTATGCTTTCTGGAGCATGCGCCACACCCGAGTTCCTCATGTATATGAACTATTTCCTTGGCCTTGAATATGGCAAGGACTATTGGTCACGTGCAGACGAGGTGGTTGACTTGTCGCTTAAGAGACGCACTATTGACAAAATGATTACCGACTGCTTCGAGCAGGTGGTATATTCTATCAACCAACCTACAGGTGCCCGCAACTTCCAGGCTGTGTTCTGGAATATCTCATACTACGACCGTTTCTATTTCGAGTCGTTGTTCGACAATTTCTATTTCCCCGATGGCTCACAGCCTGACTGGAACGGACTCAACTGGTTGCAAAAGCGCTTCATGAAGTGGTTCAATGCAGAGCGTCTGCGCACTCCGCTCACGTTCCCTGTCGAGACGATGGCACTTCTTGCTGATGGAAACGGTGATTTCCGTGACAAGGAATATGCTGATTTCACTGCAGAGATGTATGCTGAAGGACATTCCTTCTTCACCTATGTCAGTGACAATGCTGACTCACTCTCTTCTTGCTGTCGTCTGCGTAATGAGATTACTGACAACGGATTTAGTTATACTCTTGGTGCCGGTGGCATATCAACAGGTTCAAAGTCAGTGCTTACTATCAACCTCAACCGCACCATACAGTATGCAGTACGTATGGGTATTCCTTATCAAGCATACGTTGAAGAAATTGTTGACCTCATGCACAAAGTGCAGATGGCTTACAATGAGAACCTAAAACGTCTGCAGGAGAAAGGTATGTTGCCGCTCTTCGATGCTGGTTACATTAATATAGGCCGTCAGTATCTGACTATTGGTGTGAATGGTCTTGTTGAGGCTGCCGAGTTCCTCGGAATTGAGATTACCGACAACGAGAAATATGCTCATTATGTTCAGGAAGTTCTTGGTATCGTTGAAAAACTCAACAAGAAATACCGCACCAAAGACCTTATGTTCAACTGCGAAATGATACCTGCAGAGAATGTAGGTGTTAAGCATGCGAAATGGGACAAGGAAGACGGTTATGTTGTGCCTCGTGACTGCTACAACTCCTATTTCTATGTTGTGGAAGACACCTCGCTCAATGTTATTGACAAATTCCGTATGCACGGCAGTAAGTATATTGAGCACCTCACCGGAGGCTCCGCTCTCCACTGCAACCTTGAAGAACATCTCACCAAAGAACAGTATCGCCAATTGTTGCGTGTGGCAGCCAAAGAGGGATGCAACTATTTCACGTTCAACATCCCGAATACTGTCTGCAACGACTGCGGTCATATAGACAAGCGTTACCTGCATGAGTGTCCTAAATGCCACTCTACCAATCTTGACTATTTGACACGTATCATCGGTTACTTGAAACGTGTAAGCAACTTCTCTGCACCTCGTCAGAAAGAAGCGGCGCATCGTTACTACGCGAATATGCATGACAATCAGAACCAACAACAATTCGCCGAATCAGAGGCGGTTACAGTGACTGCAAAATAACATTTGCATGCGGCAAGAGTAAGAAATTACCTTGCCGCATGTTTTTTCTGTATGCAACAAGAGCAAACGACAAACGCGACCTTTTCTACCAAGCTGGGACTCATAATGGCGACAGCAGGAAGTGCTGTGGGCTTGGGTAACATCTGGAAGTTTCCGTATATCGCAGGCGAGAATGGAGGCGGAGCATTCCTTATCATTTATCTTGTCTGTGTGCTTTTGTTCGGGTTACCTCTGTTGATGGTCGAGTTTATTATTGGCAAACATTCAGGCAAAAGTGCTTATGGTGCATTTCGCGAACTGACACACAACAACCGTTGGCAATGGCTTAGTTGGTCATGCTTACTGACACCGCTTATCATCACGGGCTTCTACTTTGTTGTCACTGGTTGGTGTCTTAACTACCTGACCGAAGCCATAACTAACACTTTCAACAACCTCAGTGCTACGCAGTTGACAGAGAACTTTGAGAATCTGCAAAACCATACACTACGCATGTTTGGCTATAGCATTCTTGCTGTGTTGCTTACCGCGGCTGTTCTCTGGTTTGATGTAAACAAGGGAATTGAGAGACTAAGTAAGATTTTGATGCCTCTCTTGCTCCTGATGATGTTGCTTATGGCAGGTAGAGTATTGATGCTCCCCGGAAGCAATGTCGGCATGAGTTTCTTCTTCGAAGCTGATTTCTCGAAGATAACTCCCGATGTCGTTCTCTCTGCTATGGGACAATGTTTCTTCAGTCTGTCTATAGGCATGGGTGCATTGATAACTTATGGCGCATATATGCCTAAAAGACAGAATATAACTGTTACATCTCTGCAAGTTGTAATTCTTGACACTCTTGTGGCACTGCTTGCAGGAATAATCATCTTTCCTGCGGTGTTTGCATTTGGATTCGACCCTGCAGAAGGACCTGAACTGGTCTTTGTTGTGTTGCCTGCCATATTTGAGCAGATGTCGTTTTCATGGTTCAGCAGCGTACTCTTCTTCACCTTACTCGGCATCGCCGCCATAACCTCCACTATTTCGCTCATGGAGGTCGTTGTGGCATTTCTCACTGAGGCTACCGCACACCGTCGTTATCCGCTGAACCGACACAAAGCAGTCCTGATAACCGCTGCATTATGCATCGTGATGATCAGCGTATGCATTCTCTCCATAAGCGGGTCATGGCAGTGGCTTGTTATTGCAGGCCATGACATGTTCTACTGGTTTGATAAGGTAACGTCGTGTTTCCTGATGCCAATCAATGCTTTGGCTATGACTTTGTTTGTAGGATGGATACTGCAAAAGAAAGATGTAAAGACTGAGTTGGAAACGCACCATAACATAGTGCATCGCACTTATATCAATGTTTTCTGGCAACTCGTCCGTTTCTTTGTACCAATAGCTATTCTCGCTATATTCCTCAACGGCATAGGAATATTTACAATATGACTGTAATACAATCCTAAACTCATCCTAAGCTCAAGCATAGATTAAGCATAAATCATGCAAGGAGAGTAACAGGATTACAATGTCATTTTTCAGCCATACTGATGGTGATTGTGCCGGTTATAGAAGTATCCTCTTTTACTGTTCCTTCTGTGTATTCGAAACACATGTAATTCCTGTTGCCGTAAGGGAAATCATTGTCTCCTGTTCGAATGAAGAAATAGTTACCGTCTTTATTTCTCTTCGGGTCATCAAATACTGATATTTGCTCCAAAGAATATGTACCTTCAACCAAATTAAAACCAAGTTCATGTACTTCAACACCACTTATCCGACTGAATAACTGCGGAGTCGTCTCCGAGTTGTCATTCACATCACCATCTCCCAAATAATACAATAGTTTGGATGTTACAGTAGTACTGTCTTTAAGTATAGTTGCCTCAGGATAATATACATAACTCCCACAGTCATCAGGTCCCAAGTCAAGAGGAAGTACTACATAACTGTATTCGTCATCAATATTATTGCTGTTGAACCTGATATTTTTCTTAGGATGCAACTTGTAATCCACGTGAAAATACAAAGCGCCATCAAATCCACCTTGAGGTACAGTTTGCCAAGTGGCTGTCAAATCAGGCAGGTTATATTTAATAGAAGACTGTGGAACTTCAACACTAAATGAGCCTTCTTTCACCTTCCCCTTTTCTGTACTGAATGTGCTTGAGCCTACTATTGAATATTTCAGAGAGCGGGTTGTTCCGCCATAATTCACATTGACAACATCACTTCGTGTGGCAACAATATTCTCTATTGTAACACTCTTTTGTACATTCAATTCCCACTTAACTTCCCATGTATCTCCACCCCCTACCCTTACAGGTATCCGGATTTCTGTCACCAGTTCAGGGTCGATAGCACTCACTGCTTTTGCATAGACTATACCGTTACCCTCTTCCTCACCCTTAACTGTGATGCTGATTTCACCGTTCATGTCGGTCTTCTTGTTTACTACTTCACACGA
>CAJOIR010000014.1 GCA_905234685.1 Paludibacteraceae bacterium
GCGCAAAACGGATTCTTCTACTTTTGTTAGAATATACAAACCGCTGTAAATGCCGCTTCCTGTCGGCACTTTATTCAGTTTGATGCTGTTTTTGTCAATCAGGATTGTGTTGATTGCGTATTTGTCAGCCGCTACATCTTTCAGTGCCTGCGTGCGACCGAACAAGTACCAATCGGGCATTTTCTCTTTGGTGCGACCTTTTAGTAGTTCAGACGCATTATCTTCAAGATATTGTGCTATTTGTTGATTGCCGAATATCTGTTCTTTCGGTAGAGGTTTGCCGCTTGTGTCGTATGGAAAAAACGCTTTGTACCATTTGCCAGTAGAGGCTTTTATTGTTGGTATGACATATTGGTCAAAAGGAAACTCTGAATGGATAAACACTTTGTCTGCCAAAGTAGCAAAGCCATTTTTTACTTCGACATATTTCTTGAAACGGGTTGTTTGGATTGTTCGTAATTCTTGTAGTGTTTTGTGGTTCGCCAGATACATGACACCGTTAATCATTGTTTCCTCAATGGTTAAATCTTCCACTACAAGATGAAATGTACATTTGTTGTTAGGTTTATATATGCCGTAAGTAAATGTTTCATGCGATACTTCTTTCTGAAAAAGGGAAATCATCGTATATGTGGTAGCATCAAAGGCTTGGTAATGTTCTAAATCTATCAAACGTACAAGATTATGTGTGTCTAAAGCGTATCGCCGCAACACAGAACCCGCAACACTGTTTATCCACGAACTTGGGGTGATATAACATAGTTTTCCGCCCTTTTTCAGCATATTAAAGCCTATTTCGTAGAATACCAGATATAGATCTGTCATACCGCCTTCTGCAAACTTGAATTTCTTTACAGCATCGTAATTCTCCAAGTTATGCACGCGAACATAAGGAGGATTGCCGACAACAAAATCCATTTTGCCGTCAAACTGATTGACTGACAAAGTGTCGGCATTGAGAATATTCCAATGAATGTTTTTAATATCACTATCTTTGACTAAATCATTAAGATTGGCAATACATTCATTGTACGCTACAGGGTCTAATTCTATACCGTGAATATAGGTCTCAAGTTCGTGCTTAAGTAGTGTCGCATCTTTCGACTCTTTAAGAAATTCGAGAATATACCGCTGAACTACTGCAGAGAGAAAAGCACCATTGCCACAACTGTTGTCAATGATGTGTTTTTTGCGGATATTGTTTTCAACATAACCTGCGGCATTGAGAATGTCGCAGACCAGATAAAGAGGCGTAAACATCTGCCCCGATTGCTTTTTATCTGCCATAACCACACATTATGGCGCATGCACTTATGCGGTTATGACTTTAGGCATTTCTCGGACATAAAAAGAGCGCAGACGATTCTATCTACGCTCCTTAGGTCCTGAGAAATACCCGTTACTGTAAATAAATTCGCCTACGCAATCGCAGGCGTTTATTATTTATTCTACGAGTAACTTTCATTTGAATTTCTCAGGTTCAAGGAGCCGTTACCGAATAAATAGCAAACGCTATTAAACTTATATGCGTTTTACATCTGCAAACAAGATGATATGTTATTCTCCAAAAATTATTGTTTTATTTTGTCATCAGTTGGCGTTGTATGCAGAGAATGTTACATTGTTGCAGCATTCATCATCTCATACAGATATGCAGGGCTTTGGACGTAGAGTTCGTTTTCTTCGTCCTGCAAGGCTGGCATAAGTGATGAGTTATACACTTTTTCCATCGCCTGCTCCATATCGCAGCCGGTATCTTCCATGACATAGCGAACCAACTCGCTCAAAGCATAGTCGGTTAAGTAGGTCGCTATTTGGTGATGATTTGCTTGTGTCATAGTATCTGTACTTTTGATTTTGTGAGATAGCGTAAGGCTTTCTTAGAGCCAAAATAATACTGTTGGTCAAGATATTTGTCTTGTAGACTCTTTGCAGCCTCTTCTGCGGAGTAGATATTTTCATGATAACGTGTAATCTGCATAACTACGCCATCATCAGCAATTGGTCCGACAATAATATCATAATCATGCAGTGGCAGTTTATTCTTGCGGTCGCGGTTGGCATCTACAAACACAAACCATTCCACAGATGCTTTCTCGGGAAAGACTTTGACTTTCAAATCGGATTGCAAGGCTGCCTCGTCAAACTCATAGATGATAAGTGTCGCCTTACCTCCGAAAATACGTGCTTTCTTGGTTGCCATACGGATAGCCGTTTCACGCGAATCCGTAAGATAGAATCCTTTGCCGAAATCCTTATGGTTCAAACTTCGGGAAAGGTCTATCTTCTCAATATCCGTATTAGTGCCGTGGAATAGTATCATGCTAATGTTCCTCCGTTTTGGCGACAGATGACAATCATATCGTCAATGGTGTCGTCCATCGACTGCAAATGCTCCACATCGTAGAACTCTATCAGGAATGCCAACGCCTTGTATTTCTGCAAATAGCAGAAAGCAGCTTGCCGTGTCAGGGCAAACTTCTGTGCAAAGGCACTAACTGCCATTGTCATAAAGGGAATCTCATACTTGCTCATGTCGCATTACCTAACTTGTGTGCAAAGATACAACATATAATTCAAATATACAACAACTATATATCAACCACCTTTTTTTCTCATGATTTACGTATTTACTACTCTCTATTTATGCATTCCCGTAATTCCGACAAAACTTGATTGACTATCCTCTTTATCTCCACCACCAACTCAATTCACTAGAAACATACCCTCAATATATGATTTACGTAAAAAACACGAAAAAAAGACGAAAAAAGGACGTAAAAAGAACGTAAACAAAATCTAATTTCACTTAATCGCGAATTATGCATTGTGCATTCTGAATTATTTCGTATCTTTGCAAACTGCAAAATAGTGCATTTATCAGTATGAAACAACCATTTATATACAAGTCACTTATCCTTTTGTTTCTCGCGGTTATCCTGCTTATGCCGGCATGTCAAAAACGCGAGAACTATAGTGCCTATCGCAAGCCCGTGCCTGTCGGCGTCATGGTAGCGGCATCGTCGCAGGCAGAGCCGAGCCTTACATATATAGGCAAGGTATCGGAAGGCGCTTCGCTCTCATTGCGTTTTCCACTGGGTGGCAAAGTCACAGGAGTATATGTTCACACCGGTAGCCGTGTACGTGAAGGAGAACTCCTTGCCAAGGTGGATGACACTCAGCAACGCAATGCATATAACTCCGCAAAAGCCACTCTCGAGCAGGCTGAGGACGGCTACAGACGACTGAAGAAGGTGTATGACGAGGGTGCGCTCGCCGAAGTGAAATGGGTGGAGATTCAGACACAACTTCAGAAGGCAAAGTCCACTTTCAGTGCGGCAGAACAACAACTACGCGACTGCTCACTCCATGCACCACAAAGCGGAGTAATTGAGCAATGCGACCTGCATACAGGGCAACAATTACTGCCTTCGCAGTCAGCGTTGAAATTGATAAATACCGAAGGAGTGGAAGTCGTGTTCAGTGTTCCTGAACGCGAGATACAGACTCTGCACACAGGTGACAAGGCGGAGGTTGTTATCTCTGCTTTGAACGACAAGATTGTAGAAGGCAAGGTAGGAGAAAAAAGCATGACCGGTAACCTCCTCACCCACTCTTACGAAGCAAAAATTGCCCTGCCAAACAAGGGAGGCGAACTTCTGCCTGGCATGATGTGCAAAGTGCGTCTCTTGAAGAACAGACACACGGGTTTCGTAATTCCAGCCTCATGTGTGCAGACACGGCAACAAGGTAAAGCCGTATGGGTGATAAAAGACGGCAAAGCCACACGCAAGGACGTAAAGACAGCAATTTATGTTGACGGCGGAGTACTTGTAACTTCAGGTATCGAGGAAGGCGACACAATAGTCACAACAGGCATGCAGAAACTCTGGCAAGGTGCAGAAACAATATTAAGCGAATAGCGACAAGTGATAAGCAGAGACCACATACAAGGAGCAATGCGCAACCACGGAATAGTGTTTTTCGTGGTTGGTCTGCTTATTCTCTTCGGTATATGGAGTCTGCCTCACCTCAACAAAGACGAGTTTCCTCAGTTTACCATCAGGCAGGCGGTCATTGCGGCTGTCTATCCCGGTGCTACGGCACAAGAGGTAGAGGAGCAAGTCACCAAGCCGCTTGAGCGTTTCCTTTTTACCTATCAGGAGATAAACAAGAAGACTACCTACTCCGTCTCTGAAGACGGCATCTGTTATATCTATGCTGACCTGCGAGTACAGGTAGAGCGGAAAGATGAGGTATGGAGCAAAGTGCGGGGAGGTCTTGACCTATTCAAGAAGACATCACTGCCACAAGGTGTGTTACAAATTGTAGTGGTTGACGACTTCGGACAGACATCGTCGATGCTTCTCGCCGTAGAGAGCAAAGAGCGCACTCCGCGTGAACTGGAGCACTTTGCTCTGCAACTTACCGACCGTCTGCGCACCATACCTGCCATGGGCAACATTCGTCTGCTTGGTCAGCAGCAAGAGGAGATACGGGTAACCGTTGATGCCGACCGCCTTGCTGCATACGGCATCAATCAAACCACGTTACTCGGACAACTTTCACTGCAAGGTTTCCGCACCATGGGTGGCAATGCCAACGGCACTCTGCTTCACGTATCAGTGCCATATCATACAGAGCAGGAGATTGGTTCACAGATAATAATGACAGACCCTGCCACGGGCAGTGCACTGCGTCTGAGCGATATAGCAGATATAGAACGCTGCTATCAGGAACCTGACAAGTATATCGACTACTATGAGTCCGACCTCTGTGCCCCGTCACTCATTGTCTCCATAGAAATGTACCCCGGAAACAACATAGTTGCATTCGGAGACGAGGTTGAGACTATACTTCAGGAAGCAAGACAAGACTTTCCGCCTGACATACAACTTCACCGCATCACAGACCAGCCTAAAGTGGTTAACGACTCAGTAATGTCTTTCCTCGGAGACTTGCTGATGAGTATATTAGTAGTGATTGCTGTGATGCTGATTCTCTTCCCGCTGAAGACTGCTCTTGTAGCATCAACAGGTGTGCCTGTATGTACTGCTATCTGTCTTGGTCTGATGTATCTGACAGGCATAGAGCTTAATACCGTCACTCTTGCCGCACTCATAGTGGTGCTTGGAATGATAGTTGACGACTCCGTCATTGTCATTGACGGCTACAGCAACCTGCTTGAGCGCGGTCATTCACGTTGGTATGCAGCAAGTGTAAGTACAAAACATCTTTTCATACCAATGACTATAGCCACATGTGCCATTTCGGGTATGTTCTTCCCGATGACCAAGATAATAACAGGTCCTCTCGGAGAGTTTGTACAACTGTTCCCGTGGACTGTGGCATTCGCCCTTACGGCAAGTATCTTCTACGCAGTGTGGGTTATACCATTCCTCAGTTTCCGCTTTGTGCGCACAAGGAAAGCAGAAGACCTCACTCTCTTTGAGCGCGGGCAAGAGCGTTTCTTCGCAGTCTTACAGCGTGCATACAACCGTGTGCTCAGTGTATGTTTCCGCCTACCGTGGCTCACCATAGCCTTTGCTGCGCTGATGGTAGGTTTAGGTGTGTTCATTTTTACAAACCTCAACGTGCAGATGCTGCCGAAAGCAGAACGTGAAGTGTTTGCAGTGGAGATTCACCTCAAAGAAGGCAGCACACTTCAGGAGACAGCAGTCATCACCGACTCTCTGGCGCGAATACTGCTACGTGACAACAGAGTGCATTCTGTCACATCGTTTGTCGGGCAGGCATCACCACGCTTTCATGCCACATACCAGCCGCAGATGGCAAGTCCAGCCTATGCACAATTCATTGTAAACACCACCGGGACAAAAGCGACTTCTGACATACTGCGTCAGTACTCCAGTGTATATGAAGATGCTTTCCCGAATGCCTACATACGCTTCAAGCAGATGGATTATCAGGCAGTGCGCAACCCTATTGAAGTGCGCTTGCAAGGTGAAGACCTTGATGACATGGAGTTGGTGGCAGACACACTGAAGACACTCTTGCACAGCATAGACGAGTTAACATGGATTCACTCCGATTACGATGAAAGTATGCCAACAGTCAGCATTAGTCTCCGACAGGACGAAGCATCACGTCTTGGAGTGACAGAAGCCATGCTTTCGCTCTATCTCTCATCGCTCACCAACGGTGTCACACTTACCAAACTATGGGAAGACGATTACAGCATACCTGTCATGCTGGTAAGCAGCAACGACTTCTCCGACTCACATGCTGATATAAGCAACATAATGATACCTACTGCTCTACCCAATCAGTGGGTGCCGCTAAGGCAGGTGGCAGACATAGTACCAGAATACAGGCATGTCAGCATTCCTCACCGCAACAACATACGTACTGTGACTGTTGGTGCCGACTTGCGCGGCAAAGCCTCTGCACCGGCAGTAATGAAGAAAGTGGACAAAATAATGAAGTCGCTAAAAGATTACATGCCTGATACAGTTAATTATTCCTACGGCGGCTTGGGTGCAATCAACGACATGGTAATACCGGAACTCATTTGGTCACTGATTGCAGCATTGCTTGTGATGTTTGCCATGCTGCTTGTGCACTTTGCCAACGTGAAGATATCAATACTCTCTCTCACAATGTCGGTACTCTGCATCTTTGGCACATGTCTCGGTCTGTATATCTTCGACTTGGACTATTCCATCACTGCTTTACTCGGCATGGTGAGTCTGATAGGCATCATTGTCAGGAATGCCATTATTATGTATGAGTATGCAGAGAGTTTGCGCAAGCAGAAACACCTGTCAGCACATGATGCAGCATTCATGGCAGGTGAACGCCGTATGCGTCCTATCTTCCTCACAAGTGCCACTACAGCACTCGGCGTCATACCGATGATTATTGCCCACACCAGTCTGTGGATGCCCATGGGAGTAGTAATATGCTTCGGAACTATATTCACACTGCCGCTGGTAGTTACGGTATTACCTGTTATATATTGGAAAGTCTATGAATAATCTCCGACACATACTTGTTACACTGACTTTTCTAATTGTCGCTTTTGCCAATGCACAAGTGTTGACACTTGACTCATGTCTGAGTTTGGCAAAGAAGAACAATCTGCAGATCGAGAATGCTGAACTTGAGATACAAAAAGCACGTCAGGTGAGATATCAAGCATTAACAAAGTATTTTCCAAATATATCGGCACAGGCTTTCGCTTTTCATGCTCTGCACCCGTTGATAGAGATTGGAGCACAGGACATCATCAACGGAGTCAGCAACGATGATGTGCGTAGCAATCTCAACCAACTCTATCAAGACTATGGCACAGATGCGAACCTTGACAAAATGTTCGGTTTTTTCCCATATGGCGTAACTGCAGGTGCTACTGCCATTCAACCAGTGTTTATGGGCGGACAGATAGTCAACGGCAACCGTCTTGCCAAACTCGGAGTAGAGGCAGCAGAGTTGCAGGCAAAAATAACAGAGCGTGACATACTGGAAGAGGTGGAGCAGACATATCTGCTTATCTTAGGTTTAGAGGCAAAACGTAGCACTCTGGAGTCTGTCGTGTTGCTGCTTGACACTCTTGAACAGAATGTTCAAACTGCAGTAAGTGCCGGTCTCACCACACAGAACGACATGATGAAAGTCGCTCTGCGACGCAGTGAGACAGAGCGCCAACAACTGCAACTTGAGAATGGCATCCTGCTTGCCAAACAAACTCTTTGCCGCAGTATAGGCATTGCCTACTCAGACACACTGCAGTTGGTAGGAGATGTCTCCATGCTTAGTGACACAGAGATCGGAGAACCTCGTCCTGAGCATGAATTGCTAGGACTAAGAGTAAAAGCAGAAGAACTGAAGAAGAAGATGGAGATAGGCAAAGCCTTGCCGCAAATCACTGTTGGTGGTACGTATGCCTACAGTCGCATATTCAAAGACAAAAACCAACACAACGGTCTGTTGTTCGCCACAATGCAGATACCTCTCACAGCATGGTGGGAGACATCACACAAGATAAAAGAAATCAACATTTCCACGCAGCAGGCGATGCAGAGCAGGCAACACCTGACAGAGCAGATGGAGTTGCAGACTATGCAAGCAGAACAAGCTGTAGCAGTGGCAGAGAGAGAAATAACCATAGCAGAGAAGACCAGAGATACAGCAAAAGAGAATCTGCGCATGGCACGTATCAACTACGAGGCAGGTCTCATACCAATAGCTGAACTACTTGAAGCACAAGCATATTATGCAAAAGCTGAGAGTGAGCTTATAGATGCGCAACTCAACCTGCGTATTGCACAACGCAAAGCGATAGACTATAAGTAAGAGATTGAATGGTCTTTGACCAAATTGAAAGTTAACCTTTCACCTTTTCACTTAATTGAGTTCGGCAATAGTAATGCCAGCGCCACCTTGATCAGGGTGAGCATCATGGAACGAAGCAACATGCGTCTGCATTTGCAGGTACTGTCTGACTACCTGACGCAAAGCACCTGTGCCAGTGCCATGAAGGATACGCACTTCTGCCGCTCCTACCATTACTGCATCATCAACATAATTCATCAACTCAGTAAGTGCTTCGTCTGCCCGCATACCTCGCAAGTCAAGTTCACCAGAGAACTGAATCTTCTTCTTGCGAATATTCTCACTTACATTGGATGGTACAACCACATGCGTTGTCTGCTGTTTAGCTGCTTTCTTGAACTGTGTTCTTGATACACTCTCGAGCTGCTTCAGAGGAATATATGACTGTATGTTACCAAAGGCCACAAGTGCCTGCTTATCGGTCATAGAAAGCACTTCGCCAGTAATCTGTTGTCCACGCTTACGAACAAGGCTACCAACAGATATAGTCTGAGAAACCGTAGTATTGCTTGATTGAGGAGTAGCTGATTTGACTGTTTTGCGTACGGGCTTTGGTCTCTCCTGCACTTTCTGCTTATGAGTCTCAACCTGTTCACGCGCCTGACGTGTCTTTACAGGGTCTGCTCCAGACTCGCGTATAGTGCGTATAGTGTTCTCAATGACAGCATTGGTTTTCTTCAGCAGTTCTTCAGCCTCCTGTCTTGCTGTCTCAATCATCTCACGACGCTTATCCTTGATACTACCTAGCCGCTCTTCATATTCTGCAATCTTCTGTTCAAGCATTTTCTCACGCTCATGCACACGTCTGCGTTTCTCCTCCCAGTATCGCTTGTCACGTGCAATATCCTGCAAGTGACGCTCGTAGTCAATATGCTCTTCACCTGCCAGTTGCTTGGCCTGTGCTATTACCTCAAGCGGGAGACCGGTCTGTTGCGCTATCTCAAGTGCAAACGATGAGCCAGGTTGCCCTATAGAGAGTTGGAAGAGAGGTTGCAATGCTCCTCTGTCGTAGAGCATAGCACCATTGACCATACCTTCGGCATCTTCGGCGAAGTGCTTTAGGTTACTGTAGTGCGTGGTAACAACTCCTGTTACTTTGCGTTCGTTAAGCCCTGCAAGCACAGCCTCGGCTATTGCTCCACCCATGAGAGGCTCAGTGCCTCCTCCCATCTCGTCGATGAGCACAAGAGTGCGGTTGTTACTACCACGCAGGAAATACTTCATATTACGCAAGTGCGATGAGTAGGTAGAGAGGTCGTCTTCGATAGACTGCTCGTCGCCTATATCAATAAAGAGGTTTTCGAAGACTCCTGCAACAGTATCCTCACGTACAGGAACAAGCAAGCCGCACTGCAACATATACTGCAAGAGAGCAACAGTCTTCAGGCATACCGACTTACCACCTGCATTAGGACCAGAGATGACAAGTATACGGTGCTCAGCGTTGAGGCGTATAGTAAGTGGAACAATCTGCTTCTGCTGTTTGCAGAGTCGTTTCTCAAGGACAGGGTGACGTGCCTCATGCCAGTCAACAAGAGGCTCTGAAACCAACTGCGGCGCAATTGCATGTTGTGACAACGCCATCTGTGCCTTGGCAATAAGGAAATCGACCTCTCCGAGAAAAGTCTGTGAATCAAGTATGTCAGGCAAGGCAGGTCGCAGTTCAGCAGCAAAGGCAAGAAGTATGCGCATACGCTCACGCTTCTCCTCACTCTCGAGTTCGCGAATACGATTGTTAGCCTCCACCACCTCCTGCGGCTCAATATATACAGTCTTGCCTGTTGCAGACTCATCGTGCACTATACCTCCAATCTTTCGTTTGTTCATAGGAGGCACAGGAATAACAAGTCTGCCTTCACGCATGGTAGGCGCAACGTCTTTGTCAACCCACCCTTCGGCCTGTGCCCGACGCAGCACCGAACTGAGAGCACGCGATGCTGCTCCCTGTGCTGACAACAGACTGCGGTGTATGTCAGCCAACTCAGGCGAAGCATTGTCACGCATTCGACCATACTTGTCGATAATACGGTCAATGGAACTGACTAAAAAAGGGAGTTGAGAAGCGCCTGTATCGGAGTGTTGTGTGCTCAGACGGCAGCAAAGAGGAAATCGTTGCGTGTCGAGAGAAGCGAAGAAGGCAGAGTATTGTGCCGCTGCATCGAGAGCCCGACGCAGTTGATACAACTCCTGCTCGTCAAGGAAGAGACCCTCCACCCTAATTCTCGAGAGACTCTGACGCATGTCAAACATTTCACAACGAGGCACAGGCAGCGAGGCGTCAGAAAGAATGTTGACCATCTCCTGTGTCTGTGAAATGAGAAAGAGTATGGTATCATAATCATCAACAGGCTGCATGTGCTCCACAGCCTCTTTGCCCAACTGAAACGTGCACAACCCAGACAGTTGGTCACGCAACAGTGTGAAATCAATCTTATGCTCGAAATCCTGCGGATAAATATTCATTGCCCCTACCCCCTCAGTCTGATGTCTGTAATAATGTCTGCGCCCACTTCATTGTTAAGCCTTTCAACGAGCTGATGACGTGCAATGAAAAGCTCTTGTCGGAGCGCAGCAGACTTGATTTGCACTATGAGAACGCCGTTCTGTATTTCAATAGTGCCTGTATATTTCTGCACGAGAGAACCCATGAGCGTAGGCCATGCCTCGATGAGACGGTGCTCCAAGAGCGGTTTCTCGAGTCCGTTCTCACGCAACACCTGCGCGATGACAGCACCAACAGACTGTGTGTTCTGACGTTTCATCTGAGCCTCAGTTCCTGATTAACAGTTACATTCTGTCCTTCCTCAATGCCGTTACGCTTGTATATGGACTTGAGTGTGACACCCTTGTCCTGGGCAATCTGCCAGATGTTTTCTCCCTGCTTTACACGATAGACGGCATACTGCTTTTTGGCACGAGTGCGCTTCTTGTAAAGATACACCTTGTCTCCTTTATGCAACTCATATTGTGGATTGACGATATCGTTGTATCGGCGCAGCGTCTTCTCATACATGTTGTACTCGTAAGCCAGACTTGCGAAAGTGTCGCCCTGACGTGCGACAATGTATCTATTGCCATTATTACGGAGCACCTTGTGTTCATTCACCAAGTCAACAGCAGACAACTTGGGTCTTGTCTTCTTGGTTTTGAAAGAGCTCTCGACAATGTCTTCAGGCTCAGAGTCATTCTGTATTTCTTCATTAACAATTTTACTATTGGATTTAGAGGGTGTTGCTGCAGTTGGAGTATTGTCTTCAGGTTGTTTTGCAACATCGTAACGTGTAAGGTCGTAGTCTTCTATCAACTTGATAAGTTTGCCAGCGTAGCCAGGGTCAGTGGCGTAACCACACTGTTTTAGTCCGTGTGCCCAGCCCTTATAGTCGGTAGATTCCAGTTTAAAGAGCGGAGCATATCGATCCCTCAGGAGGAACTTGGAGTGGTCTTCGTAGCTGTCGGACACATGTTTATACTTACGAAAGCATTCGTCCTTTGCATCATCGTCCTTGGTAAAGGTGGCACCCTTCCAATCTCCAGCACACTTAACTCCGAAATGGTTGTTAGCTTTAAGAGCGAGGTCACTCTTTCCCGCAGCAGATTCGAGGAGGCCTTGTGCGAGTGTGATACTGGCAGGAATACCGTATTTCTTCTGCTCCGCCTGTGCCTGCTTGTAATACTTCTCAATGTAGGCATTGTACGCCTCCTGTTTAGTCTGAGCCTTGATGGAGGTGAGAAGGAAAATTGCTGATACAAAGAATAGGATAAGACGTTTCATAAGTCAACATATTTGGACAGGCAAAGATAGGCAAAAAATTTCATACGTACAACATTAGTAAAGAATATAGTGAAGCAAGGGAGAAATATAAGTTATCTTCCGTGTATCGTCCGTGTATCGTCCGTGTATCGTCCGTATATCGTCCGTGTATCGTTCGTGTATCTTCCGTAAATGGGTTAGTGGTGAGAGGTGAGGGGTGAGGAGGTGAGAGGTGAGAGATATAAAGAAAACAGGTTTAGTGAGTATATCTCATTAAACCTGCAAATGTGTCTCTGTAAACCTACAAATATGGTTCGTTAAGCCTGTATGTGTGTCTCGTAAAACCTGTGTTTAGCAGAGTTCGGTTTGATTATTTAGAGTTCTCAACGGATTTTTTAGCATCGGCTTCAAGCCGGTCGATTTCCCTGATGAGAGACTTTGGTATCTGTTCGCCGTCACGGAGCACGCAGTGATGACACTTCATGTCAAGAGTGTACATGCGCCCTACGCAATAGTTGGAGCGTCCACAGCCAGCGTGATAGTGAGGATTCTCTTTTATATGCTTAACAAAGTCCGGGTCTTTAATAAGGACGTGTGCGATTTGGAAGAGTTCGAATCCCTCGTCCATAATCTGCTGACAGTTGTCACCCGACTGTACGCCACCGACATAAATGAGAGGCACGTCGTGTATCTCCTTCTGGAAAAGTTTAGCCTTGTCCATAAAATACAACTCGCGGAATGGCTGTGTGGGTAACATTATAGGCTGTACTCCAGGAATATGCAGAGCAGCCTTAAGCCACCAGAAAGTAGCCATAGGCATATAATGAGCGAGAGTATTGACGGGCATAGCACCACCGAGAATGGTCATAGGAGAACGACTCACCGTACCACCGGAGAGGACGATGCCGTGCACCTTGTGTTTAGCAATCTCTTTAGCAACACGTATGCCTTCAGCTATGTCGGAGCCACCACGGCAGTCGTCCCACATGTTAGTTTTGACCACTACCGCCATATCTTTTCCTGCATGCAGCATGACTTCGTCAAGCACCTCATTCATGAAACGCACACGATTCTTGAAGGAGCCTCCGTACTCGTCGTGACGATGGTTGGTTCTCGGACTAATGAACTGCGAAATGAGGTATGCGTGACCGGCATGAATCTCAACACAGTCGAATCCCGCCTTTCTGCAGAAGTCCACAGCCTCACCGAACTTCTTGACAAGGTTCTTAATCTCACTGACCTTAAGACGCCGGTGAATGGTGGGGCTATAGAGGTTGATACCGCTTGAAGCGCTGACAGGCATGCAGTGGCAAGTATAGAAATGCGTCATATTGCCACAGTGCCCGAGTTGAATACTTGCCTTGGCACCCTCAGCGTGAATAGCATCAGTGAGCCGCTTGAGGTCAGGCAGAATCTCGTCGTGGATATAAAGTTGCCCATCGAACGAGACACCGCTGAGGTCAACAGCGCAATATGCGACAGTAGTCATACCGACACCTCCGCGCGCCACGCTTACATGGTAATCCTGCAGTTGCTGACTGGGCTTGTTGCCAGTACACATATTCTCAAATGCTGCGGAACGAATGATACGATTCCGCAGCGTGATAGGTCCTAATTTATAGGGGGTAAAGAGTTTATTCTCCATGATTGTTTCAAGGAAATAATTTAGTATAAGAATGGGAATACCCGTTTAAGTTTTCTCTGTTTGAATTCGTCGGCGAACTCAGTCTCGTACTTATGGTAAATGCTGTTAGCACGCGGCACGAGGTTAGAGCAAGTGAACCAGAAGAATACGAATCCAGCCCATGACCATGTGAGCAACGCCCAACCAGCCCATTCAAGAATCTCGCCAAAGTAGTTGGCAGAGGTGACATAGTTGTACATACCTCCCTTAGGCAGGTAATGCTTAGTGTCGCCAGGTTTGCGCAAGTGACGAATTATATAGTCGGAATGAATATTGACACACATACCAGTGAGGAAGATGACAACGCCAATTATGAAACGCGGGTCAGTGAGCCACTGTGCATTATAAATCTGCTGATAGAAGCCCACTTGCGGCGCTTTAACAAAAAGCCAGTATCCCTGAATATAACCATTGGTAAGGTTGAACACTATACTAAGCGCCATGATTACGATAGGCATCTTGGAATTGCCTTTCATAAGGAGAGGAAAGACAAAGGAACGCTGGAAATAATGGAGTTCAAACAACAAGAAGAAGACGAGATATGGGAGTTGGAAACGCATCTCTGAGCCTGCCCACATGAAGAGCACCACAAAGAAGACAGGGCACTCCATAAGCATCCAGCCTATCTTGTTGTTAATAGCGGGTCCCCACTTGTCGGAAATCATCTTGCCGTAGCCGGCATCAACGAAATAAAGCGAGATAAAGACGACCACGCCAATGAGTCCTACAACAAAAAGAAACAAGTAGAATTGATCCATGCAATCAGTGTTTTATTAGGTATTTATATATTTCTGTTTGTGGCATAAGCAGATAAGTTCGGCTTATGACGAAAATTGCCTTAAAGCGTGGCAAAGTTAAACAAATTATTCGATAGGCACAAGAAAAAAGTACTTTTCTTAAGATTATGCATATAATACATAAAATAAGGGAGTACTATTTTCGCGTGGAAAGAATATTGTCAGAGACGAGCCGGTATATTGTACGAAGGTTGTCGTCGTCAAGCAATGCAATCTGCTGTTCCATCAGTTTATTATCTCCCCTTGCAGCAGGTCCTGTCTGCGCCTCGCGCGGCGACATGGTATGCACTTTTCTTGCAGTCTCGTCGATAAGCGGGAGGAGAATGTCGAAAGGCAGACCAGCCTTCTGAAGCTGCTCTTGCGCCAAAGCGTACATGCAATTGGAGAAGTTGTTAGCAATCACTCCGGCAAGATGAAGCCTTGCACGACATTCATCATCAGCCACATAAACTTTGCTACTTATGCTTTGCGCCAACTTGCGTGCGACACCAAGAGCATAATCATCCTCTCCATCTACGAGTACGGGTACTTCAGCAAAGTCAGTAACAGGCTTCTGCTTGGAGAAAGTCTGAAACGGATACAACACTCCCCTATGCTGTTGCCCGGAGACAGCGGAATATGGTATAGAGCCTGAAGTGAGCAGGTGTACCGCCTTGTCTGAAACCGCAGGTATGCTAAGAGAAGAATAGACATCATCACGGAGAGCGTATATATACACATCCGCTTCAGTATTCAAGAGAGACAATTCATCGACAGCTTCAGCACCGACAATCTGTGCAAGCTGCCGTGCCGATGCCATAGTGCGGCTATATACCTGCACAATCCGGCATCCGGCACTACAGAGTACCGGAGCCAGACTGGTAGCAAGATTTCCTGCACCAAGAAAGACTACAGTCATTTCCATTTGCAAGTCACTTAAGGTTTTCTGCGCTTAGCCTGCTCACGTGCAATACGCTGCTGTTCGCGCTGCAACCGCTCCAAGCGTGCCATAAGTCCTGATTTCTTCGGACTGGCGCTATTCTTAGCCGCCTTAGCCTCCATCTGGCGCAGAAGTTTCTCATCATCAATAGACCAACGGAAGATATAGGTCTGTATGATAGTCATAAGGAGCGACACGAAATAGTAGTAGCTCAAGCCTGCTGCATAGTCGTTGAAGATATACATGAAGAATACAGGCATGAGATACATCATCCACTTCATCATCTTGGCAGAGGGGTCACTGCCTGTCGCCTGCGTTTGCATGTTGAGCCAAGTATAGATGATATTGGTCACAGTCATGAGCAGACAGAACAAGGATATGTGATTACCGAAGAACCATGAGATGAGGGGTATATTCATGTTCCAAGTAAGTATGGCATCATAAGTCGACAGGTCAGGCGCCCAGAGGAACGACTGTCCGCGAAGCTCGATGGCAGTAGGGAAAAACCAGAACATAGCCATGAGGACAGGGAACTGGAAGAGCATAGGCAGACAACCCGACATAGGACTCGCCCCAGCTTTTCGATAGAGAGCCATTGTAGCCTGCTGACGTTCCTGCATCTTCTCAGGCGGGTATTTCTCGTTGATGGCATCCACCTGCGGTTTGAGTACACGCATCTTGGCAGTGGAGCGGTATGAGGAGAAAGTGAAAGGCAGGATGATGAGTTTGATGACAAAGGTCATAAGCAGAATGACCAGACCGATGTTCATGCCCCATGACATAAAGAGGTCGAACATGGGAATGACAAGCCACATGTTGATCCAAGACACTATCTTCCAGCCCAGCGGCACCAGACTCTTGAGGTTCAAGCGTTCAGCTTTATCCACGCCCTTGTCATACGCCTTGAGAGTATTGTAATGGTTTGGACCAAGGTAGATACGAAAGTCAGTGGAACGACTGCCTGACGGGTCGAAGCCGACAGATGCTTTGGTTTGATACTGCTTGATATAAGGCGACTGCTTTGGCATGGGAGTGCTCGTCAGTTGTGCGGCATTAAGCGCATCTTCTGCTATGAGGACGGTTGAGAAGAACTGGTCTTTGTATGCAATCCAGCGGAGTTTGCCCGTGATGTTCTTAGAGTCGTTCTTCGACTCAGAGAGATTCTCCACGTCTTTGTCACGGAACATATACTGCAAGGTGGCATAACGCTCTTCGAACTTTCTGCCGCGCTCCTGCTGCGGAATAAGCTGATTCCAAAGCAGTTCGACAGAGGTCATGTTCTGCGCAAGCACATTCTGCATGCCGTGTGTCTCGATGCTGAAACGCAGCATGTAGTCGTCCTTGGGCAGAGTATATACGAAGTCGATATAAGCCTCGGTGTCGGTCAGCAGACGCATGCGCAGCACTTGAGTGCTGTCCTCTGCAATGGTTACAGGTTGTGGAGTGAAAAACATGTTCTGCGAATGCAGAATACGGTTGTTGGCAGTGACAAAGGTGAAGCCAGTCTCAACTTCATCAGGTTTGAAGAGGGACAACATGTTGATGCTGTCACCATACGCCTTGTAGTCCTTCAACTCCGCCTGAGTGAGGAAGCCCCCCTTGCTGCCTATATGCAGGCGTATGCGGGAGTTCTCAAGTATAGTCTGGCTGTCATCACCAACCGCTGCAGGAACAAAAGCTCCAAACACCTCCTGCAGCGAGACCGGAGTGTTGTCGGTCTGTTTGTCGGCTGCAGCTGCCATCTCAGCCTCTGCAGCCTGCATAGCAGCCTGCGTCTCGCGCTCAAGCTGCTGCACATAGCGCAGCGAGTCCTGATAATGCTGACGGCGCTCAAGTTCTTCTTTGCTTGGACGGTTCAGCAGTGAGAACCCGACAATGATAGCGGCTATCAACGCAAAACCTATCCACGTGTTCTTATCCATGTCGTGTTAAAATATGTTTTTTGTCAGAATACAGATATTATTCGTTCAAAGCATCGCATGCATCCTCATCAGCAGCGGTTGACTTGGTGTAGGTAGCAGTACCTCCGGACTGTTGAATATAGGCGACAGTAGTCTTGGCAACAGACTCAGGACCCCAGATGTAGTTTATCTCAGTCTGACTCAAGAGTGTGGTAGTGATTTTCCAGCATGACTCTTCGCCTACTACGGGTTCTACGTCTTCCTGAAGTTCCTGACAGCTGTCTTCGTCGTTGGCAGGAGCCTCCTCATATTCATAGTCAACCTTCATCAAGTCGTAATACTGCACGAGGTCTCTCTCAGTCATCCACACGAAAGAAATTACCTCAACATCGAAAGCGTTGGTTGTCACCATCCAGCATTTCTCAGTGGTATTGTCATACTTGGAATAGTCTTTCTGCTCGCCCTGATGGGGATCAACGGGCGTGTCGTCAGAAGGATTGAGGGCGAGGCATGCTTCTTTGTCTTTCGGGTCAGCATGCTTGTATTCAAGCTTCTGCAAGCCTTTCTCCTTATAGTATGCATGACGCTCCTTCATGTTCTGCTCAGGCCACCAGCAGTACTCGGTTTCGCTTTGCTCCACGCCGGTAGAGTCGGTGTAATATATAGTCTCCTCCCAACATTCGGCACCTACCCACTCTTGAGCGGTACAAGCATCTTCGTCGGTTGGATTGGACTTCTCATAATAGAACTTTTTGTGAGCGGCTCCATTTACCTTGATATCCGCCTCAATCATGGTTTTAATCATAGAAACAACAAAAGCCTCCGACGCCCACATGTACTCGCGACCTATTGTGGTACCATCGCACCACATGTCCACCTGCCAACATTGTTTGTTCTTGTCATCAAACAGCGAAGGGTCAATTTTTGTAGGATCGTTAATCCATTCACCCTGACGGGTGGTATTGCCATTAGGTGTTGTTCCTGAGCATGAGATGAACATCATCATGCCAGCTGTCAGCATAAGAGCTGAGAATAAAATCTTTTTCATTTTCACTATTATATTATTGGTTATTATATTACAAAGCAACATATTCCGGCACATTAAAACATTGCCAAAAACATTGCCGCATAATGCGCTGCAAAGGTAATAATTTCTACGAAAATACACAAATATAAACAAACCTCTCCTCCGCATGAAGCAGAGGAGAGGTGTAAGCGAGGAATTACTCCCGTGGGGTGGAATCAGGTGGGATTACTGTAATACCTGTCCGTCATGTCAGGTTTACTTCGACATGAGCAACATCCATTCGCCTCGATAGTAGCCGAAAGAAGTGATGCTGTAGCCCTGATCCCACATTTCGTGCATCTTCTTGGAGAGCAAATCCCAATTGGAGGATTTGTAGAAGCCCTGGTCGTTGTAAGGAGTGCGACCGCTGCGTACAAGGAACACGCCTCCATTGGCATCCATTATGTCGGTGATAATCTTCTCATCCTGATACATCTTGTCCATATCCTGCTGTGTGAACTCACCTGCAATGTAGTTCCAGCTCTGAGTCCAGTCAAGACCCTTGCTCATTACACCGCAGTAAGTACCATCGCCATAAGCCACCTTGGTCAGGTCATAGCCGTTGTTCCAAGCCTTCTGAATCTCTTCCTTGAAGTCTTCCCATCTTGTGCGTGTGAACCAGCTCTGGTCTGTGATACCAGTGCGACCACCGCTCATGATGACAATCCAGTCCTCACCGTCGTGAGCCACATTGGTGATATAGTAGTCCTTCTCCCAAAGTTCCTGAATCTTCTCTTTCGGGAAAGTCTTGCCTGTGCGGATAGCCTGACCATCCCAACCGCAGTCTTTGGTCATCACCACACGATACTGACCATCTCCGTAGTCGAAGTCAGTGATATAATAGTCCTTGTCCCAATACTCTTTTACGTAATCCATGATTTCTTTCCACGTGCGGCGTGACCACGTGCTCTGCAAGCCGACTCTCAAAGGTAACATAATGCTATAGATTTTTGATGCCTACTCTTTCAGGGATTTTCGGCAACTCCCGTCATATTAATTATTTGTTAGTGTGTTGTTCAATGATATTGCCATTTCCGCTGCAAAGATATAAAAACATTTTTATACATACAACATGACATACGAAAAAAAATCACATATCATCAGATGTGACATGCCCAGGCAGACGGCGCAAGTTATATTGACTTGCCATTATCTCTCCATAGGCTCCTGCAGAACGGATAGCGAGCAGATCGCCTCTCTTTGTTACTGCCATATCGAAGTTTCTTAAGAACACATCAGAAGACTCGCATATAGGTCCAACAACATCATAACGCTCGTCAACAGGTCCGTTGTTGGAGATGTTTTCTATGCGGTGAAAAGCATTGTAAAGCGCAGGGCGAATAAGGTCTGTCATACCAGCATCCACTATTGCGAACTGTTTCTCTTTGCCTTGTTTAACATACAGTACACGCGTGATAAGTGAGCCACACGGCGCCACTACAGAGCGCCCGAGTTCAAAATGTAGTGTCTGGTCTGACCTCAGATTCAAGTGCCGCCTGAATATATCGAAATAGGTCTTGAAGTCGGCTATGCACATGTGGTTGGGGTGCTCGTAGTTGATGCCCAGGCCTCCGCCGACATTGATATTGTTCACCCTCACTCCTCTGCTTTCGGTCTGACTGACAAGCGTGTTCACCCGCTCAGCAAGCAGCATGAAAGGCTGCATATCAGTTATCTGCGAACCTATGTGAAAATGCAGACCGGAAAACTCTATGTTCTTCAGTTCTGCACACTTATCCACAGTCTCATCAAGGTCTGACATAGGTATGCCGAACTTATTCTCTGACATACCTGTAGTGATATATTTGTGCGTATGAGCATCTATCTCCGGGTTAACACGCAGGCAGACGCGCGCTTTCATGCCTTTGCTGAATGCTGTCTGGCTTATAACTTCAAGTTCTTCTTTCGACTCTACATTGAAGCAGAAGATGCCTGCCTCAAGGGCGAGTTCTATCTCCCAGTCTGCCTTTGCCACACCTGCGAACACTATTCTTTCTGCAGGTATGCCCGCCGCGAGGGCAGCACGGATCTCACCACCTGACACGCAGTCTGCTCCAAGACCAGCCTTGGCTATCTGTTGCACCACCTCAGGTGTAGCACACGCCTTCATGGCATAGTGCACATGAAAATTGATCTCTGGAGCATTGGCGGCTATCACTGCCAGTGTCTTACGCAACAGATCGAGGTCGTAGTAATAGAAAGGAGTCTCCAACTCTTTGAAGCGCTCAACGGGGAAAAGTCCTGTCATCATAGCGGTTATAGGTTACTAATAAGCATTAAAAATCACACTTTAAACATTAAGCCCTCAAGCACAATACTCAGAACAGCGCCTTGCTCAGCGAGCGCAGAGCCTTAACCTTGTCCTCTGTACGCACCAGAAGTGATATGTTGTGGTCACTGCCGCCGTATGATATCATGCGCACAGGTATGTCATGCAGCGCCTCAGTCACTTTGGCTTCGAAACCGAGGTTGTCGCTTCGCAGGTCGCCAACTACAGATATTATGCTCAGACCTGTCTCAAACGACACAGTGCCTAACCTGCGCAGTTCATTAACTATAGCACCTATGTTGCTCGTATCGTCTATTGACATCGATACTGCCACTTCAGATGTAGCTATCAGGTCAATGGCTGTCTTGTACTTCTCAAAAACGCTGAACACACGTGATAGGAAACCGTAGGCAAGCAACATTCGGTCAGACTGTATGCGTACAACGGCTATGCCGTCTTTTGCTGCCACTGCTTCAATCTTGCCTTTTTTGTAGTCGTTGCTTATCAGCGTGCCCAGAGCCTCAGGGTCAAGAGTGTTCTTCAAACGCACAGGTATGCTCTTCATCTTGGCAGGCAGTATGCAAGTCGGGTGAAGTATCTTTGCACCGAAATACGCCAGTTCAGCTGCCTCTTCAAACGACAGTTGCGGAACAGGCTGGGTACCCTCCACATAACGCGGGTCGTTGTTGTGCATGCCGTCTATGTCTGTCCAAATCTGTATCTCATCCGCCTCAACACATGCGCCGATAATAGATGCAGAGTAGTCGCTGCCGCCACGCTTGAGGTTGTCTATCTCGTTTTGAGCATTGATGCAGATGAAGCCCTGCGTGATGATTATCTCATGTTCGCCTGCTTCATGAAGTTGTTTGCTGAGCAGCATCTCAGTCTGTTGCATGTCTGGTTCACTGTCCTCATTCAGACGCATGAAGTCCAAAGCGAATACCGAAGCGCAGTCTGCACCCAACTCTCGCATATAGTTTTCGAAAAGAAATGTCGAGAACACTTCGCCGAAGAAGACTATTCGTTTTTCCAACTTCAGTGAGTAAGGCCTGTGAGTCTCTTCGCGCAGATCCAGAAACAATTTCTTAAGACCCGACCAGGTATTTTCGCGCCATTCCTCTGTGGAGAACAGATTCTGTACCTCTTTCTCATATTTGAGTTCAAGCATGTAGATCTCATTCTCTGCACCCGTCACGCTGCCCGCTTTCACGTATGCTGCTATCTTCAGCAGAGTATTGGTGGTGCCTGCCATAGCGCTAAGCACGACTATCTTCTTCTCGCCATCTTGCACAAGGTTAGCGACATGCTTCATACGCTCTGCCGACCCTACCGATGTGCCACCGAATTTAAGTACTTTCATATCAATTCCACAGTTTCACAATTCAACAATCTCACAAATTCCTGTAGAATCCAACCACAGCCTCTATGCCGCAGCGGAATACTTCTATGTCGAAACTCTCGTTAGGCGAGTGTATGGCGTTCTGCTCGAGACCGAAACCCATCAGTATGGTCTTCACACCAAGCACCTCCTCGAAAGTGGAGATGATTGGAATGCTGCCGCCTCTGCGTGCTGCTATCGGTTTCTTGCCGAACGCCTCTGTAAAGCCGGCCTCTGCAGCCTTGTACTCAGGCAGGTCTATGGGGCACAGATAACCTTGACCGCCATGCATTGGTGTTACCGTAACGTGCACCGAATCAGGAGCCAACTGCTGCATATACTCGACAAACGCCTTTGATATCTCCTTATGGTCCTGATTGGCGACCAAACGGCACGACACTTTTGCGAATGCCTTGCTCGGAAGCACCGTCTTGCTGCCTTCGCCGGTATAGCCACCCCATATTCCGCATATATCGAACGAGGGTCGGCATGAGTTCCTCTCAAGAGTGTTGTAACCTGTTTCGCCCTCCACTGCATTAACGCCGATAGCCGCCATATACTTCTCCAACGAGAATGGTATATTGCTTATCATCTCCCTCTCAGCGGCGCTTAGAGGCACCACTTTGTCGTAGAAATGCGGTATGGTGATTCTACCCTGCTCGTCCACAACCTGAGCCAGCATCTTGCAGAGCGTGTTTATGGGATTTGCTACAGCGCCTCCGAAGTGACCCGAGTGCAAGTCACGGTTTGGACCTGTCACCTCTATCTGCCAGTATGCGAGTCCGCGCAGACCCGTCGTGATAGAGGGCGTGTCTTTGCCTATCATCGACGTATCGCTTACCAGTATGATGTCGCATTTGAGTAGGTCTTTGTGCTCACGCAGGAATTTGTCGAGCGACGGAGAACCTATCTCTTCTTCGCCTTCGAATATAAACTTAACGTTGCAGCGCAGTTCTTTGGCTTTGACCATATACTCGAATGCCTTAGCCTGTATCATTGCCTGACCCTTGTCATCGTCGGCTCCTCTTGCATATAGTCTGCCGTCTCTCTCTGTCAGCGTCCAAGGGTCACTCTTCCATTCCTCAAGCGGCTCCACAGGCATCACGTCATAGTGAGCATACACCAGCACGGTAGGGAAATACACATTCCCTTCTCCCTGTGGAGAAGGTGTGATGGAGGTGAGGTTATACTCTGCATACACCATCGGATTCCCCTCTGTAGGCATTATCTCGGCTCTCTGTGCTCCTGCTGCGAGCAACAGTTCTTTCCAGCGTTCTGCACAACGCACCATGTCGGCTTTGTGCTCAGGTTGGCACGACACCGATGGTATCTCAACCAGGCTACCCCACTCCGCCTTGAAGCGAGGCATGTTCTCTTCTATGTATTCTCTTATCGGCTTCATATCACAGCACTTTTATCTCATAGTTGTCGAAACTGATGGTCTCGCCACGTTGTATCTTCGCTCTCTTGCGAAGTTCTGGCACACCGTCGCGCAACACCATACCTTGTGTTATCACTTCGCCCGCCTCTGCACCTGAATACACTACATTCACTGCCTTCAGCAGCGCCATCAGAGGTATGAAATCCTCTTCACTACTTTTTAGTCTGAAATTTATCTCTTGCATTATTTATTCTCCACTGAGGGGAGGTCGGAGGGGTTATTTTGTACGGTTGAATATATTCTTATACTGCGGCAGACGTTTCATGGCAAAGAACACTGCCCAGTCTGGGAGGTGCTTTATCAGAGGAACGGTGATATGGTTTATCCACCCGGGCATTGCCTGTTTCTTGCCTCTTATCATTCTCTTTATCGCTATCTGCGCAAACCTCTCTGGCGGGAATGATATATGCCACCAGACTAACCGGCGTCTCGTCTTCTCGTCAAGACCATACAGAGGTGTGTCTATCGCACCTGGCGTCAATGCAGTCACAGTCACGCCGAAAGGCTTCATCTCATACCACAGGGACTTAGAGAAACTTAGTACAAAAGCCTTGCTTGCATTGTAGGTCTGAATACCGGGAATGTTCCAATAGCCTGTCATCGAAGCCATATTCAGTATCATACCTTTCCTTCTTGTGCACATATCTTCTCCAAAATAGCGGCACAGCATTGCAAGCGTGGTCATATGCAGTTGAAGCATGGTCATCACCTTCTTCGGGGGCACTTCTGTCAATGGCTGCCAGAAAAACATGCCTGCGTTGTTTATCAGTATATCCACTTCTATGTTATTCTCCGAGCACCATTCGTGAAGTTCCTCTGCTGCCTCCGGCCGTGAAAGGTCGCTGTAGTAAGCCGTTGCCTTTACGCCGTAAGCCTCACTCAACTCTTTCGCAAGCGACTGAAGTTCCTTTTCCTGATTGCTCACAAGCAACACGTCATGCTTGTAGTCACGTGCCAGTACTGTCGAATATGCCTTGCCCACACCCGACGATGCTCCTGTTATTAATGCATACATATATTCATCTGTTGTTTGGTAACTGTTATCTTTGAATCATTGAATGTTTGAATCATTCTTTTTCCGCTGCAAATATACTAATTTTTCTGACAACGACAAAATAATTATTATCCACCACTCTCCGCAACACCTGTATGACACATAAACACCACATACACAACGCCTGTACGACACAAATTATACATTTACGACAAAAAGACGAAAAAAACACGAAAAAAGGACGTAAAAAAGACGTAAAAAGAATCTGACTCTTCTATACCTCGATTTTCCGGCTTACGGCATTATGTCAATACTGCCATTTTGGCAGAATATCAGACTTTGGTATATCTGTTGAAACACGAAGCATTGAATTTTGGACTTTGAAGTTTAATCTATTAACACATACAACTATGAACACAGAGAATTTACAGAAATTTGCCATTAACCTTTGCGAACGTGCAAAGCAAGGCAAACTCGACCCTGTGATAGGTCGAGACGAAGAGATTCGGCGGGTACTGCAGATTCTGAGCCGCCGTACTAAAAACAACCCTATTCTTATAGGCGAACCCGGTGTGGGAAAGACTGCTATTGCAGAGGGACTTGCACATCGTATCGTGCGTGGAGACGTGCCTGAGAACCTTAAGCGTAAGCTTATCTATTCGCTTGACATGGGTGCCCTTATTGCAGGTGCGAAATATCAGGGAGAGTTCGAAGAGCGTCTCAAAGGCGTAATCAACGAAGTCATTCAGGCAAACGGAGAGGTCATCCTCTTTATCGATGAGATACATACTCTTGTAGGAGCAGGCCAGACAAGCGGAGCTATGGATGCAGCTAACATACTCAAACCTGCACTTGCACGCGGTGACCTGCGTTGTATTGGTGCTACAACCCTCTCGGAGTATCAGAAGTTCTTCGAAAAGGACAAGGCGCTTGAGCGACGTTTCCAGATTGTCATGATTGACGAACCTGACGAGGCTGCTACAATCAGTATATTGCGTGGACTTAAGGAGCGTTATGAAAACCACCACAAGGTACGTATTCAAGACGATGCGCTCGTGGCAGCAGTAGAACTCTCCACACGTTATATATCTGACCGTTTCTTACCTGACAAGGCTATCGACCTTGTGGATGAAGCCGCCGCAAAACTGCGTCTGCAAATGGACTCTGTACCTGAAGAACTTGATAAACTCGAACGTCAGATTAAGCAACTCGAAATAGAGAAGGCATCTATGCGCTCTGCCACTAAAGATGACAAGACAGACGAACGTCTGAAGGTCATTAACGAGAAACTTGAATCACTGAAGAAGGAGTCAGAGGCAATGCGTGAGCGCTGGAACAAGGAGAAAGAGCATATCAACACCATTCAGCAGGAGAAGATTCGTATTGAGCAACTCCGCCACGAGGCAGAGACTGCCGAGCGCGAAGGCAACTACAACCGCGTGGCAGAGATACGCTACGGTCTCATTCCTCAGGCTGAAGAAAGCATAAAGCAGGCACAGGCCGCTCTGCATAGCAACAACCCGGATAACCCTGGGTTACTTATCAAAGAGGAGGTTGACGAAGACGACATTGCAGAAGTCGTTAGCCGTTGGACTGGTATTCCTGTAACAAAGATGATGCAGTCAGAGCGTGACAAACTGCTTCACTTGGAAGAAGAGCTGCACAAGCGTGTTGTTGGTCAGGATGCTGCCATAAAAGCAGTCTCCGATGCCATACGCCGCTCTCGTGCAGGGTTGCAAGATCCGAAACGCCCTATTGGTTCTTTCATATTCCTGGGCAGCACAGGTGTGGGCAAGACCGAGCTTGCCAAAGCACTGGCAGACTACCTCTTCGACGACGAGAACATGATGACGCGTATCGACATGTCGGAGTATCAGGAGAAGTTCAGCGCCACTCGTCTTATAGGGGCGCCTCCGGGATATGTAGGTTATGACGAAGGCGGACAACTGACAGAAGCAATACGCCGCAAGCCGTATTCTGTCGTGCTCTTCGATGAGATTGAGAAAGCGCACCCTGATGTCTTCAATGTGTTATTGCAGGTGCTTGACGACGGTCGTCTTACCGACAACAAAGGTCGCACTGTCAACTTCAAGAACACCATCATCATCATGACGAGCAACCTCGGCAGCCAACTCATTCGTGAGAACGAGGAGAAAGGCGTAAAGCGTGAGCTTACGGAGAAGCAGGTGCTTGAGATGCTCCGTCAGACAGTGAGACCGGAGTTCTTGAACCGTATTGACGAAATTATCATGTTCACTCCGCTAAGCGAAGAGGAGATACAACAAGTTGTCGGTTTGCAGATTGCAGGCATACACCGTATGCTTGAGCAGAACGGCATTGACTTGCGTGTCACAGATGATGCCGTACGCTATATAGCACACGAAGGCTTTGATCCGCAGTTCGGAGCAAGACCTGTCAAGCGTGCTCTGCAGACACTTGTGCTCAATGAACTCTCGAAGAACATCATCGCAGGCAAAGTTGACCACTCTCAACCTGTAATAGTAGAGTTGCATGACGGTCAGTTGCAGTTCAGGAACTGAGTGCTTGTGTAATTCGGAAATATGTAATATCTTTGCAAGGCAGTATGAAAAGTACTGCCTTGTTTTTCGAATGGAACACGTAAGTAAGAGTCAACAGAAACTCATCCGCTCTCTGCGCCTTAAGAAGTTTCGTGATGAGAGCGGCTTGTTTGTGGCAGAAGGAGTCAAATGCGTTGAAGAACTCCGCAAGGGCTTCGAACTTGTGCTACTTGTCAACCATGACAACGCTACAGAAAAAGAGATTGAACAGATGTCTGCCCTGAAAACACCTCAAGGCATCATCGCAATCTTCAGACAACATCAGGCAACCAATCTTCCCACTGCAGGGAGGCAGGGAGAAGTTATTTTGGCATTAGACGGCATTCAAGACCCCGGTAACATTGGTACTATCATACGCACTGCCGACTGGTTCGGCATCACCGATATCGTCTGTTCTGCCGACACTGCCGACTGCTACAACCCCAAAGTAGTGCAAGCCACAATGGGTAGCCTCACACGTGTACATGTTCATTATACAGATTTGGTTGAATGGTTAGGCAAGTCGGCGAACAGTGACATATACGGCACTATGCTTGACGGTAGAAACATATATGAGGAGACTCTTTCGAAACCGGCAATCATCATTATGGGTAACGAGGGTAACGGCATATCACCCGAAGTGCGACGCCTTGTTACGCATCCACTGCTCATACCTTCATTCCGTCATGGTGAGCATGCCGAGTCGCTGAATGTAGGCATTGCCACTGCACTCACCTTAGCCGAGTTTTGCAGACGATGAAACGCTGTATTGGTCTCATATTGTTGTTAATCTGCCTTAGTGTCTCAGCGCAGGTTGATTTGGTTCGCTCCGACTACAGCAAGCCTACAATGGTTGCTCCACTCTACTTTGGTCCGAATGCATTCCCTGTGCCAGACATGCTTGACGGCAGTGTGAGTCACGACCTTCGTGTAGAGCTTGCCGCTGACGGTTATTATGGTTTTCAGCGTGACATGACAGCTGACATCTTTGCCCGCATACACATACCGTTGTTCACAGAACGCGTCAACCTCACCGTCTGGATGCCGATGGTTGAGTTCTACCGCTCTACAGCAGAGCGTCTTGCCACTTGCCGCATAAAAGATGAGAACAAAGCAAAAGCCATGCGCGGTCACGAAGGAGGCGACGTATATGTTTCGACCGACATAATGTTTCTAAAAGAGCGTGACAAAGTTCCTGCAATGTCAGTGCGTGCTGCAGTGAAGACTGCCTCGGGCGGCGGTTTCGAGTATGCCCGCACTTACGATGCACCAGGCTACTTCTTCGACCTGAGTATAGGCAAGTCGTTTGACCTGGTGAGCAGAAAGAACAAAGAAGAAAGAGAAATGCCTGACAGCAAAGCAGTGTCACTCAGAATAGCGGCATCGGCAGGTTTCCTGTGCTGGCAGACAGACAACGGCAGACAAAACGATGCCGTTATGTATGGTGCTATGCTTCGACTCAACACAAAGTATGTGTCAGTAGAAGAGGTCTTCTCTGGCTATGTAGGTTGGGAGAAAGCAGGTGACCGTCCTATGACACTCAAGACGCGCATAGCGGGTCATGCTCCTATACCAAACGACAAAGGCTCGTTAGAGCCTTTTGTCATGTACCAATACGGCATCACGGATTATCCGTTTCACCAGTTGCGTATCGGGTTGGTATATAACTTCGATATACTTCGCAAGCACTAAATAATAGCGAATGCAACCTCCATCATCTGTGTGAAGGTGTTTTGGCGTTCTTCGGCGGTTGTGCATTCACCTGTAAGTATATGGTCGCTCACGGTGCAGATGCACAATGCGCGTTTACCTGCGCGGGCAGCATTCATATAGAGTGCCGGGGCCTCCATCTCGTCTGCAAGCACACCCATCTTTGTCCAGTTGTTCTTTCTCGGGTCTTCACAGTAGAAGCTATCAGCAGAGAACACATTGCCAACATGATACTTAAATCCGAAATGCTCGCATGCATCCACAGCACGACGACAGAGTTCGAAGTCTGCTATAGGAGCAAAGGTGCCGTTCAAATTGTATTGATTGGCATAGCTTGAATCAGTGCATGAACCTTGAGCAATAACGATATCACCAAGGTGCACATACATCTGTCGTGCTCCGCAACTGCCTACGCGAATGATAGTCTCTACACCATAGAAATTATACAACTCGTAAGTATAGATACCTATTGAGGGAATACCCATTCCATGCCCCATCACGCTAACGCGTTTGCCTTTGTATGTGCCGGTATAACCGAACATATTGCGTACACTGTTGAACTGAACCGGGTTTTCAAGAAAACGTTCTGCCATGAGTTTGGCGCGAAGCGGGTCACCTGCCATGATGACAGTCTCGGCTATTTCGCCGTATTGAGCCCCAATATGGGGAGTTGGAGTGTTGTTCATGTCTGTATATTTTTATTGTTATTGTTTTTTCGCGACTGCAAAGATAAGTCTATTTTGTGAATTGACAAAATATATATAACTTTGCAGCGATGATAGGAGACAATAACCAACAAAACAATATAGTCATGAAACAAATCAAATTACGTCTGATTGTGATGAACTTCATGGAGTTTGCCGTGTGGGGTTCATATCTTGTATGCATCGGCAATTTCCTTGGCAAGATAGGTTTGGGAGATTATATCTCCTGGTTCTATATAGCGCAGGGAGTGGTTAGTATATTTATGCCAGCCATCATGGGTGCTATAGCCGACAAGTTTATTCAGCCCCAGCGTCTGCTCGGCTTAAGTCACCTTCTTGCAGGCGCCTTTATGCTTCTTGCTGCATATTTCGGTTGGCAAGGCACACAGATGTATGCATCGGGCGAGACAATCAGTATATGGTCGGTATTCATTCCTTACTGCCTGTCAGTAGCATTCTTCATGCCGACAATAGCCATTGCGAACACAGTAGCATTCGACATACTGAAACGCAACAACTATGATACAGTGAAGGACTTTCCTCCTATCCGCGTGTTCGGCACAGTGGGTTTCATTGCTGCGATGTGGTTTGTGAACTTTGTACGTATGGGTCTTGCCGAACCAGCACAATTTACATACATGCAACTTGTCATCTCGGGCGCACTGTCAGTTTTGCTATGCCTCTATTGCTTCACACTGCCTCAATGCCCGATAGAAAAGGACAACGTAGTTGAAAAGACTCTTGTCCAGCGTTTAGGTTTGGATGCGTTTGTGCTGTTTAAACAAAAGAAGATGGCGCTCTTCTTCGTATTTTCCATGTTGCTCGGTGTGAGTCTGCAAATAACCAACGGCTATGCCACTCCCTACATAAACAGTTTTGCAGCTGCTTCGAAGAATTGGTTTGCACAGAACCCGACACTTCTTATCTCGGTGTCGCAGATATGCGAGGCTCTATGCATTCTGCTTATACCAGTCTGCCTGAAGAAATTCGGTATTAAGAACGTGATGCTGATGGCAATGACAGCATGGGTGTTGCGTTTCGGTTTCTTCGGCATAGGTACGACAGAGAACATAGGAGGCATCATCTGTCTGTTTATGAGTTGTATTGTATATGGCGTAGCATTCGACTTCTTCAATGTATCAGGTGCTTTGTTCGTTGAGCAGGAGTCACCTGCTACCATGCGAGGCAGTGCACAAGGCTTGTTTATGCTTATGACCAACGGTATCGGTGCTTCGGTAGGAACTTGGATAGCAGGTAAGATAGTGTCTCACTTCTGCTCATGGCAAGATGCGTACTTGCTGTCGAAGCCTGAATACGCACACGGTTGGCAGTCAGTATGGTTTATATTCGCAGGTTATGCTCTAGTAGTGGCAATAATGTTCTGGATATTCTTCGAATACAAACATGAGAAGCAGAATGCATAATAATTCATAATGCATAATTAAGCAGCGGCAAGAAGATCTTGCCGCTGCTTTTGTTTCTAACTATTAGTTATTGATTATTCATTATAACTGTTAACCTTCTGAAATATTATTTATCCTTCTTACCGAAGACGGAGAAATGAACATAACGTTTCGGGTGAGCCTTTATGTCAACCAAGAGGCTGTCAACAGACTGAACGGCTTCGTTGATGTTGCTGTAGAGTTGCTTGTCGTTGAGGAGCATGCCAACTGTACCATCTTTGGAATTGACAGACTCGGAGAACTGCTTGAGCTGGTCTGCCACTGCATCCACCTTGTTGATAGTAGCAGCAATATCCACGTCACGAACATTCTCTGTGACATTCTTTATGTCAGACACAGCAGACTTGACATCTGTCATGACCACAGGCACATCGTTTGCCACAATGCGCTTAATGTCTGCAGAAGTGGTCTTAAGGTCAGCCGAGATACGGTCAACATTCTGCAATGTTGTCTTCAGGTGGTCACCCTCGAGTTGAGCATTGGCGGTATAGAGCAAGGTGTCGAGTTTCTGCACTGCCGCGCTGAGATCGGCAAGCAACCCTGTCTGCAGGTTGTCAATAAGACCAGGCACAACTACAGTAGGCAGAGTGTCGCCCTTGGCATAGAGACCGTCAGCATCGTCGGTAGGTATGTTGAGTTGCAGAGCAGTGCCTCCAAGCAGACCATCGGAGATGAGTGCAATCTCAGTACCATGAGGCAGAGCGATGTCTTTGTTAATAGAGAAAGTGACAATAAACGACTCGTCTTTTCGAAAATCATAGTCAATCCTGTCAACCTGACCAACCTTATAACCCTTCACATATACAGGCGACTGCTCAGTGAGTCCATTGATAGCGGCATAACTGCCGTGATAGGTGGCAGTGGAAGAGAAGATGTTTACGCCTTTAAGGAAGTTAAAGCCGAAGTAAAGAAGAAAGATAGCAATAACGGCAAGAATGCCTACTTTGAGTTCACGTGAATGCCTCATTTTATTTAAATATTTGATTATTTAGTATTTTTTATTGAAATCAGTTATTCGTCAGACTATTTGTTTACTATTTGTTTGATTTTAATGCATCGCGTACGAGAATCTGTTCTCCGTCAAGGAAAGCAGTGATGAAGCAGTCTTTGAACTTCTGCTGAACAGAGTCACGCACCTGCTTAATCTTTTCATAGTCAGTCTCCTCACCATAAGTGTATTTGAAGAACTTTCCATCTTTGGTGTATTTACAGCCTTTCAAGCCTTTGAAAGAAGGGTCACCCGGCTTCAGTTCAGAAGTAACCGAGAATATCTGCACACGAAAGACAGGCTGAGGAGTAGTCTGTGCCTTAGGAGTGGCAACTTCTTCCTGCTTCTTTGTGTTCTTAGATGACTTTGCTTTCTTTTTGGACTTATCTGACGCAACTGTGTTCTCAGAAGTCTGAGAAGGTTCGGCAGGTTTGACAGTGTCAACTACTGCAGCAGTCTCCACCCTCTGCTTCTTGTTTTCCAGACTACGTTTGTAGGCTGCAAAAGCATTGTAGATTGCTTCTGCTGTCTGCCGCTTGCCTTCCTCGGAGACGAGATACTTCTCTTCGTCAGGGTTGGAGACAAAACCCATTTCCACAAGCACAGAGGGGCATGCAGACTTGTAAAGCACCCAGAAACCCGCCTGACGCACTCCGCGGTCAGCACGAGCACAGAGTCCTGACAACTGATCCTGAACAAGAGAGGCGAACTGAAGTGACTTGTCAAGGTAGCTGTCTTGCATGAACTCGAACATTATATACGACTCCACAGAGTTAGGGTCAAAGCCCTGATACTTGGTCTGATAGTTATCCTCAAGCATGATGACAGAGTTCTCACGCTTGGCAACATCAAAGTTAGAGTCAAGTTTATGCAGACCAAGCGTATAGGTCTCCGCTCCATTCTGATTCTTGTTCTCGGAGGCGTTGGCATGAATGCAGATAAAGAGGTCAGCATTGTGCTTATTGACAAAGTTGGCACGCTCCTGAAGAGTGAGGAAAACGTCAGTAGAGCGTGTGAGGAAGACCTTCACGTCTGCGCAAGAGTCCTTAATGAGTTTGTTGAGACGTTGCGCCACAGCGAGATTGAGCGCCTTCTCAGTTGTGAGTGCTCCGCATGCTCCGGGGTCTTTGCCTCCGTGGCCTGCGTCAATGACCACGTTGAAAGCAAAAGCGCTCCCAGCAAACAGAAGAACAAGAAACAATAATATGGTTGTTTTCAGTTTCATTGATTAAAGCATAATGTATATTACTCACCACCAAGACAAAGACCTTGCCAAAGTCATTCAGCATCCTGCACAAGGCGCACCAAACCGAGAGTCAGGTTCTCAATGTTCAAAGAAGTTTTAATCTGAGGATTTCCTATATAACCATAATCATCAACATACATATACATTGCTACAGAGTAATGTTTGGTCTGTGAGACGTTAGTACGAGCAGAGCCTGTCCAATAGTATGTATAGTCACCTTTAGTGCTTGAGCAGGGGAAGAATACCGCACCTTGGCTTTCGAAATACTCCACCCAATAGTCAACAGTAAAGTTATTCTTGGCAGGAGCCATTCCACCTACCACAATATCCGTAGGATTTTCCCAACCATCAGGCATAAGAACAAGTCCCCACTGGTTGTCAATCTTAGCAAAGAAATACAGATACTGATAATCAACACGCTTACTAATCACGTATTCCATCTCACTCTCCGAAAGACTACGCCAAGTATGTGCGGGGTCATCACCAATCGGAGCAGACGCTCCCCAGTCCACATTAGTTCCGAAGATACTTGTGTAAGGAGTATGATCAAGGATGATTGAAGAAGAAGTCTCACGCGGGTCAAAGGTAGATGCTGCTCCTGTTGCTCCCCAGTAGAAGAGGTCCTGCCAAGCTGTGGTAGCGATATTAGGACCTTTGCCGAGGTGTTCATACTGCTTTGGGGCAAAGCGCCATTTGTTGGTGCTCTTCTGATATTGCAGGTTGCCCGGAGCGAACTTCACCTTCTTAGTTTCCGAGACTGAGAAAACAAACTCCTTGGCTTTGCGAGTGACAGTAAGTGTAGAAGACTTATCAGCATTCTGGAATGTGACAGTGCCGGTAAGAGCCACATCTGAGCCTTCACCATCCTTGACAGTAACAGTGACTTCGGCATTGCCTTCTCCCGAAGTGGCAGATAGCGAGAACCAGTCGGCATCATAAGTGGCTGTCCACGGAGTGATGCTGAGCACACTGAGTTTCTGCACTCCTCCTGCAACGGTGAAAGTGAGTTCTGACGGACTGAGAACTATCTCGGTAGTGTAGATAGTAGCGGTTACCTTGCAGGTGGCAGTATGCTTGCCGCATGCAGCGGTGATAGTGGCTTCGCCCTCACCAACCGCTTCGACAAAGCCTCCATCAACAGTGGCTACAGACTCGTTGCTGCTACTCCACACTATTTCATCGGCTGTACTCTCAGACTCTGCAGGGTTGTAGGTGACAGTCAGACGGAACTTTTCGCCTACAAAGATGTTCTTGCTCGTCTCGCTGAGGCCAATGCTCTCCACAGGTACAGGTTCGGGAGGCGGCAATACTTCCACATTACACTCAGCCACGAACTTGCCGCATGTAGCAGTGATGACAGCCGAACCCTCCGCCTTAGCAGTAACTTTGCCTTCTTCATCGACAGAAGCCACCTTAGGTTTAGACGATTCCCACACCACTTTAGGAGCGACCTCCTCAGCTTCTTCGGGGTCGTACCACACGCGGAGCTGCACGCTCTCGCCCTCAGTAAGTTCCACACTCTTTTTATTGAGACCTATACCGAGCAACTGCGCCGGCTCTGGAGTCTTTGTACCGCAGCCTGAGAGAAACAGACCCAAAAGCACAACAAAGAAAATACTCAAACGTTTCATATAAATATGATTTATTTCACGCTGCAAAGGTAAAGAAATATTTTGACATTTCCAAATACCTAAAACCCGCATTTTTACCAACACAAACAGGCCTCGAAGAGAGTCGTGGCGAGTGAAAACTGAAGCTTCATTCTTTTTACGTCCTTTTTTCGTCCTTTTTTCGTCTTTTTGTCGTGTTTTTGTCGTAAATGTAATATTTGTCTCATGGAGAGGGGCGGATTGTCTAAGGATTCAGATTGAAAGTTAAAGACTTAGATGATGCTGCCACGTATAAAGTGTAACGTGCAAAGTCTGTTAAACGATGCGCGGAGGGTTGAGAGGAATCAGAAACAAGGCAAAATAAGATTTTATTTGCAAATTTGCGAATGTGGCAAGGTATTTGTATCTTTGCAAGTTAAAATATAAATTGAGTGTAATATACGCCTGACGGAAGCTAAGTACATACATATCAGGAGGATGCACCGACTGCGGGGAATACTGCTTTTCCTTGCATTAGTTGTTGTGAACAGCATTTACGGAGAGAAACAAGCCGCAAATGCGGTTGACAACACCAATAATATGCCTCTTGAGACGACAGACAGCGTCAGAATAATGCCCGATACGACGGCGTTAAACGACACCTTGCAGACATCTCCATTTAGAGACAGCATACAGGTGATAGGCGAGAAAGATGCGGAAGAAATGCCATTGCTGCCAGACTCGCTGCAGACAGACAGCATGGCGAGTGACAGCATAGCCGCCGGCATGAGGAAGAAGGGTGCTCAGAAACAGTCATCACAGGCGATAGACGACATAGTGAACTACCAGTCGTCAGACAGTCTGGTGCTTACGGGCAACGGCACAGCTTTTCTTCACGGCAAAGGCAACATCAAATACAAGAGCATGGACCTGACAAGCGAGTACATCAGAGTGAAGATGGACAGTTCGACGATATTCGCGCGCGGTGTGTATGACACGATAGACGACAAGTGGATAGGTCAGCCCGTGTTTGCCGAGGGCGAGGACAAATACGAGTCCAACGAACTGACATACAACCTGAAAACGAGGAAAGGCTTCATACGTCACGTGGTGACCCAACAGAACGAAGGCTGGGTGATATCGGAGAAGACAAAGAAGATGGAGGGCGACGAGCTGATGATGGCAGACGGCAAATACACCACCTGCGACAACCACGACCATCCTCACTTCTACTTAGCGCTGACGAAAGCGAAAGTGAAGCCCAAAGGCTACATAGCGACAGGGCCTGCCTACCTTGTGGTTGGTGATGTGCCTCTGCCGTTAGCTATTCCGTTCGGCTTCTTCCCGTTTACGGACAAGTACTCGTCAGGTCTTATCATGCCTACCTTCGGCGACGACTACTCGCGCGGCCTGTATCTGCGCGGTCTGGGTTACTACTTCGCCATAAACGACTATGTGGACCTTGAAGTAACGGGCGACATATACACCAAGGGCACATGGTCGATAAGCGCAAAGACGAACTACGTATGGCGTTACCACTTCAGAGGCAACCTGAGTTTCGAATACCGCAAAGACGTGACAGGGGAGAAGGGCATGCCTGACTACAGGGCATCAACGAACATGTCGATACGCTGGAGCCACACCCAGGACACGAAAGCTAACCCCTACTCCACCTTCTCGGCGAGCGTGAACTTCTCCACATCGGGCTACAACAGGAGCAACATCAACAGCTACTACAACGTTCAGCAGAACTCGGAGAACACGAAGTCGTCAACCATAAGCTATACGCAGAGATTCCCGGACGCTCCGTGGACTATAACCGCCAGTGCGTCGATACAACAACGAACGAAAGACTCGACGCTGACACTGAGTCTGCCAGACGTAAGCATATCAATGAGCACAGTTCACCCCTTCAAGCGCAAGAAGCCGATAGGCAAAGAGAAGTGGTATGAGAAGATACAGTTGAGTTACAGAGGCAACATAAAGAACAGCATCACGTGCAAGGAGAACTACCTGCTGCACAGCAACTTCGTGAGAGACTGGAAGAACGGCGTAAGCCACTCGGTGCCCATCAGTGCCAACTTCACGCTGTTCAAATACCTCAACATCTCCCCCAGCATCAACTACAATGAGAAGTGGGTATTCCAACGCATAGACCAGTCGTGGGACAAAGAGTTGAACCAAGTTCACCGAGACACGACCAACGGTTTCTTCCGCCTGTGGGATATATCCGGGAGCCTGAGTCTGTCAACAAAGATATACGGCTTCTACATACCCATCCGCAAACTGTTCGGCGACAAGGTTGACCGTTTCCGCCACGTGATAACGCCCAGCATCAGTTTCAGCTACCGTCCTGACTTCACGGCGTTGCAGAAGAAGACGCTCGGCACACACTACTACGACAGTTACGAACGCCCATACTTAGACAAGGCGACAGGTGACACGCTGTATGAGAAAGTGAACTACAACCGTTTCCAAGGCTGCGCCTACAGTCCTCCGGGGCAAGGGAGCAACGGTAGTCTGAATTTCTCGCTCGGCAACAACCTAGAAGTGAAGGTGCGCAACGACAAAGACACCACGGGCAAAGAACCGTACAAAGTGATATCGCTGATAGACAACTTCAGCATAAGCGGCGGCTACAACTTCCTCGCCGACTCGATGAGATGGAGCAACTTCCAAGTGAACCTGCGCATAAAACTGCCCAAGCCGCTGAACTACACCATCAACTTGTCGGGCAGCTTCGACCCGTATATGTACGAACTGAATGCCTTCGGCAACCCAGTGCGCACCAACAAGCAATACTGGCACCACGGCAAGTTTCTGAACTTCCTCGGCACAGGCACCTCGTTCAGTTACACCTTCAACAACCAGACATTCAAGAGGCTGTTTGAAAAGATAGAGCAGAGACGGCAGCGCAAGGCAGGGAAAGCATCAACGACACCGGGCGAGACACCAGAGGACGGCACGAGCGCCGACACACCACCCGGAAACGAGAGCAACACGCAGTCGCATAACAACAAAGACCGCAAAGACGAGGCAGACGAGCGTGACGGCTTTCAGAAGACAGACATACAGTGGAGCCTGAGCGTGAACTACTCAATACGTTATGGCGAGAACCGCTCGAGCTTCAACTACGAGAAGATGAAATATGACATGATGTTCACGCACAACCTCAGTTTCTCGGGCTCACTGTCGCTTGGCAAAGGTTGGAAAGTGAGTGCAACGACATCTTACGACTTCAAGGCGAAGCAGTTCACATACACGAACTTCAACGTGACACGCGACCTACACTGCTGGTCGATGTCAGCAAGTTTCGTGCCCTTCGGACCATACAAGAGCTATACATTCCACATAGGTGTGAACGCCAGTATGCTGAAAGACCTTAAGTACGACAAGAGCAGTGCAGAATCGACCAACAAACGCACCGACTGGTGGTAAAAAGTGATTTCAGTTGATAATTTACAGTTGATAGTTGATATCTAAAAAACAATATAATTATGATAAAGAAAGACATGATAGTAAAACTCACCTATGACCTTTATGTTGACGGTGAGGAGACAGGCAAGGAGGAGTTGATGGAGCGAGCTACGGCAGAGCACCCACTGGTATATTGCCACGGCAGAGGCATGATGCTGCCACTATTCGAGGCAGGACTCGAAGGCAAAGAGGCAGGTGAGAGTTTTGACTTCCGCATTGCCGCAGCAGACGCCTACGGCGAGTATGACAACGAAGCAGTGCTCACCCTATCAAGAGAAGTGTTCTGCATAGACGGCAAATTCGACGAAGAGCGTGTGTATGTTGGTAACATAGTACCTATGACCACAGCAGAAGGACAGATAGTCAACGCACAGATAGCAGAGATAACCGACGAGAACGTGACCATAGACCTCAACCACCCTCTCGCAGGCGAGAACCTGCATTTCACGGGCAAGGTGATAGAAGTTCGCGATGCGACAGAAGAAGAGATAGCCTCACTAACCAGGAAATGCGGAGGTTGCGGAGGTAGTTGCGGAGAAGGATGCAACGACGGCGGCTGTGGCAACAATTGTTGTAATGCTTAGTTCGATGCCCATAAGGACTCGAAAAGCCATGCGAACCCGAGACGAGTCAAAGCCTCGTCTCTATAAAACATAAGAAACAATCATATAACGAAATACAACTATGGCGAATATTTTGGCAATAGTGGGTCGTCCCAATGTAGGGAAATCGACTCTGTTCAACCGCCTGACAAAGACAAGAAGGGCGATAGTAAACGAAACAGCGGGCACAACGCGTGACCGTCAGTACGGCAAATCGGAATGGAACGGCAGGGAGTTCTCCGTGATAGACACCGGCGGCTGGGTGGTGAACTCGGACGACGTGTTCGAAGGCGAGATAAACCGCCAAGTCAACCTCGCCATCACAGAGGCAGACGTGGTGCTTCTGGTAGTTGACGTGAACCAGGGCGTCACACAGTTCGACATGGAAGTGGCTCATCTGCTCCGCCAGTCGAAGAAGCCATGCATACTGGCAGTAAACAAGGTTGACACCTTCGAGAACCAATACGCCGCAGCAGAGTTCTACAAACTCGGACTGGGCGAACCCTTCATACTGAGTGCAGTGAATGGTCTTGGCACAGGCGAACTGCTTGACGAGATACTGTCGCGTTTCCGTCCTGAAGACGCACCCGAAGACATAGACGAGTTGCCACGCTTTGCCATAGTGGGCAGACCCAACGCCGGCAAGTCGAGTCTGCTGAACGCCCTGATAGGCGAAGAACGCACCATAGTGACCGACATAGCAGGCACCACCCGTGACAGCATATACACCCGCTACAACAAGTTCGGCAAGGAGTTCTACCTTGTTGACACTGCGGGAATAAGAAAGAAAGCCAAGGTGAACGAAGATCTGGAATACTACTCGGTGGTGCGTTCGATACGCGCCATAGAGAACGCCGACGTATGCCTGCTGATGATTGACGCCACCCGCGGCATAGAGAGTCAGGACCTGAACATATTCTCGCTGATACAGAAGAACAAGAAAGGTCTGGTGGTGGTAGTGAACAAATGGGATTTGGTGGAAAGCAAGACACAGCAAGACATCAAACACTTCGAGCAGTCAATCCGCGAACGCATAGCACCATTCACCGACTTTCCCATCATCTTCGCCTCCGCTCTGACCAAACAACGCATATACAAAGTGATGGAGACCGCCATACAAGTGTATGAAAACAAACAGAGGAAAGTGCCTACGGCACAACTGAACGAGAAGTTTCTGCCGCTGATAGAGAACTACCCTCCACCAGCAACAAAAGGCAAGTACATAAAGATAAAATACTGCACGCAACTACCTAACACACAGGTGCCAACATTTGTATTCTTCGCCAATCTGCCGCAGTACGTGAAAGAACCTTACAGGCGCTTCCTTGAGAACAAACTGCGTTCATGGTGGGACTTCTGCGGCACACCTGTACAGATATTCATCAGGGCGAAATAACCGGTATGCCCCAAGTAAAGGCAGATGACGCAGATTGGCACAGACAAGAGGAGGCCAGAATAAGAGCATGCAATTGTCTCATCACATTTTTATAAATTTCCGGAATTCCGACACAAGATGATTGTGCCAATTGTGCCAATTGTGCCAATTGTGCCATACATTTTTAATAAATTTCCTTTCATTTGTTTTCACAAGTAAGGGCGAGCACACCAGCCCGCCCCTACGAAAATATGCACTATAAATGCATTGTGAATTATTCAACTTGTGCGCCAAGCACATTGTAAGTCTTGCCGTCACGGAGAATATAAATATTGCCGTTGCGGAGGATCTTCTGTGCAGGCTGCTCGGATGAAAGATTATCTAAAGAAGTTGGATCAACAGAAGCACCTTTGTAGAAATAAACGTTGTCAATAGCAATCTTTTCAGGTTGAGGAGCACGCATACCTGTGAATTTAAGCCAACGGACATTCTGAAGATTTGCCTCAGTAAATGCAGATAATGACAAGTCAAATGAATTCCAACCAGTTTCTGTGATTGACAGATTTGCCAATTTGGTATCATTAATAAACACCTCACCTGCAGTAAACGCTGTAATTGTATGAATATCCACATGCATGTATTCCATGTCTCTCAGATCAAGTCCTACATTAGTTCCATCAGTATATCCATCCTTTCCTCTAATAGCAGCAGTACCTACACCATTATCTCCCCAGGCAATCCAATCAATTGTAGATGTATTATAAAGCAACATGTTATTACCATTAACTTCCATAGCAACAGGAGCAGGGATATTACTCCACTGATTGAGAGAAAATCCGTCTTCTACAGCAGGCGTGTATGCATCGGAATAGACAGAGCGAACATTTGCAGCATCTCTAACAGGAGGTGTAGGAGCATTGACAGTAGGTATGTTAGGATTAGCAGCTGTTGTAACATTCTCAACCAAAACGCTGTTGTCAGACTCATTGTCGCTTGCATCAACAGCAGAAACGGTAAAATTATATGTAGTGGAAGATGCAAGTCCTGTTATTGTAATATTACATGATTCGGAGCCAATAATTTCCTGATTGATACTATTGGTTGCGTCAACAACATGATACTTCAGTACAGCCACATTATCAGTTGCAGTTACGGCAAGTGTTGCTGAATTATAAGTAACACTTGACAGTGTTGCCGTACTCATTACAGGTTTAGTATTATCTGCAGGTGACACCCATTCAGTACCAAACACTTTCAAGTCCATAATTTTAACACCATATTGTGATATTGCTTCTGTGCTCCATACACGAACATAACGGACTTTTGTATTGTCTGTTTCTGTACCTATGAGATATTCCCAGTGGGTAGCGATAGCATCCCAGCCGGCATTGTAAGCAGTACGCCAGTCTTCCTTATTTGCGGAGAAGTCCACATGATAATGCTTTGAGCATGCACCTTCCCAACGAATAGCAATAAGGTTGATATCGTAAAAACCACCCAAATCAACTATTATCCATGCGTCATACACACGTTCAGAGCCTGTCTCACCAGTACGTGCACTCCACAGGCTACCTTCGTTGTTATCCACAGCAAACGAAGGTGGAAGATTCTTGGTCACGTCATAACCACTCGCTTCAGTTTCTTTATTCAAAGCCACATTACTTCCTTCATAGCCGTAAACCAGAATAGCCGCAGAGCGTACTTCACCGCTATATGCCACAATGCTTGCGCCACCTATCTGGTCAGGTATATATGTATTCCCACTCATGTGACCTGCAGCAGCAGGAGTGATTTCATAAGAGATGTCAGCAGCCATATTTACGTTATTCTGGTCTTTGCCCTGGGCTGTCAATGCGACACCTGCACCACTCACTGGAGTGAAAGCTGAAGCTGTAGAGAGAGTTATTGAAGTCAATACGCTAACATTCGGCATATACACACGGAATTCCCAGAACGAGTAGGCATAACCTGTACCACGCTTAATACCTTGGAAACGCACATAACGTGCGGTAGTTTTCGCAAACTCTATTGTCTGTGTATATGGGAACGGACCAGAAATGGTCTGATCAGTAATAGTGGAGACAGCAGTCCATGTGCTTTCGTCATCACTTACCTGAATTTCAAATGACTTACCCCACGCTCCTTCCCAAACAATCTGCACGGTGTTGAATATACGTTTTTGTCCAAGGTCCACCTGCCACCATTGATCATCTTTTTGTGCATCAGTCATGTCTGCAGTCTCTGACCACCAGCGGGTATCGGTATTGTCATCATTGGCAAGAGAAGCAGCATTACCTGATTTGGCTGATGCTGTACCACCATTGGCAGGAAGAGCGAAATTGGTGTCAAAGATTTCAGTCGGTTCGGGGTCGCCGCCACCACCGCCACCTTCGGTGCCGTCAACATAATAGACGGTAAAAGTATAGTTCTTACCCCCTCCTGCATCTGTTGTAACATTTACAACGGTCTCTTTTGCGGTGAAAGCCGTTAAATGCATTACCATACCACCACCTTGAACATCATAGTTTCCTGCACCTAAATCGCAAGATTGAATTGCACCTGTAAAAGTTGTGTATATACCCGGAGCAGTGGCAAAATCAGGATGCTGAATATTAACTACACCTTGGTCTCCGTCAGGAGCCACTTTGTACTTGTTGGAATAAGCGCCGCCACCGGCACCATCACCAATCCACTCATAGCCACTCCAATCAATGGCATGTACTGCGAACGTACCTCCCAGTATCAGTGCGACTGTGAGGAACATTGTCTTAAATGAATGTTGTGTTTTCATTGTGTTGAAAGTTTTAATTGTTAATACTAATATTGTTTAATGTTAAAAAAAATAATGTTCAAAGGTTAACAGGTTGTCCGAGGATGTTATAGCGGATGCCGTTGTAGAGAATGATAATCCGATTATTCTCCCACAATTTAACAGCGGCATTGCTATTGTCGTGTATCTCGTCGACACCTGTGGTCTCACCCCAGAAATATACATTATCAATGAACATCGAAGCAGTGCCATCAGGTGCTGCATTGAAGAACTTTATCTGGAAGAGGTCCTTATGGTTGACAGTGGGGAAAGACGTGATTGGTATATCATAGGAGTTCCACAGGCCTGCACGCAGAGTCATCTTATACTCACCTTCCTTGGCAGGGTCACCCGGGGAGATGGTGGTGATGCTGAGTGCGGTAGCATTGACAGGATATACATCGATATGCAACTGAGCACGCTTAGAAACATCGATATGAGTATTGAGTTCCCAACCAATGTAGTTCATGTTGGTTAGGAGCAACACTTTGTCATTCTGCGACACAGACTCTTCCTGCATGACGGTAGTCTGACTCCAATTTCCGACATTGAAGCCTGTGGCGGACGTGTATGCATCGCTGTAAAGACAAGTTACCATAGCAGCATCTTTGTCGGGAGCAGGTGCAGGTGTGAGTTCAAGCGTAGTGATGTGGACCTCTACAGCCTCCGAGCTGTTCTGAGCCTCATCAACTGCAGTGACAAGCAGTTTGTAAGGAGTGCCAGGTTTGAGACCTGTGACACTGACATGAGTCTCTGCACCAGAGCGTGACCCAACTTTGGTTATGATATTTTCTCCTTCCTTGACAAAGAAATTAAGTATACCAGAGTTGTCCTTTGCGGAGCATGTCAGTTCAACACCAAAATACGACACCTCACCCTGCTTGACACTAAGGTCGGTAGGTGCTTCGGTGTCCACGTAATCGGAAGTGCGGTAGAAATAGACGTTATCGATAGAGAGGTCGGTCTGACCTGCGTAGCCCGTGAACTGGAACTGGAATAGGTGAAAGAGGTCGAGTGTGGGGAAGTCCTTTTTGATGTCGAAGTCAAACGAGTTCCATTGACCGCCGACCACCTGCACTGTCTTGCTTGCGACGATGGTAGGTACACTTCCACCTGTAGTAGGGCCGACAGTGACAGAGCCGCTCTGCGAAGGCCAGATGTCAACGTGAAGCATCTCCATCATAGGGCACATTATCTCGCCATACTGCCAACCAATAATACCACCCATCTGACCGTAATAGTGGAGAAAATGGTCACCAGAAAGTTCCTCTTCAGTGAGTGAAGGGTTCTGCCACCAGCCTTCATTGTAGGAGTTAAGTGAGGCAGGAGCGAACTCATACGCATCGGAATAGAGTGAACGCACTTGTGCTGCAGGCACATGAGGCACAGGTGCGGTGGTGTTGGGCACAGTATAGTACCTGTCGGTAGTCACCTGCACCTGCTTTGAATCGGACTCATTCAAACTTCCATCAACAGCAGTGACAAGCAAGGTGTAGGTAGTCTCAGCCTGCAGACCGGTGACTGTGATGATGCCATCGGACGTAGGAGTATACTTAGCATTGATGCCATGGGCAGACTCAACAACATGGTATGCAAAGATTTCGTTATTGTCGGTAGCAGCCACAGAGAGTGACACCCATGTGGAGCCTTTCTCCTTGAGTTCAGCCTTGCTGATGACAGGTCTCTCTGTGTCGGTTGCATCGAAAGCAGTACCATAGACCTTCAACTCACGAATCTTAACACCATACTGCGTAGCGGCCTTGGTGGAGAAAACTTTAACATAACGCACCTTGCGTGATTCAGCTACATTGTCGTACCAGAAGTCTTTCCTATGGTCAACACCCGGGTTGCCTGCATAAGAATATGCAACGGACCATGTTGCAGCGTCAGGCGAGAACTGCACAGTATAGTTCTGCGAGCATGCGCCCTCGAAATATAGATATACAAGGTCTAAGTTATAGAAGTCACCCAGATCGACCTGCATCCATGCATCATAAACATAGTTCTCTGTGCCTTGGTCAGGCATCTCCCACATGGAACCATCGTTATTGTCAACAGCATTACCTGGATTATTACTTCCTTCGATGGCAGTAACGGTCTTGCCAAATGCGAGGTTCTCGCCTTCATAGGCAAAGATGCTGAATGATGCTGATAAAATACCCACATTAGCTTTCACATCGATCATACCTTTCTTTAGAGCAGTTATTTTGCCAGATGCAATGGTGGCAGTTCCTTCAGGCAAGACAGAATAAGAAACATCAACATCCATGTGACGACCATTCTGGTCGAGTGTAGTGACAGTCAGGTCAACAGGATCACCCACTTTTGTCACTTGCGGAGCAGTAACGTTGAAGGTGGTGAGCACAGGTATGCCCGGAAGCAGCACGCGGAACTCATAGAAAGAGTATCCATAAGGAGTGCCGCGCTCCTTGCCATTAAAGCGGATATAGCGAGCAGTGGTCTTCTCAAAATCGAACGACTGCTCGTACGGGAAACCATCCAACGCCTGACCTTCCACTTTTACTATCTCAGTCCACGATGTGGTGTCAGTAGAGGCTTCGATGGTGAAAGTCTTGCCATAGGCTCCTTCCCAACGAATCTGAATGTTATTGAAGATACGCTCCTGCCCCATATCAAGAGTCCATATCTGTGGATCAATACCATGCGCTGACTCCCAACGGCTATCATTGTTACCATCAATAGCTTCTGCAGCATTACCAGATGTAGCCGTAGCAGAAGATCCGTTTGTCTGCAAGGCAAAGTTGACATCGAAAATCTCCTCAGCCCCCTGTGCAGTTGTTGCAAACATGAGAGCAACATAAGCAACGAGTGTAGAGATTGTGTGTTTCATACAGTTAAGATTATTAAGTTAAACATATAGGTTATTTGATATTTTATCATTCATTGAGGTGTCGCCCTGTAGCATCGAATATGCCATAAACAGGATGACAGAGATACAGATTCCCATTCCTATGGAACTTATAAGGTCTTTCCTTGGTCGTAGATACAACATCTATGCCGGTCTGTCCGTTTCCGCAACGGCCTGTGCCATAAACCTCAAGTTCCCAAAGTGAGGCGCCATAACCAGTATTACGGGCTTTGCAAACAAGGCGCACATACTGTGCAGATACCGGTTGTCCGCCCTGCATAACAGGAACAACTTCAGTACCACCATTAGACATGGTAGTAGAATATACAATAGTATAATTGACAGCATCCTGACTGAGCAAAACTTCATATGCAGTGGCATATGCAGACTCCCAAAGGAGACGCACAGAGGTAAGGTTGTAACAACTACCAAGGTTGACTTCAATCCATTCACCATCCTGAAAACGGCTGGACCAACGGGTGTCGGTCTTCCCGTCAACGGCAGCAGCAGGTTTAGTGCCGTCATTCTCGTAACCTGAGGCAATTGCATGTTTGCCGAGAGCGAGGTTTACCTCTGTATATGGAAGGCGATGAACTATGGTTGTTGCCTGCATGTCGTTGCAAAGGAAAGTGAGAGTGGTGTCACCTGCCTGAGCAGCATGGTAGATATATTGGCAAGTGTCAAGCACTACGCCAAACTGGTTGACACAACTTATGACAAAAGTCTCTATCTCACCCACAGGCACAGTTGGTTCCAGAGGAGCCACAACAACCGCAACCGGGCGTTCAGCCTCCATTACCACAAGTTGGTACACTGCACTGACACCGCCACACTCAGCCTTGACAAATACTGCTCCGTATTTACTGCAAGTCAATACGTTGCCGCTGAGCGAAGCCTCTCCTTCAACAACAGACAAAACCGGTTGACAAGCCACTATGCCACCCAGTGCATCATAACCCGTGACAGTTATAATTGTGCTCTGACCTTGCTTCAAAACATTGTCGTCTGCCATTACGGCCAAGGCAAAGAGTTTGCCTGCAACACCATTCATCGGTCTGCCGTACGCCTCCAATTCATATAGTGAAGTGCCATAGATAGTAGCACGCTCTAAACCTGTAATGCGAAGGTATCGTCCACGAGATGTAGAAAGTTGATTGTTCAATTCAGAAAGATATACAGTCTCCACACCGCCTGATGATGTAAGCACAGCAGTGTGCCACGTATGATTATCATCAGACAAGGCTATCTCATAACGCGAAGCATAAGCTGTCTCCCAATGGAGAACAAGATGGTTGACATAACACTTCTCGCCAAGGTCAACAACAGCAAACTCACCGTCCTGATGAGTTGAGCCCCAACGCGTAGTGTAATCACCATCGGTAAGTGAGACAGGTAGCGTACCTGCATTTTCCGATGATGACACAGTGACGGACTTATGCAATGCAAGATTAGCATAAGGCAAGTCCCATGCCATAGAGTCGGTGACAGCAGTCTGTTTGTCGTCAGGTATAACAGGGAAAGCAACGGTCTTGCCTGAACCTTCAGCAAAGAGATTCATGCCGACAACATGTGCAACGACAACAGTGTCCTTTGCACCAAAGAAATGTACACGCTGTGAGCGCATATTGACGTTATATACGGCGTATGTTGTGACTCCACTGACAGTATCAGTATATGCACATGCAAGCGGATAGTCACTGAAGATGTCATATCGTTTCTCCCCGAGAGAGCGGTGAATGTGAGTCAGCCAATAGGTTATACCACCCGTATCAGTGTTGCGTGCAAGGGGCTTGTTCTGCAAGTACATCCTATCCCAAACACGAGCAGCGGAGTCAGCATTGAAGAGCGAGAGATAGGAAAGACACACGTTGCCAAGCCCTGACTCATCGCCTAAGCCGTTTGTCTCCGCCTCATAGTCACCCACCTCCTTGGCAGCATACATCTGCGTGTAGTCCCAACGAGTGAAAGCAAGGTCTTCAGAGAAACAGTTGGAGAGTATGGGCGATATAGGCAACCATTGAATAGAGTGCATCCAAACAGGGTCACCCGAGAACCACGTCCACCACCCCACTCCCTGCATGGTTAGATTGCAGCAGTACGGGTGTGTGTATTTGGTATAGTCAATATTGCGACGAGCACGGTCGAACCAGTATTCAGACACTGCATGCGCCTCAACCGTATAACCGTATATACCTGCATTAAGCATCTCTGTGTCACCTAATGCGGCACCGAGCATCATCACCGCTCCCCATGACTGCAAAGCCTCACTTGACGACTCCTGACCATTGCCGTTGCCCTCGTTGCCCATACCGCCTGCGAACGAGTGTCCGCAATAAGGGTTGAAAGTACGCATATAAGGATAACGGCTATCATTACGCAACCAGCAGGCATAATCAAGAGCCACCTCCCGAGCCATCTGATCGTATTTGTCACGAAAATCGCTGTCAAGCATGCACATCACAGCCGAGGCATAAACAAAATATCCATAGTGGAAATGGTGGTCGTTGAAGGTCTCTGAGTCGTATGAAGGGTCGAAACCAACCAAAGCACCGAACCGTGGGAAGCGGGCGAAATAACGGTCTGACTCACCTGGTGTATAGGTGTACCAGTCCTCAAGTATTGCACGCAGACGACTGTGAGCAACACGGTAGTTTACAGTGTCGCCCATTTGCATCGCAAAAGTCATATAGTGCATCATCTGAATGAGCCCCTTGCCACCCCAATAGGTATCGGCACCAAAAGAGCCACGCTGAACATAATCGGCATTGAGAGACTGCATGATGGTCTTGGAGAAGCCTTCAGCCCACTCAAACGGCGCCGGGAAGAAGGGCAGAATACCATGTGTCGTGTATCTAAAACAGAAGTCATTACCTGCAGCAATACGCATCTCACCACGTGGTGTGAGATATGAGACATAGCCGCTGCCACCAGTTAAGAACTTAACATCGCTGTCTGTAACATTGTTGTTCTTACTATATTCCAAACTATGATAGTGATGAGGCAAGAAACCAAGAATGCAAGGTTTTAAACTGATTGCACCAGTAAATATATCTTCCGTAAAGATACGGAAATAAGTATCAAGACAAGAGATATCCTGTTTCACACTATAGTCCGCCACAGTCTTTCGAGGTACATGCCATACATAAGACTCCACGGAAGAAGCATCCAAACCATCAGTCAACAATGCAACCACTAACCAGTTTTTGCCATTTACAGCACGAGTCCACACTGCATATCTGTCTAAATCAGGATTTACAACAGCAAGTTCAATGCCCTCTGCCTCAAGCCACACAAGAGGTGAACCCTGTACGCAGGTTGTACGCACCCATGCATCGCCATCCTGCATGATGAACGAGACGGAGAAGTCGGACCAAGAGTCAATGAGCGCCTCGGAGAACACAGCAGGACGCCCAGTAGCAGTATGACGGAATGCGACAGACAGAGGGGTATCCCACTTGACTTCACAGCCAGTAGGTTCCCAATGGTCAGGATATCCAATCTCTATGCCCGCCTCCGTTGCCTCCGTCCACCCAGGATAGAACCAGAGTTTGCCTGTCCACTGATTAACAAGAGCATAGGTCCACCAATCGTTTGTCGGTAAAGCAATAGAACCTTCTTTAGTGCCATCAGCCAAAGAGAGCCGACTCAAAAGCGAATCCGGAAGATAAAGTCGGCGGTGTTCAGTCTGATACGCCTGACAGCCATCGTGCTCAGCAGAGCGGCTCTCAGTAAGTGGCGCATATGAGGCATAGGAGCCTGCGCCCACATGAACAGCATGCTGGGCTGCAGTCTGCATAAGACAGAACAACAAGGCAACCAATATGAGCGAGGATGAACGCATTCCGTCAAAACTTGACAATGATTGTCTCTACACAATTCTTTGGCAGTTTAATATCAGCAAAGAAGTCACCCAACTGCAACAAAAGGTTTTTCTCAACCTGCGCAGTATTGAGAATGTTTATGGCATAAGATCCATCCTGCTTTTCTACTGCACATATATGCAAGTCTCTATCTTCATGTTCTGAAATGCCAAGCACTACGTCACCCGGACGCATGGAACGTGAGAACTGCTTGAGGACATAGTAGTACGGTGTGTAGTATATTATGTCGTTGCTGTAGTCAACCATCAC
>CAJOIR010000015.1 GCA_905234685.1 Paludibacteraceae bacterium
GGTGTCAAGAGTGTTGAACTCGTGACCTGCGCCCCACTGACCGTCGGTTATCTTAACCTCCCACTGGCCTGCGGGTACATCAGGGAATACTATTTTGCCGTCGGTGATTACAAACTCTTCCTTCACCTCCCAGCCTGTCATGTTACCGACAAGATAATACTTCTTTGTAACAACAGTGGTATCGCCGATTAGGGTCGCCTCCATGCCAAGAGTATGAGCAGCAATGTTTGCCGTGAAGAGGACACGGTATTCGCCTGACTTATCGAAGTAGTATTCATTATCACCTGATGCAGGCAATTCATATACACCCCATACATGGTCAGCTGTAAGTTTATATTTATATGTACCAGCCTCAGCAATTCTAACAGACTCCAACAGATATGTGTAAACCGAGTCGTCTTGACGAGTCATCTCAAGTGCGGCATTGATATCCCACTGCCATGGCAGGAAATCACCCACGATGGAGTAAACATGCCTTACAGGAATCGGAGCACCAGTCTTCACAAGGCGCACTTCTGCCGAGTCGGCAGCAACATTATACAAGTAAGTAACAGTATATACCGCTGCTTCTGCCACATAATACGTAGCATTGCCGTTGTCCGAGAAATTAGGATAAACCTCCTCATCCCATGAGTGATTCATCACAATCTTGTAGCTAATCGTGAAACCAGCCTCAATGTTAACATTGGGCACAACAAGAGTGTATATGCCGTCAACAAGCTGCATGTCATTTGCGGTGGTATTGATATCCCAATTGTCGCCGTTCACGCAGTTACCCACGACACTATATACAGCATCGGTTTGAGTGGTATCCTGAGGTTGCCACTTGGCAATAACTTTCACTGAAAGCATGGTGTCAGGCACGCTGTAACGGAACTGCACGGTGTCACCCAACTCGGCGTATCCGCTACCATCGATATCAGCAACAGCAAACCACTTGGCACCGGCATCATCGGGAGCGGTGTTGATATTAGCACCTATACCACCCCACTGACCTACTGTGAAGTGAGTCTCTGAATCTTGCGCCTCCATCTTAACCCATGACCAGTCCTCATCTTTACCTGTGCCCCACGGGTGCTTGATATAGTAGTCTTGTACTACCGGTGTCTCAGCACCAAGTTTGACAGCCACAGCCTCGGCAGTGGTAGCACCTATCACATAGGTGAAAGTCACTTTATACGCAGCCTTCTCCAATATTCTCAGTATGAGGTTACGCGGTTCGCCACCTTCATCCTGAGGAATCCAGTCAGCAGCGTTCCTGCCGCCGTTTTTCGTAATCTTATACCAGTATTCACCCCGCTCAAGTACAACAGAGTCAAGCACAAGCACTGCTGTGTCATCTGTGACTGTCATAGTGTTAGCCACTGCTGTCGGATCCCAGTCATAGCCGAGCAAAGCAATGTCACCAGCAACGATATATACATCAGCAGGCGGAGCGTATTCACCCGTCTTTACAGCCTTGGCACCTACCTCCTTGGAAGAAATGTCAAAGGTGATGGTTACTTCATATTCGCCGTTTTCAGGAACAGTCAAAACATAATTGCTTGCAGGATAGTTCTCATCCCATGAGTGATTGACTACAATCTTGAACTCATAAACGCCTTTAGCAAGTTTCAGGCCCTCATAAACTTTGGTGGCAACGCCTTCAGAAACTGCCATGTCGTTGAGAGTGTCAGTAACATCCCATGTTGAGCCTGTAAGTTCAGCAACGCCAGCCACAGTATAGGTATCGCCAGCCGGAGCAGGTGTTGCTTTTTCAACTTTCTTGTACAGTTGGATAGCCTTCTGACCTGTTTTATAATAGCGGAAACGCTCGTTAGTATCGCCTGTACCGCTATTGTATCTCAGAGTCATGATACCTCCGGAAGTAGAGACAGTAATTACAGCATTGCCACTTTCATCAATAGATACTGCATTCTTATATGCAGCAGAAACCGTCTCCGATTGTTTGAGTCCGTTACCATAAGAGGTGATACCGATGTAGTAGCCGGAGGCACTCTTGATTGTGCTGTCAGCAGGGTTGATAGAGAACACTGCAGCATCCGTTGATGCATTAGATTCAATAACTCCGCTTTCGATAGTTACCGGAATGTTGTTTCGTCCTGCATCAAGGGTTGTCAGTGCACCATTGAAAGCGACACTTGTCCCTTCAAACACAATCAGATACTCTCCCTTGGCAAGGCCGGAAGCAGAAGTTACTTTTACGAACTCATACTCACTGCCGGAAGATGTTGTTGAAGGGCAATCAATCACCTTGTAATCGCCACCTGCGCCGAAAACATCAAAGCAAGTTGACTCGGTGATATTCCCGATGTCATTTGTCTGCACACCTCCGCCAAAATCGTTGAAGATGATGTTGACATTCTTTACTTCATCAGCAAACGTGTAACTGTACATTCCATCAGCGTCCTTGGTCAGTTCCTGACCAGGCCACGAGGAGAACAAGTTACCGCTGTCTGTCCACGCCCACAAGCCTACTTTAGCCCATGAAGCCGTGTTGTACATTCTGACTGTAATAGCCGAATTAGCGGTCATTACAAACACCGAGAGCAATACACTCAGTGCGAATAAGAATTTCTTCTTCATGATAAAATGATTTAAATTGATTGAATTATATATTTGGATTTATCTAATCAGACTATTCTTTTATAAAGAGGGTCGTATTCTGTTTACCGTCTTTCATGTGCAAGTTAAGCAGATACATACCGTCAGGCATGCCTTCTACATTCAGTTCACGCACGTTGCCCTGTTCTACTCTCTGGCACTGACCCGTGATGGTATATACGTATGCTGCAGATACCGTCTCTTGGGTTTCAATATGCAGAGTAGAGTGAACAGGGTTGGGATAAAGTTTCACAGAAGCAGGTTTTGCCTGAATATCATCCACAGCCGCATCAACGGGTTTTGCGCAATCAGGTTGCAGTTTCTCTGCTCCTACTGACCATGAGTAACAAACATTCTCATCAGTCCAGAGGTCAGAAGTCTGGCATTCGTTGCTGCCGCAGTTGAAGATGAACTTCACGTCCTTCACCGAAGCATCGAACTGATACATGTAGTAACCGTTCTCATCTGTGTCTGTCATTTCCACACCCGGCCAAGTTTTGAATGTTGTTTTGACTGCATCGCCGCCTTCCCATGCCCAAAGGCACACTTTCTTCCAGCTTAACGGTTTATAGAACTTAACCACAATAGGAGTCGTCTGAGGTTCTTTGTAAGTGAAAGTATAAGTCTGCACGGCGGTCTTGCTTGAGCCGCATACTGCCATCACCTTAAGTGTGGTTGTCGCTTTGAAGTTGAGCGTAGTGCCACTGAGTTTGCTTGACGCAGTAGTGGGCTCTGAGCCATCGGTGGTATAATAAACAGAAGGAGTGCCTGAAAGCGCCACGGCTTTGACTGTGACATCAATACCATTGGTCTTGTCTTTGAAGACAGATGAACCCGGTGACACTGTGAGGACAAGGTCGCCTGTACTGCCAGAAGCTGCCTTGTAATATACGGCATAGCCTGTACCCTTGACAGCAAGTTTATAGTCAGAGCCGATAGTCTGGCTCACACGGTTACCGAGCAGGAGGATGAGCGAGCCACCGTTCTTGCCTGTCACAACAGCCTTATAGCCGCTTGCGTCAGCCTCATCGTCAACAGCAGATTCACTATGCACTTGTGCTGCATGACGAGCCATAACCATCTTGCCTATCTCTGTCTTGTACTTGTACCAATGCGGGTAGAACACGCAAGGAATACCGGGCATACAGAGTATATATGCGTTGGCTTGAAGCAGTTTGTCCTTGTTCGCGGCCTTCATACTTTGGTCTTTGCCAATAAATTCATTCACATCACGCTCGAAAGTGTCGTGACTGTCAACAAAGGTGACGGCATACTTACCCATTCCAATGCCAGGGAGACCTGCGCCTTTCAATGTCGAATAGTTGCCCCCTGCAATACCCTTCTTCGAGTTGTCAGGGTCGTTGATAGCAGTATATTTGGTGGCGAAGTCAAAGGTCAAAGTGTTGTTGCCAGCATCGCCTATCCTGCTCTTCAGGGTCTGCGGATTGCCATCCCAATACTCCATCACTGAGAAGTAGGCGCCAGAAGCCTTGTTATAGTCGTTGATATGCGAGTTGTGAAAACCCTTGCAATAGTCATAGCGCCAACCATCGTAGCCTATCTCATCGTACATCCACTTCAGGTATGCCTTGAACATGTTCTGCACTGCTGCATTCTTATGATCCCAGTCGCGGGCAGCAGCATAGTTGGCATCGCCGCCATATCCGTCATCATAATCACCCGTTGCCTTACCTTTGCATGCGCCCGAACTTGAAGAGTTGACCTCGTCAGTCTTGCAGATCCATGCTGCGGTAGGTGTGAAAGCACCATACTTGCCGAAATCCATTGTGTAGTAGTCACACCATGTTGACTTGTTGGCAGCATGGTTGATTACGATGTCAGCCACCACTTTGGTCTTTTGAGGAGAGGAGTGCATAGCAGTAATGAACTTCTCCAACTCAGTGCGGCTACCCCAGTCACTGTTCTGGTTGTTGTATTGCGAAGGGTGATAGCCTGTGCCACCGCTCGACTTTGACGATGGAGGGAGCCAGATGAGGTCGAAATATGCACCAAACTCCGATGCCTGAGAGTTCAGCGCCTCCCACTTGGTGTTTGGAAAACTGCCTGCATTGGTGTATTTCTGATTCTTGTATGAGTCGTAGAAGAACGCCTGAAGCATGATATCCGTTGACTGAGAAGGCACTGCCGAAGCATAGTGCGATCTGGTAGGCACAACGGCGTCGCTGCCGCCTTTGGCATTGATGCATACATTAGTACCGTCGAAAGAGAAGGTTACCTCAGTGTCTTTTGCAAGTTCAAACACTATGTTACCGTCATCATCGCTTGAAGGCGACACATTGGTGCAGTCGGCGCCTACAGAAGAGGCTCCCCAGAAACCGCCAGGATTCCATGTACCATTTGTTATCTTGCACTTATACGTTCCTGCCTTGAGGTTAAGCACCAGTTTGCCGTCAGTCAACTTGGCAGCCTGAGCATTCCAGGCAGGACCTCCCGTCCAAGTGCCGTCACCAGTAAGATAGTAGCCGTCAGGTGTTTCCGACGAGCCTTGCCATGAGCCTGGAGACTTGCCACCGAGATTACCCCAACCAGTAATAGAATAGATACCCTCCTGCCACATCAGGTCTTCGGTCTGATTCCACATCACATCTTCATCCCACCCCGGAGCGGTGGCGCTACCGTTGATACGCACAAAGACGATATTGTTTGATGCATCGCTGATTTCTGTCACGTAGCAGTCCTCGTCAGCATCTTTGGTCATAAAAGCAGACCAGCTGCCTTCAGCGCCGTCAACCCAATGCCACACGGCGAACTTGGCACCTGCAGCATCCCACACACCGGGATTAAGTTTAACAGATTTTGCACCTGCCGCCCATGCACACAGCAAGGCAGCAATGATGAGAAATGTTTTTTTCATGATATTTAAGTCTTTAAGTTATCCGTCAACTATGTATTAATATAATTAATACATTTCGTGACTGCAAAGATACAAAAGATAACGAAAAGAAGCAAGAAAAAAGTGAAAATAATTAATATCTCACTTCAGACTTGCTACAAAAAACACTATACGATCACTATATGATCAACGGAACATGAAAGGATAGTGATAGGCGGTTATAGTCTTGTTACAGAGTGAACCTGCAGAGTTTTGTCCGTGACAGAGAATATGATGTTATAACCTCCATAACTGAGACCATATTCAGTTTCGCCGTCTTGCTTGTATGCCGGTCTGGGGTCTTCGCAGAGAATCTCTGTCAACTCCTTAACCAAGGCGGGCGAAAGTCCTTTTTTTGTTCCTTTTGCCCACACCACCTTCAGTTTGTAGGAGTCGTCAACCGCAAAACCACTGGTTGCATCAGCGTGAATGTCGGTGTATGGCAAGTAGGGTTTTATATCGAATATCGGTGTACCATCCATCAGATCAGCGCCACTGACTACAAGAACACAACCTTCATCTTGAGTCTTCTCCACACGCTCCAACTTTACAGAAGACAGACCGAGACCATTAGGCCGGAAAGGAGAGCGAGTGGCAAACACTCCTATGTGAGTATTCCCGCCTAACCGTGGAGGTCTGACAGTCGGAGACCATCCTTCGTTTTCTGAAAATCCCCAGATAAGCCAAAGATGTGACCATTGTTCTATGCCGCGCAAAGCCTCCTGAATACGATATTCCGGTTCAAACACGATACGTGTCAACACAGAAGGGGCACACCCCGACTGACGAGGTATGCCGAACTTCTGTGTAAAGCCGTTATGTGCTACAGCTATGACTTTCATTTCATAATAAGAGTACAGACCATTCACTACGTTCATTGACAGAATACTGATCAGTAAGCGAAGCGGTCTTTTCTACACTACTCCGCTGAAGCCCATAAATGCCATAGCAAGAAGACCTGCGGTGAGAAGTGCTATAGGAGTACCCTCCATTGCCTTGGGCACTTTGTTCATTGCCAATTGCTCACGAATACCCGCAAAGAGGATAAGAGCAATAGCAAAGCCTATGGCAGTTGCGAAGGCAAACACCGTGCCTTGTAACAAGTTAGCCTCAGCACCAGGCACTTTGCCTGCCCATGTGCCGTCAGCAACCAGAATAGCAACACCGAGGATGCAGCAGTTGGTGGTTATTAGCGGCAGGAACACGCCAAGAGCCTGATAAAGACTCGGAGAGATTTTCTTAAGCACAATCTCTATCATCTGCACCAAAGCGGCGATGACAAGGATGAAAAGAATAGTCTGCAGGAACTCCAAGCCAAAGGCTGCAAGCACATACTTCTGCAACAAGTAAGTGACTATTGTAGCAAGAGTGAGCACAAATGTCACAGCTGCACCCATACCTGCCGCAGTGTCGATTTTCTTACTTACTCCCAAGAACGGGCATATACCGAGGAATTGGGAGAACACGATATTGTTGACAAATATCGCACTGATTATAATTAACAGATATACCATAATTATTTCAATTTAGTCATTTACAATTCACTAATTATTGCTTGCGTAATTTGTTTACTGCTGCCATAAGATAGGCGAGTGCGATGAAAGCTCCCGGAGCAAGGACGAAAATGAGCATGCCGTAATACTCAGGGAACACCTTGAGTCCAAAGCACATACCTGAACCGAGCAGTTCGCGGATAGCACCAAGCATAGTGAGTGCAAGAGTGAATCCGAGACCCATGCCCAGCCCGTCAAGAGCAGACAAACCGACATTATTCTTAGCTGCGAATGCCTCAGCACGACCAAGCACAATACAGTTAACCACTATCAGCGGAATGAACAGACCGAGAGTCTCATATATGGCGGGCACGTACGCCTGCATCAGCAGTTGCACCATAGTAACGAAAGATGCAATAACCACTATATAAGCAGGAATGTGCACCTTGTCAGGAATGAGGTTGCGGATAAGAGAGATGACCACATTGGAGCACACAAGCACAAAAAGTGTGGCAAGACCCATTGACATACCGTTGATAGCGGAGGTGGTAGTGGCGAGTGTAGGACACATGCCGAGTACCAGTACAAAGGTAGGGTTCTCGCGAAGGAGACCGTTAACAAGTGTTTTCAGCGGCTTATTCATGACTTTCATTATTTACAGGTTCAACATCATCCGGATATACTTCATGCAATTCCGCATTCTCCGAGAGAGCGGTAGCCGAAGTTTGTGCATCCACGGGTTTCTTCATATAAGCATCGTAAGCCCCCTGCACGGCTTTGAGGAAAGCACGTGAGGAGATAGTGGCAGCAGTAATGGCATCAATGTCGCCACCGCCGTCTCCTTTCGACACATTAAAATTGCATGAATCAGGATTTCTGCCTATAACAGACTGGTGGTTCTTGTCTGTCTTGAACCATGTAACCATATGGTCTCCAAGTCCCGGAGTCTCCTGGTGCTCAAGCACTTCATAGTTGACAATATTGCCTTCATTGTCGAAGCCTACCATCAACTTGAATGCGCCACCAAAGCCATTCTCTTGTGTCTGCACAGCAGCACCAACAAGAGAATCTGCCACATAGGCTTTATAAATAGTCAATCCATCCACATCTTGTGCCTCTGCTATCTCAATTCCCTCTATCTGCGGGAGGACAGAAGTGATGGCTTTTTGCTGTTTCTCGGCTTTCTGCTTCTGAATAGGCTCCTCTGTGATTACATACAAGCCTCCGAGCAAAGCCGCCGCTGCCAAGGTCACTATTGTGAGTGACAGCGCCATATTGAGTAAGTTGGATTCTAATCGTTTCATTTCTTCTTCTCCCCAAATCGTTTAGGACGTATATACATGTTCAGCAGCGGAGTAACCGCATTCATAATAAGTATGGCAAACGACATACCCTCTGGGTATGCTCCCCAAGTACGGATGATAACCACAATGATACCGATGCCGATACCATATATTATCTGCCCCCACCCTGTCATAGGTGATGTCACATAATCGGTTGCCATAAATATGGCACCCAGCATGATGCCACCAGTGAGCAGATGATACTGCGGAGCCGCAGCACCGGGTATTGTCAGATAAAGGATACCCGAGAAGACGGCAACTGTGAATAAAATGCTTACAGGGATATGCCACGTGATAGTCTTTGTGCAAAGCAGATAAACACCGCCTATCAGCAAAGCAATAGCCGAAATTTCGCCAAAGGAGCCTCCAAGATAGCCTGCTGCCATGTGCCAGAGACTCGGAAGTTCGTCAAGCATAGAGGAATCGCCTGCCTTTATGGCGTTCTTCATAATGGCAAGCGGGGTAGCACCTGTCTCAGCATCAACAAAAGGCATAGCACTTGCAAAGCCCAGCGGACGAGGCCAAGTGGTCATTTGCACAGGAAATGAGATAAGCAGGAACACACGACCTACCAAAGCAGGGTTGAAGGGGTTCTGTCCCAATCCGCCAAAGGTCATTTTTCCTACACCTACAGCAACCAAAGCACCGATAACCACAATCCACAATGGCAGGTTGCTTGGCAGGTTGAATGCCAGCAGGAGACCTGTAAGAATAGCGGAGCAATCACCTATTGTCGGTTGCTGTTTAAGAATAAACTTGGCTATAAGCCATTCGAAAAGCACACATGCTACAACCGAAGTGGCACTCACAATGAGAGCACCCCACCCGAATGCGAAAAGCGAAACGCCGAATGCAGGCACAAGGGCGATGATTACGTTGAGCATGTTACGGCGCACGCTGTCCTTTGAGTGGACATGCGGAGCCGGAGATACAATCAGTTTTGTCATATTATTTAGTTTTGTTTGATATTTTTTCTTCTAATGTAAACTCAACTTCAGCAGAAGTGACACCATAATACCATTCGTCAGCCTCTGTACTATCATAAGCCTATCATTCTTCAGGTTCAGCCACTGTATCTGTATTATAGTCTTCAATATCACCTTCAGGGTCTTCAGGAAAAGGAATACCATATTTATCCTCCACCTCTACAGGAACACCATACTTGCCCTCCGGCGATGGTATTCCGTATTTCTTTATATGACCACAGGAGTTAAAACCAAGCAATGCCAGCAACGATGCCAAAAGCATATTAGTACGAGAAAGAAATATAGTCTTCATAACGTCTTATAATCTAATCGATTTATATACAGGTTGTTTAGCACGTTCTATCACCTGAGCAAGAGTTAAGTCCTCATCAGAGAGCATTGCCTCAACAAAGCCCATCTCTTTGGCTTTCTCACCAGAGAAAGAAAAATAGGTGCACTCGCAGGTAGTGAGTATATTGCCGTTGACATCAGCCAACTCACCTTCTACCACTGCCACGCGGTGGTTATTAGATTTCAGCCGCGCTCTAAGAATGAGTGCTCCACCGATGGTAGATACTGCATTTTTATAACGGATATCCATCTTGGCAGTCACACCGCTGGTACGCAGTTTTTTGAACACTACCCAGCCGCAAACCTCGTCAAGGAGTGTGGCTTGCATGCCCCCATGCAGAGTGTTAAGCCACGACTGGTGATTCTGCGTAGGCACCCATACCGACACTATATCGGCATTCTCGTTGCCAGGATCTTCTTCATAGAAGCGCATCCGAGCTCCGAGAGGGTTGTCAGGACTGCAACCGAAGCAGTTGTAACCTACCATCTTGACCCAAGGATTAAGGATCTCCTGCATAGACTGAAGTGTTGAGATTATTTTTGTGCTCTGGCGCGAATGATACCTCCGACTGTAGCCTTGCCTACGCGAATATAGTCAAGCAAGGGGCGATAACTTGGGCAAGTAAACTGACAGCACCCGCAATCAATGCAATCCATCACATCGTGCTTCTCCATATCCTCCCAACGCTCAAGTTGCGAAAACTTGCTAAGCAAATATGGCTCCAAGCCCATCGGACACGCCTGTACGCATTTGCCACAACGAATGCAATTCTCAGGTTCGCAACGAAGAGACTCTTCCTTATTCAGGAGCAAAGCACCTGACATACGCTTGTTACATGGCATGTCAACGCTATTCATAGCACGACCCATCATTGGACCACCACCTATAATCTTACCCGTATCTTCAGGTATACCGCCTGCCATTTCAAGCACATCAGCAAGAGGAGTGCCGAAGCGAACAAGGTAATTGCCGGGGTTCTTAACGTCTTTACCAGTAACAGTCATCACACGCGAGATAAGAGGTTTGTTTTTCTGTACAGCCTCATATACGGCATAAATAGTTGCCACATTATCAACCACAGCACCAACTTCTATAGGCAGTGCTCCACCGGGCACCTGACGGCGAATACATGCATCAATGAGTTGCTTTTCACCTCCTTGCGGGTAACGCAGATTCAAAGGCTGAACGATAACACCCAAAGTATGCGAAGCAAGACGCTGCATCAGTTGGATGGCATCGGGCTTATTTTTCTCAATACCGATAATGGCTCGACTGATACCAAGTGCTTTCATCAGTATCTGAATACCAACCATTATCTCCTCACCATGTTCCAACATAAGTTGGTGGTCACATGTAAGATAAGGTTCACACTCCACTCCATTTACTATCAGCACTTCAGCCTTTTTGCCAGGAGGGGGCATAAGTTTTACATGGGTCGGGAAGCAAGCACCGCCAAGACCAACGATGCCGGCTTGCTTAACCTTCTCAATTATCTCCTTTGCCTCAAGTTTGCATACTGTATTGATAGTTGGAGTACGGTCAATCTCAGGCAACCATTCATCGCCCTCAACATCAATAAAGATGGCAGGCATAGCCATTCCCCATGCATCTTTGGCAGAGTCAATTTTTGTTACCGTACCACTAACAGGAGAGTGAATATTGGCACTAACAAAACCACCAGCTTCTGCTATGAGCTGACCTACGAGCACCTTATCGCCTTTCTCTACCAAAGGTTTGGCAGGAGCGCCTATATGCTGCACAAGAGGAATTACTGCCTTCTTGGGTAGTGGTACATCAGTTATCTGCCTGTGAGCGGAATATTTCTTATTGTCCTGCGGATGAACACCGCCTATACGAAATGTTTTCATAAGACCTCCCCCGTCCTCCTCCACAAGAGGGGGTAACCTGCGGGGAGCAGGGATATTTAGTTGCTATTATTTTTCTGTATTATTCTCAACTGTTGATTGCACTGGTTCACCCGTCTTCTCTCCCTGAGGTACGGTCGGAATGGGTTCTTTTGGTGCCGGCTTAGGTGGGAAGTTCATCTCATGTATTGCATGAGTCGGGCACACTGCTACACATTTCCTACAGAGGCGGCACTTGGTGTAGTCAATATACGCAACATTGTTCTCAACAGTGATTGCCTCAAACGGGCACTCTTTCTGGCACTTACCGCAACCTATGCAAGCATTCAGACACGCTTTTCTTGCCACTGCGCCCTTATCTTTGTTAACACATTGTACAAATACCCTGCGACTCTTTGGTCCCTTCTTACGTAGTTCGATGATGTGACGCGGACATACCTTCACGCAGGCGCCACAAGAAGTACACTTCTCGTCGTCTACTTCTGGCAGACCTGTCTCCTTGTTGATGTGAATAGCATCAAACTGGCATGCAGCCACACAATCGCCATAACCAAGGCAACCGAAAGAACATCCTGTCTCACCGACATAAAGACTGTTCACAATTTTGCAAGTACGCGTACCATCATACTCGCTTGTACGAGGACGAGCCTCACAAGTACCATTGCAACGCACAACTGCCACCATTGGTTCTGCAGCCGCAGGTGCAAGACCGAGAATGTCGCCTACCTTTTTCATTACTTCCTGACCACCGACAGGACACAAGAGTCCATCAAGCGTATCAGCCTTAACACATGCTTCCGCCAGAGCACGACATCCTGCAAAACCGCATCCGCCGCAGTTAGCACCAGGGAGCACTTCTACCACCTCGTCAATACGAGGGTCTTCTTCCACCTTGAATCGCTGTGCAACGAAATAGAGTATTAAGGCTGCAAGCAGACCTGTAACACCCAAGGTGATGAGAGCAATTAAAATCAAATTCATTGTTATTTATGTTTGTTATTGAAATTCTTAGTCGTAGTATTCAATCATGCGGGTGCGCTGAGCTGTAAGCACCTCATTATAGTTTTTACGGGTATCGCTGTTACCTTCGCCAAGTGTCTCATTATAATCAATAAGAGTGTTATAGTACTGTATCTGAATCCAGTTACCATGACTGTCATAAGTAATCTTTTTACGCTCAACAAGACGTTGTGGGGTATGCTCCTCTCCGTAAATATTCTTCTCAAGCAGAGAGGTCTTATAAGTATGCATTTCACAAAGAGAGTCGTTACTATTGTAGAAATACAGATGCCGCACAGACACATTCTCTGTAAAGTTGCTCACGTATGTGTCTTCTGCGAGTTTACCTTTGCCACGGCTGTTGTACGAACAAGTACTCACTGACTCAACAAAATCCAAGTCTCTCTCATTGCCGCTGTAGGACAAGGAATGTAGATATATCACATTATCATAAGCATCGTATTTAGTCTCTTCCTGTTGCTCAAGATTACCTTCGAAGTATTCTGTAAAGCGTGTGCAGTTGCCATGATGGTTATACTCTGAAAAATCATGAATAACAGTATCACCCTCAGGATTGCTGAAGTAAGATAGAACTATCTTTTCTTTCTCATTACCGTGTCTGTCATAAAAAAACTCATCTTTGAACTGCACAGTGCCATCGGGGTTGAAAGTATATTCAACAACAGGTTTGTTGTGTTCATTATATATAGTCTCATAATGATTATGGTAACCTCTACCTTGAGCGAACCTGTATATGCAGTTGCCTTGCTCATCATAGCGGAATTCGCGTTTCTCAACCTCCTTACCGAGAATGGTCGCGATATCGGTCAAAAGTTTACCCTGCTCATTGTATGCAAGGTGGTGCTTCTCGACTTCACCAGAGTTAACGAAAACCAAAAAGTTCTCATAATACACAAGACGCCCTAATGAATCGTATTGAGCCTTGTATGAGTCAGTCAATTTACCGTCTTCACCATATTCAGTCTTGATTAGGCAATGGTGGTTATCGTCATACGTCTGCAATGTCTTGTTAATGCAGCCTCCCTCCAATCCAAAATAACGCGTCTCTGTAATGTCACCCTTCTCATCGAACCAATAATGACGCAACGGGTACTCATTATCATATAACTCACTTCTTGCTTCATACAAGCCCAGGTCAGGCTCGCTCTCCCAATATTCATCATCTTCGCCGTCTTCAACTACATATTCAGCAGGAGCAGGTTCATATACATCGTCATCATCAGAAAGATAAGGATTAAAGCCTTGCTCTTCGGAAATATAGCGGTAGTGATATGTTTCCGGCCATTCGAAAAAGAAATTCACTGGTGTCAGTAACTCGTCAACAGACTCAATGACAAACCTTACCCTGCCTTTCAAACCCATCTGCTCTGCCTGCGACTTATCTGCAATAGTACAAACAGCATTGGCAGCAGATTCGTGTGTCTGTTGCTTTTGCGTGCAGCTTATGAGCAGCAAAGTTGCAAGAAAGTATGGCAGTTGTTTCATCAAAGTGTAATGTATAGTTATTTTATATCTTTTACAAGGCGTACAGAGAGACCGTAGTTAAAGCCGAACTCTCCGGTCATGAACATTTTTTTACTGTTAAAAGCGAATGACATAGCCTGAAGATTGGAGTAGTCAGGACGAATAGTGGCAGTCCAATAGTAACCCACAATATTGTTTTGATCCACTATATTATCACCATAACGGCATCCTCCTGCAGGCATGAATACGGCACCAGCCTTTTCAAACTTCTGCCATTCTTCGTCTTCATACTGGTTGGTCAACCAGTCAGTGGGATTAGGATTGAAATGCAAATCGGATGGTGTTTCCCATGTGTCAGGCAAAAGAATCAAACCGTGTATATTGCTCACAGTAGCCTGACCGCGCAGTTTTTCCGCATTGTTGCGTGTGTCTCTCAGATATACCCATTCATCATTGCTCATTGTGCGCCACTTCCCTTCCATCTCAGCAGCATTGTCATTATTTATTGTATTCACACCCCAGTCGGTGAAAGTAGTATAGAGATAAACATCTAACTCCCACAAAAGAGGATTGTTGCCAGTGCCCCACCCGAACAGGTCAAGCCAACCGCTATAGTCTGTGTTGAATATATTCTTGTTGTCGTATCCTAAAATATAATATTGTTTAGGTGCAAAACGCCAAATGCCGCTTGAAGGCTGATACTGCAGGTTGCCTGATGAGAAGATGACCCGTTTGTCTTTATCAATTGTGAAAGCGTAATCCTCCGGCTTAGGTTTTCTGCCTTCTCTTACAATGACAACTGTATCCCTTACATCACCGCTGCCAAAACCATATTCAGCAACAGTGAGAATCGCCGTAGTCTGTTCGGTAGTCTGGGCAGCAGCAACAGTGATTGTTATGCTGCCCATGTTTCTGCCAACGCCAGGAGTAAATGTAACCCATGATGCATCACTGCTGACAGCCCACTGCGTGTTGCTTCCTACATCAATAGTGAAAATACCTCCTTCGGTAGGGGCATTGATTTCATGAGACGAGAGAGAGATGTCACCCTTCTCTCTGCCTGAACGATCTACAATAAGTTCAACAGTATCCGCACCTGATGTGAAAAGCACTTTGCCTATGCTATCGGCTACCTCCCTATTGGCACTTATCTTTACAGTGATATCAGCAATGCCCGCTTTGCCCGAAACAGGTGAGATTTTTATCCATGAGGCCATGGTTGCTGAGTTCCAAGCCTGAGGCGATGTAAGTTTGACAAGATATTCACCTCCTTCAGAAGGGCAACTGATAAAATAAGGCTCGACCCAAAGACTTATTTCAGGTGCAGGACTGTCACAGGCGGCAAAGAATACTGCCACAAGCAATATTAATTCAAGTTTCAAGAGTTTCACAGGTTTCATAGATTTTACAGGCTTTTGAGGGCAGTGAAGACAAAATGTCTTTTTATGCGTTTGCGCAACAAGGCTACTATTCCGTAGTAAGGCAACAGCGAGCACAAAGCAACAGTGCCAGCGATGCTTTCTGTGAAGAACATTCCCATAAGCCAAAGCATAAGCATAAGGAGAAGAAAAGGCAGTATGAAAGCAATGAGAACAGCCAACCATCCTGTACGCTGCTCTATCAGCACTGTCACCTCGTCGCCCGTTTGCAATGGTTCGGTGATGATGCAGTCGATATATTTCTCCCTTGCGTCAGCCGCCATGCAACTCTTTGCCGCATGACAACCGCTGCAGGCAGATGTTTGAAGAATACGCACATGCGCCTCCGTGCCACTGACAGATTCCACTATACCCTTATGTTTAATGCTCTCACTCACAATCCGAGTATATATTTACTTAGCATCCTCCACAAGGCGCACTGAATGACCGAAGGCGCAGTTGTGTTCTGTGCTCATTCCAGCCTGATATGGATTAAACCTGAAACTAATATGGTAAACCTCCCACTCGGTCGAACTAACTTGTTTTTGCTCAATGGTCGATGTCCAGTAATAGCCTTCCTGTCCGAAGTCGTCACCAAGAGCCTGTTTGAACCTGTAGCCCCCTGCAGGAAGGAATACGGCACCCTTACTCTCCATTTGTCTCCATACTTCCTTTGTGTAGGTATTGGTGGCGTAGTCGTAATTGGTGTTGCTTGTGAAAGCAAAGCCATAGGAAGTGCTCCAGTCATCCGGCAGGAGCACATAGCCTTTCACCGAGTTCACTGTTGCGACACCACAGAGATTCTTGGCATTAGAGCGTGAGGACAAGAGGTATTCCCATTCGTCCTCAGTCATTGTGCGCCAACCATAGGCTTTCGGATACATGACCTCCTGATAATATATCGGGTTATTCAGTCCCCAGTCGTAGAAACTGAATATATCATCCACAGTCGAGTAATCCGTCTTCATCGGGTCTTTACCTGAACCCCAACCGAACAAATCGGAAATACCTGCCGCCAAGCCGTAATATTCGTACTGGTATTCTGCAAACCAGAATTTGTCTGTGGACATATAATACTGCAGGTTGCCGGGTGAGAAATAAACCTTCTTGCTCTTGCCTACGGTGAAGGGTTTTCGTGCGAGTTTGGTCAATTCTCTACCTGCACGTGAGATATTTATCTTTTCTACAACAGTACCATCCTCCGATGTAACAGAAATTACCGCAGTTGAAGCGGTGGTTAGAGAAGTGGGAGACACTATCACCTCGAATGTACACGGAGCAGTGCCGGAAGTTGGGGACATTGATGCCACCTTCAGGTCAGAACTGCTTGCCGTCCAAGCGCAGTTGCCAGTGACATTTATGGTGTACTTGCCTCCATCGGACGTTGTTGATATATTGACAGGATATACCTTCAGTGTCTGCGCCGGTTTCACGTATGCCTCGCGGCGAATATTTATCTTTGCCTTCTCGCCACCAAAAGTGGTGGCGATAGTAATACTGCCAGTAGCCACTTCCTCCTCCGTAGATGGTTTCACCGTAACATTCATTGTCGCATCGCCTTCACCCGAGGTCATAGACATGGAGAAGTATTTTGTACCAATACCTGTTGCTTTCCATGGGTAGTTGCTCTTGATGATGACTGCATAAGTGCCTCCCTCTGCCGGAGCATTAATCTTCAGTGGGGAGACAGAGAGGGAAGCGGCGGCTTTGCCTTTGCGGTTGACTGTCACTTGGACTATGACAGGTTTATAGTAGTCAGAACGAATCTCCTCAACGGTGATTATGGCAGTAGCAGGGTCAACAGAGGTAGCCGCCTCAACGGTGATGCCGAATGTGCCATCGTTTTCACTCTCGGTAGTGCCGAAAATAGTTATCCAGTCTGCATCCCAGTCTTTTGTCACTCTCCACCTTGCATTGCTCTCCACTTTTACATTATATGTGCCTCCGTCTGCAGGTGCATCTATACTTGTCATGTCAACAGAAAGCGAAGTGGCATCGGTGCCACCACGGGTGATGGTGAGTGTCTGCTCGCCTGCTTCTTTGCCTTCGCCATAGGGGGCAACAGTGATAGTGGCAGTGGTTTCTTCAGGTGTGGTGGCAGCATCAACGGTAATGGTGATGTTATCGTTGTTCTGACTGACACCCTTGCTTACTTTCGCCCAACCTGCATTGCTGCTTATTGACCAACGTATGTTGCTCTCCACCATGACAGTATATGTACCTCCGTCCTTCGGAGTGTTGATTTCCTTCTCGGAGGTTATCTTAAGCGAAGCAGGTGCTTTGGCAGCACGAGTAATGTAGAGTTCCAAAGTCTCCTCACCTGAAGTGAAGGTGACTTTGCCTTTGGTCTCTGAGGACTCTTTGTTGGCAGTAATTTTGATTTGTACTTCAGCAGTGCCTGCTGCGCCTGATGTTGGTGTGACCTTCACCCACGAGGCATCACTTTGTGCTGACCACGCTACGGGAGCATTGAGTGAAACAGTGTAGTCGCCGCCAAGGTCAGGACATGTTATAACAGTAGGGTCAACAGTGAGTTTTAACTCCGGCTCTGTCTCAGGAGTCTTATTGCAAGAAGCAAGAATAACAGAGGCCAATACAAACAAGTAGAATTTCTTCATCATAGTATATTTTTTCTTTGTTTCACGATAAGAACGCATATAGCGAAACCAGCAGCAAAGATACGACAATATATCGGAATACACAAGAAAAACACATATAAAAAGAAAAGAAAATAATATCAGGCACAGACGAGGGCATGAAGAGCGATTGAGCATGGTCACCATAAAAGGCTAAAAAAGGCAGACAGAGGTATCACCAATAATGGTGGAATTGCAGCATATATTTGGCTGAATGCATGGAGTGTAATAACTTTGCATGTGCAAAACACAAGTAAAGAACAAAGAAACAGACAGTATTATGAACGAGCATCACAATCACACCCACAACCACCATCATCACCACCACCAGCTTGATAAACTTGACGGCATATTTATAGTGTCAATAGCACTAAACCTCGGCTTTGTGATAGCCGAAGGAGTAGTTGGCGTATGGCAAGACTCACTGTCGCTACTATCAGACGCAGGTCATAACATGAGCGACGTACTAAGTTTAGTGCTTGTACTTGCAGCATTCTCACTGGCAAAAGTACACGCTAACAAGAAATACACCTACGGCCTAAGGAAAAGCACTATACTCATCTCACTGCTTAACGCGATACTACTGTTAGTCGCAGTAGGCGTGATAATAGCGGAAAGCATACACAAGTTCTCAAGTCCGACAGAGGTAAACGGCGCCGCCGTATCGTGGACAGCGGGCATAGGCATACTGATAAACGGAGTTACAGCGCTACTTCTTATGCGCGGGCAGAAGCATGACCTGAACGTACGAGGAGCATTCCTTCACATGGTAGCAGACACACTGGTGTCGGTCGGTGTGGTTATATCCGGCATAGTGATAGCTAAAACCGGATGGTATATAGTTGATCCTATCGTCAGTCTCGCTATCGCAGCAGTGATACTGTTCTCCACATGGGAGCTATTGTCAGACAGTCTGCGCCTGTCGCTTGACGGCATGCCGGAGGGTATCTCGCTTGAGGAGACAGAGAGACTGATACTGGAGCAAGAACACGTGAAAGCCGTACATCACATCCATATCTGGGCAATCAGTACAACAGAGAACGCTCTGACCGCTCATATAGTGGTTGACGATATGAGTCAGTCGGGTGAGGTGAAGCACAGACTGAAACACCTGTTAGCAGAGTCCGGAATAAGGCATGTGACATTGGAGACCGAGACAGAAGATGACATGTGCGGAGAGCAAGAATGCGTATAAAAGAGGTCAGAGAGAAGCTGAATTTTGCTTGAAATATAAGCAATCACCCAATAATCACCCAATAATCACCCAATAATCACCCAATAATAACCAAATAAAGTTTAGGTGAAAAAGTGAAGGGGTTAAGAGGTGAAAAGGTGAAGAGGCTAAGGGTTAGAGGTTAGGGGATTAGGGGTGAGGGGTTAAGGGATGAGAAAAAGTATTTGGAAGAATGGAAAGAATTTTGTAATTTTGCAAGCACAAATTTGTAAATTGTGGTGGTATGTCCGCAAGCGAGCAGGCAGGAAGAGCAACCCTGCACTGCAACAATAACAAATCAACACTGACGCCCGAACAAAGCCACATTACAAGAACGAGCAACCTACATTGCAAAAAGAACCAACCTACCCTGCAAAAAGATGGCAACAAGACGACCGACCCGCCCTACGCGGCAGAATGACATAGAAGTGACGACAGACAACAACGAGAAGAAGTTGCGCATAGGAGACCTTAAGAAGTTAGGCGAGCTGATGCACAACGAGCGTGTGCAACTGGTATGCGGCATCCTGCTTGGCGCTATAACTCTGTATCTTACGATAGCCTTCGTATCGTTCTTCTTCACCGGTAAAGCAGACTTCTCTCTGCTTGAGCAACCTCACGAGAACATGAAAGCCCTCCGCCACAGCATCAGAAACTGGGGAGGACTGGAAGGAGCAATGGTAGCAAGATTTCTGGTTGACGGCAGTTTCGGCATAGCCTCAATAGCACTACTTGTGTTCTCCTCGCTATGGTCGGTGAGACTGATAAACCCATCATTCAGATTCCGCAGCTGGAGACTATTTTTCTGCTCCGCCTTTTGGTTGATATGGGGCAGTCTGTTGCTCGGCTTTATACAACAGTGGACAGGTACAGACTCGTTCTTCAGGTGGGGAGGAGTGCACGGGCAGACACTAAGTGCCTGGTTGACATCGTATATTCAGATAACCGGTGTGGTGATACTGCTTATTGCAGGCACGCTGATTTTCTTCGTGTGCATAGACAAAAACACCATACCAAACCTGAAACGCTTCGGGCAGTGGGTATCCGGTCTATTCAAGAAGAAACAGCCGAGCGAGACGCCAGAAATAACCGACGACCCTACCATCACAGACAACCCAGAGCCGGCAGACGACCCCGACATCACTGACATAACAGACACGGGAGACGACATAGAGATAGATATCCGTACAGGCGGCGAAGATGCCGACACAGACATAATAGAAGACCCGGACGACACCGATGACCCAGTGACGCCGAAAGTGACTGAAGGCACTGACCCCAAGAAAGAGGGAGACCCTGAACTGAAGATAAACGAGACGGAGGAGACAGAACTATCAGAAGACGACCCCGAGTACCTGCTGAAGAAACTCGGCCCTTATGATCCACGCCGCGACCTAAGCCACTTCAAATTCCCTTCAATGTCGCTCCTGAAGACCTATGACAACGAGACAAAGCCAATAATAGACGAAGAGGAACAGAATGAGAACAAGCTTCGTATCCTTCAGGCATTCCGCAACTTCGGCATAGAGATAAAGAGCATAGCCGCAACAGTAGGTCCTACAGTGACGCTATACGAGATAGTGCCCAAGGAGGGTGTGAAGATAGCAAGAATCGTGAGCCTCGAGAACGACATCATGATGTCAATCGCCGCCAAAGGCATACGAATCATAGCCCCAATGCCAGGCAAAGGCACTGTGGGCATAGAAGTACCAAACAAAAAGCCACAGATAGTGTCGATGCATTCGGTGGTAGCCTCAAGGAAGTTCCAAGAAGAGCAGAAGATGCGTCTGCCGATAGTATTGGGCAAGACTATAACCAACGAAGTGTTCATGTTTGACCTTGCGAAAGCCCCCCACCTGTTGGTAGCAGGTGCGACAGGTCAAGGTAAGTCGGTAGCGCTTAATGCGATAGTGACCTCTCTGCTATACAAGAAACACCCCGCCGAACTCAAGTTTGTACTGGTTGACCCAAAGATGGTGGAATTCAGCATATACGAGCAACTGCGGCGTCACTACATGGCAGCGATGCCAGACTATAACCCGACCGAAGACAAGATAATAATAACCGACTGCGCGAAGGTGATAAACACGCTGAACTCGCTCGTGATTGAGATGGAGGACAGATACACTCTGCTGATGGATGCGGGTGAGAGAAACTTAGAAGACTACAATCAGAAGTTCATAAACAGACGCCTTAACCCAGAGAAAGAGGTGAAAGACAAGTCGGGCAAAGTGCTTCATCACCAATTCCTTCCGTATATAGTAATCATCATTGACGAGTACGGTGACTTCATCATGCAGGCAGGCAAGGAGGTGGAGAGACCAATAGCACGCATCACACAGAAAGCCCGTGCGGTGGGTATTCACATGATACTCGCCACGCAGAGACCGGAAGTAAAGATAGTGACAGGTCTGATAAAGTCGAACATACCGACGCGTATAGCACTACGCACACAGTCGGTAATAGACTCTCGCACCGTGCTTGACTCGAAGGGTGCAGAAGGTCTGACCGGCAAGGGCGACATGTTATATTCCGCCAACGCCGAACTTACACGAATACAATGCGCCTTTGTGGACACGCCTGAAGTGCAAGACATAGTGAAACATATCAGCGAGCAACAGTCATACAGTCTGCCTTATCAACTGCCTGAGTACGTAGGTGAAGAAGGCGAGGGCGATGCAATACAACCCGGAGCAGTGGACTTGAGAAAACTTGACCCGCTGTTCAAAGACATCGCCACATACGTAGTTAGGAAACAAGAAGGCTCTACCAGCAAACTGCAAAGAGCATTCGAGATAGGTTACAACAGAGCAGGTAAACTGACAGACCAGTTGGAGGCAGCAGGCATAGTAGGCCCAAACAAAGGACCTAAAGGAAGAGACGTGCTGGTACAAGACGAAATGCAACTGGCACAGATTTTGGAAGGTCTGGGGTTGTAGGATTAATGCATAATCCGAAATGCATAATTCACAATTACTATAGCAATGAGACGACTGTTGACCATATTGATGTTGTGTCCGATACTGTGCATGGCGCAGGATGACGTGCTGCAACAATTTTTCCAGAACATAGAGAAGAAGACACTGGAATCTGACTTCACGGTGACAATGTCAAGCAAAGCCACTCAACCTACCTCTATGACCGGGCACATAGTAATGCACGGCGAGCAATTCGTTGCGGAGATAATGGGTATGGAGATAGCCTATGACGGTATCACCCTATACACCTACAACGAAGGCAACGACGAACTGACGCTTTCGAATCCCATGCCTGACGAGTTGGCTGAAGTGAATCCTCTGCTATTCGCAAAGGCTCTGACAGACCTATATCAGGCAGAGACAAGAGAAGAGAACGGCATATACAAAGTGACACTGCTGCCAGACAGACAAAACACCGGAGTTCAGGAGTTCACGCTGCAAATACGCAAGTATGACCTGATGCCGCTGTCCGCCTCTATGAAAGAGCAAGGCATGAAAATCACCACCCTGCTATTCCGCCAACCTACATTCACGACGAGCGCACCGTACTTCAAACTGGAAAAACCCGGAGCATATATCAATGACCTGAGGTAAAGAGAGCATTGAGGAGAAAGGTTGAAAGATTAAAATTGAGGGTTTAAGGAGTGCAGGCAGAATCAATATTTCATATCACCTGCCATTCCCATAGTCAAAACAGAAACAGTTAATCCTCTTACCGGAGTAAGTTGAGAAACCGCACTGCGGAGAGTGGAGCCTGTAGTGATGATGTCATCAACAAGCAAGAGGTGTCTGTTTTTGAAGTCGTCCGGATTATGTAAAAGAAAGATACCCTGAGTATTAAGTTTTCTCTCCGCCGGTGTACGCTGCGTCTGTGTAGGGTTGTCAACAATACGCATAAGGTGATTTGTATCAACCGGAATACCCGTGACCTGACTTATTCCGTCTGCAATGAGTTCCGACTGGTTATATCTACGAGATTTCAGCCTCCGCTTATGCAGGGGAACAGGAACTATCAGGTCAATGCCCTCAAACCAATGCTGATTCTGCTCTAAGAAACGAGTAGCAGCATTTCTGCCAAGCCAGACACCCACCTCAGGACGACGATGATACTTCATATTATGAATCACCTGGTAAAATGGTGATTCCGGTTCATATACACAGAGAGCAGCAGCCTGACTGACCTTGGGAATGTCGGTAAAAAGACCAGATACCCTGTTGTCGGCACGAGTGGGATGTTCAGTGTAGGGAAAAGACTTACAGCAACGGGCACAGACCACCTCACCTGCATTTTGTAAAACATCTCCACAACCTGCACAAAGTGGAGGGAAGAACAAGTCCAACAAGTGAGAGAACAGCGCCATAATCAGTCGCCTAAAAGCATGAAATCAGTCCTCCGCATACCAAGATGCGTACATAGCATAATTATGGGCAATCTTGCGGTTTATTTCCGCTGTCTGAGCCGGATCAGCCTTCTTTATAAATTTAGCAGGCACCCCACCCCAAATCTCGTAAGCTCCAATCTTAGTCCCTTTCAAGACGAGCGCCCCAGCAGCGACGATAGCCCCCTCGCCGACCTCAGCATCATCGAGCAAAGTGGCTCCCATGCCAATAAGAGCATAGTCGCGTATGTGTGCGCCATGGATAGTAACATTGTGACCTATTGAGACATAGTCGCCTATCTCGATGGTTGACTTCTGATAGAGTGTGTGAAGAACAGAGCCATCCTGAATGTTCACATGGTTACCAATGCGAATGGAATTGACATCACCGCGGAGCACAGCATTGAACCATACAGAGCAACCTTCGCCAAGAACAGTGTCGCCCACAATGGTAACGTTCTCAGCAAGAAAACACCCCTCACCTATCTGAGGAGTAAAACCACAAACAGATTTAATTAGAGCCATACTGACTATTGTTTTGTATATATCTTGATAAAATTATCAGAGTCATGAAATACTTTTGAAGAAAGGTATGCCCATATAGGCATGCAAAGGTAAGAAAGATCTTTCAAATTAGCAAGTATTATTTAATTATCGATATAACACCATATGGCTTTTCGTTAGCAATATCCACATTGATATAAAGTGATAAAAAAATACGGACTCACTTAATAATGAATGCGTATGTTTCATTGATAAACTTGTCGTTTTTGTCATACTCAACGATATTAACTCGAAAGTCGTCCTCCTTATTGCATGGTCGGTTGTCTTTATCATAAAAGTATGCAATGGAATATACTGCACCTGCAGTAACACCTCCCTCTTTTCTCTCATATGGAGTTATTATGTCAGCCATAAGTTATTGAGATTTCGCAGCAAAGATAACGCATTTTTCCGACCTGTGAAATAAAAAACGACAGAAGAATAAATATTCTGCCAAAATGGCAGGCAGGAGGATTGGCACTTATTTTGCAAAGTAGTGTACAAACAAAAGCAAAAGAACCATGTCAAAGAAACATCAGAAAAACGACCCTGTGGCAGATCCACAGGCAGAAAACCCTACAATAAAGACAGAAGAGAACCTCACAGAAGAAGAGCAAGCGACCGTGCATGCAGAAGAAGAGGTTGAGAAGCAGTTGGAAGAACTGCGCGAGAAGTGTGCCGATTTGGCAGACAAGAATCTCCGCATGATGGCTGAATTTGACAACTACCGTCGTCGCACCAATAAAGAGAAATTAGAACTAATGACAACGGCAGGAGAACGCATATTCCGCGACATGCTGCCTCTAATAGATGACTTTGAGCGCGCAAGACAGGCGATGCTGTCAACAGACGACATAGCAGCCGTGCGAGAAGGTATAGACTTGATTTACCAGAAGTTCATCTCATTCCTTGAAAAGAATGACATTCATCAGATTGAAACAGAAAATGCAGATTTTGACACTGAGTATCATGAGGCAGTAACCACCTTCCCTGCTCCATCGGCAGAACAGAAAGGAAAGGTGATTGACTGCACACAGAAAGGCTACACACTTGGTGAGAAAGTGATACGGTATGCAAAAGTGGTAGTAGGCGAATAATCAGAACGTTGACAACATATACCATCATATTATGGCAGAGAATAAAAGAGATTATTACGAAGTCCTTGAAGTGCCCAAGACAGCAACGGCAGAGGAGATAAAGAAGGCTTACAGAAAGAAAGCCATCCAATATCACCCTGACAAGAACCCAGGTGACAAAACAGCAGAAGAGAAGTTCAAGGAAGCAGCCGAGGCATACGAAGTGCTGAGCGACCCACAAAAACGGCAACGCTATGACCAATATGGCTTTGCAGGTGTAGGTGGCGGAGGCTTCTCTGGTCAAAGCATGGACTTGAATGACATATTCGCTCAATTCGGTGACCTGTTTGAGAGTTGGGGCATGGGTGGAAGTTTCTTCGGAGGAGGCAGTTCAAGAGGCGGAGGCAGACGTGTACGCAGAGGCAGTGACTTACGCGTAAAAGTCCGTCTTACCCTTGAAGAGATAGCCACAGGCACGGAGAAAAAGATTAAGGTTAAGAAACTCATTCCATGTCCTCACTGCCAAGGTAGCGGCTCGGAAGACGGCAGTACTGACATCTGTCAGACTTGCCATGGCACAGGTCGCATAGTGAGGACACAACGCGGCATATTCGGCATGATGCAGGTACAAGAGATATGCCCCACATGCGGAGGCGAAGGAAGAGTTGTAAAAAACAAGTGTAAAGAGTGCGGAGGCGAAGGTGTAAAGCAAGGCGAGGAAGTGATTACCATACCTATACCAGCAGGTGTAATGGACGGTATGCAATTGACCGTGCAAGGCAAGGGCAACGCAGCTCCTCACGGAGGAGTGAACGGCGACCTGCTTGTGCTGATAGAAGAAGAACAACATCCTGAACTTGTACGTGACGAAGGTGACCTTATATATAACCTGCTACTTTCAGTACCCACAGCGACACTGGGAGGACAAGTAGAAATACCTACATTGTCAGGCAAGGCAAAGATCACTATAGCTCCAGGCACACAACCCGGCAAAGTATTACGCATGCGTGGCAAAGGTTTGCCCGTAATTGACCAATACGGCAGACAATATGCCACAGGAGACCTACTGATTAATATAGGCGTATATATACCTGAGCATCTCTCGAAAGAAGAGAAAGAGATGATGGAGAAGTTCCAACAAAGTGAAAACAGCCGCCCCGGAGCAGCAGACAAAAAGAACTTCTTCAAAAATCTATTCAAATAAGCACAAAAAAAAGAACTACCGCCCGGCAGTTCTTTTTTTATGTGTCAAGACTAATGTCTCATCAAGCTTCAATAGGCTTATGCTTTGGCACAAGTGATTTCATTATTGACCATGCAATGATATAAGCCAGTCCGCAGAAGCAGAACATAATGAAATAGCCTGCAGGTTTGCCCGAGAAGCCAAGGAAGCGGAATGCCTCACCTGCATTCTCAGCATGAGTGAAGAGCTGACCTGCCACATATTGTATAAGCATAGAACCTATACCTCCCGCCATAGCACCAATACCTGTTATTGTAGCAATAGTGGATTTGGGGAACATGTCACCAATAGTGGAGAAGAGGTTTGCAGACCATGCCTGATGCCCTGCTCCAGCAAGACCAATAAGTATTGCAGGCCACCATGCGCTGTATTGTCCAAGAGGTTGTGCTGCAAGAGCCACAAGCGGGAAGAAAGCAAATATCATCATGGCAAGCATACGCCCTGAATAGGGTTCCATACCACGTTTCTCGACAAATACCTTCGGCAGGTATCCGCCACCAATAGATATGAATGTAACTATGGCATAAAGAGTGAAGATGAGTGCCTGACCCATGCCAGACGAAGCCTTATAGCCAAACTGGTTCTGGAAATACGAAGGCGCCCAGAATAGGAAAAACCACCAAACTCCGTCAGTGAAGAACTTACCAGCAATGAATGACCATGTCTGCTTGTACTTGAAGCACTGCAACATAGGTATTGCCTTCTCATTTACCACTTGCTCAGTTACTACTTTGTCATTGGCATCGTCCTGATGAATATATTCCAATTCAGCCTCGTTGACATGTTTGGACTTTTCAGGCTTGTCATACATAAACTGCCAGAAAAACATCCAAATGAATCCGAGTCCGCCAATGATGATGAATGCCATCTCCCAACCGAAGTGCTTTGCCAAAGGCGGGATACAAAGAGGAGCAGCAAGAGCTCCTACTGAAGCACCAGCATTGAAGAGAGAAGTGGCAAATGCACGGTCTTTCTTAGGGAAGTATTCTGCCGTAACCTTGATAGCAGCGGGGAAGTTGCCCGCCTCACCAAGAGCAAGAATACCACGACACAGGAGGAAGAGCCAAACAGCAGTAGAAGCAACACCCAATGCCGCCTGACTGCCTACTTCCACAGCACGCATAGCCTCAACACTGTCAAAACCTTCGATGTGAGCAGTAGCCCAACCACAAGCAGCATGAAGACATGCACCCAACGACCACACGAATATGGCAATCAGATAGCCACGCTTGGTGCCCATCCAATCGACAAACTTGCCTGCAAAGAGACATGCGATAGCATAGAATATACTGAAGAATGAAGTTATCTTGCCGTAGTCTGCATCTGTCCAATGGAATTCGGGTTTGATAAACTCCTCATAAGTGAGGGAGAGAACCTGGCGGTCAAGATAATTGACTGTGGTAGCCACAAACAATAGCGAGCAAAGCCACCAACGCCAGTTAGACATAAGTTTCTGTTGTGTACTCATAAGTTATTTGGCATTTTTGATTATTTCAAAACATTCCTTGCATTTATGTGTGATATACGACCAGTCCTTAGCAGCAATCACTTCCTTTGGAAAGAGCTTGCTACCCATGCCGACACAATAAACACCAGCCTTGAACCACTTTTCAAGGTTGTCCTTGTCCGGAGAAACACCGCCTGTAACCATAATCATTGACCAAGGCATAGGTGCCATCAAACCTTTAACCATATTAGGGCCATATACGTCACCAGGGAAGAGTTTGGTAACATGACAGCCTGCCTCCTGCGCATTGAATATCTCAGTTACTGTTCCACAACCAGGGATATATGGGATCTCCTTCTGCTTGCAGACCTCAAGCACAGGCATAGATGTGCAAGGACTGACAATGAACTCTGCTCCAGCATCTATGAATTTCTCCGCATCAGAAGCACGCACAATAGAGCCTACGCCGAGACTCATTTCAGGCATCTCGCGGTCAACGATTTCTCTGAGTTTGAGGAAAGTGGAATAAGCACTTGCACCACGGTTGGTGAACTCAAACACTTTCACACCTCCAGCATAGCATGCACGAAGAACATTCTCGCACACCCCCATGTCAGGGTGAAAGAATACGGGCACCATAGCCCCTTTGCATTTATCAATAAAAGTCATGATATTAAATGTATTATTAAAGGATTGAAAAACAAGGAATTGTTATCTTTGTACTCTGCCGTTGGCATTGCCGCCTGCGAGACTCTCGACTTCGTCAACACTAACAAGGTTGAAGTCGCCATTGATGGTGTGCTTGAGAGCACTTGCCGCCACCGCAAATTCCAATGCCTCACCCTGAGTCGGCTTAGTAAGCAGACCGTGAATCAAGCCACCTGAGAAAGAGTCGCCACCACCGACACGGTCGATGATAGGATTGATTTCATAGCGCTTTGACTGATAGAACTCCTTACCATCGTAAATCATAGCTTTCCAGCCGTTAAACGTAGCAGAGAAGGACTCGCGGAGAGTGGATACGACATACTTGAATCCGAATTCTTTCATCATCTGTTCAAATATACCCTTGTAGCCCTCAGCATTGGTATCTCCACCTTCGACATCTGCCTCCGGCTTGAAACCAAGGCAGAGTTCAGCGTCCTCCTCGTTGCCTATGCAGACATCAACATACTTCATCAAAGGACGCATGATAGAGATTGCCTTCTCACTTGTCCAAAGTTTCTTGCGGAAGTTGAGGTCAACCGACACTGTAACTCCGTGGCGCTTAGCAGCCTCACATGCAAGACGTGTAATCTCGGCCGCCTTGTCGGAGATAGCAGGTGTAATACCCGACCAATGGAACCACGCTGCCCCATCCATAATCTTATCGAAGTCAAAGTCTGTTGGATTAGCCTCAGCAATAGCAGAGTGTGCACGATCATAAATGACTTTAGAGGGACGCATTGATGCTCCTGTCTCGCAGTAATAGAGACCGACACGGTCGCCGCCACGTGCGATATACTGCGTGTTTACTCCATAGCGACGGAGAGCATTGACAGCAATCTGTCCGATTTCGTGCTTAGGCAACTTGCTCACAAAGTAAGCTTCGTGTCCGTAATTGGCAACAGAGACAGCCACATTTGCCTCTCCGCCTCCGGGTATAATACGAAAACTCTCACTCTGAATGAAACGGTCGTTGCCGCTTGGTGAAAGGCGAAGCATAATCTCGCCCAAAGTTATAATTTTAGCCATGATAAATATAATTAGTTTATTATTAAGAGTCTATACAACATCAGTGCGCGCGTGCAACTGATTATGGCGCAAAAGTAGTAAAAACAAACCGAAAAAACAAGCCTGATAGAGGGAGAGAATAGAAAATACGGCATAAGCGTCAGTTTTTCCACAAAAAGAGCATTGTTGGAGCCAGTTTTCTTTTTTCAACACTCCCTGACGATCGCATTGCCAAACTCGGCTTCGTCCGGTTGCGCAAGACCTTCGGCGCTTGCACCGGACTTGCTCTCGTTTTCGTGTTTTTTTCGTCCTTTTTTCGTCTTTTTTACGTAAATTTATTATTTGTGTCAGGCAGAAGATGCAGCGAAAAACTGACAAACAAAGGTTTAAGGCTTAATGTTCAATATTTAGGAGAAGTCAGAAGTCTGTGTGCGAACACAGGATTCACAGGAGACCGAGAGGTGACAACAAGACATAAGTTTTAAGTACGTTTTAGGTATGTTATAAGTATGTTTTGGGTATGATTTGACAATTAAAGAAAAAAGTATTATCTTTGCAGGGTTGAATCAGTGTCAAAGACAAGATGATATTATGAAGCGATGAAGACACTAATATGACACATCATTTAAAAAGTCTAAAACAAGAAACGATGATAGGTGTATTTGACAGCGGTTTCGGCGGGTTGACGATACTGAAAGAAATCAGACGTGTGCTACCAGAGTACGACTACCTGTATTTAGGTGACAATGCGCGCACTCCTTATGGCACGCGCTCTTTTGAAGTGGTATACGAGTACACGCTGCAAGCAGTGAAATACCTGTTTGGTCACGGTTGCGAACTGGTGATACTCGCCTGCAATACAGCCTCCGCCAAAGCACTACGGAGCATACAACAGAGAGACCTATGCGATATGGTAGGCGTACTCCCCAACGGTATGCCCAAGAGGCGCGTCCTGGGTATCATCCGCCCTACAGCAGAAGCGGTAGGCGCAATGACAAAGACCGGTCATGTGGGAGTACTTGCGACACAAGGCACAGTGGATTCGGAGTCATACCCTATTGAAATACACAAGTTAAATCCGGAGATAGTGGTGACTCAGCAGGCATGCCCTATGTGGGTGCCTTTGGTTGAGAATTGCGAATATGACAGCGCAGGTGCAGACTATTTCGTAAAGAAATACATAGCCGAGCTAATGCACAAAGACCCACAGACAGACACACTTCTGCTTGGCTGTACACACTACCCTCTGTTGCAGAGAAAGATAGAAGAAGTTCTTAGACAATCGGGCATGACACAAGTAAGACTTCTGTCGCAAGGACAGATAGTGTCAGAATCGCTGAGAGACTACCTGCAGAGACACCGCGACATAGAGAAAGCATGCCAACACGGAGGCACATGCAGATACCTGACGACAGAAGCAGAGCAGAAGTTTGCACAGTCGGCAACGATATTCATGGGTGAGGCAATAGAGGTAACGCATGTGGAGTTGACATAAGTTACAAGTTGAACGAAATATGCAAGCAGATGACATCATATACCGGTGCTTGTCGCGGATGAGACACCTCATGACTGCAAGAAACACGCTCGGATACGGAGTGCATTCGCCACACCTATATTATATAATACGGTTTCTGATATATGACGACAACAGATATTACTGCTTTGCGCCCATTGAGAATGAGAGACAACGGCTATTGAGAGCTAAGAAAGAGATTGGCATAGAGGACTTTGGCACAGGCATATCAGGCAAAAGAAGGATAAAAGACATAGCAAGAAAAGCGCTGATGCCAGCAAAAGAGGCACAGATGCTATTCCGAATAGTCAACTACATGAAACCGCTGACAGTGATTGAACTCGGCACAAGTTTAGGCATAACAACGGCTTATCTAAGCAAGGCGGCAGGGAGAGAAAGTAAGGTGGTGACCTTTGAGGGCAGCAAAACGCTGACTGATGAAGCAAAGAAAGTATGGAAAAACACAGGCGCTGAAGGTATAGAGACAGTCGGAGGCAACATAGACAAGACACTTGGAATCCGTATGAAAAGCATTGACACCATGGACTTTGCACTTATAGACGCAAACCATACATACGAAGCGACAGTAAGATACTTCAGGCAACTTGCAAGCAAATGCGGGAAGAAAAGCATTATAGCTGTGGACGACATACACAACAGTCGCGAGATGAGCAGAGCATGGGAAGCAATAAAGACTGAAGAAGCAGTAACGGCGACTTTAGACATGTATGACACAGGACTTGTGTTCTTTGACAAGTGCCTGATGAAAAAGAACTACGTGTTAAGAGTTGATAATTGACAATCAATATTTAAAATATATACAAGCAATGAAAATATATACAAAAACAGGTGACAACGGCACAACCTCGCTGGTGGGAGGCACGCGCATAAGCAAAGCAGACATTCGTTTAGAGGCATACGGCACAGCAGACGAACTGAATTCGTTCATCGGAATGCTTCGGGCACAACAACTGCCAGAAGACATAGACAAAGTGCTGAACACTATGCAAAACAAGTTATTTAACTTAGGCGCCATACTTGCCACAGAGAAAGACAAACTGCAGTTTGTCAAAGACTTGCTACTAAAGGAAGAAGACGTGTGTTATATAGAGCAGGAGATTGACAGAATGTCAGCAGACCTGCCTGTGACAAGGAGTTTCATTCTGCCAGCCGGCAACATGCGCGTGTCAACAGCTCATGTATGCCGCACGATAGCCAGACGTTTAGAGCGGCGCATGGTAGCATTGGGTGATGAATATGAGGAGAGCAGTGTGTGCTTACAATATGTAAACAGAATGAGTGATTATTTCTTCATTTTGTCTAAAAAGATGGCACAAATTGACGAATGTGAAGTATTTTTATGGGAAAAATAATGATTTCTCTTGCTCATGTAAACAATTTTATATACTTTTGCGCGGTATTTTGAGCAGGTAGTACTCTTATATGAACTAGAGTTCTGCCAGAGAGTGTTCAAGACAACAATAAAAAGGTATAAAACAAAAACTTACGATTAGTCTACTATGGTATGGACATTAGAATTGGCCTCGAAGATAGAAGATGCTCCCTGGCCAGCAACAAAAGATGAGTTGCTTGATTATGCTATTCGTACAGGTGCCCCAATAGAGGTAATAGAGAATCTTCAAGAAATAGAAGACGAGGAAGAAGTGTATGAGTCGATGGAAGACTTGTGGCCAGATTATCCAAGCAAAGAGGACTTTTTCTTCAACGAAGAGGAATATTAAGAGCAGAGTGATTTGAAGTAGAATCGGTAGTAAAGTGTTGAATGAAACGATATATTGTTCTATGTACGTTATTGGCTGTAGCGGCTGTGCTGTATGCGCAGTTTGACCCTCAGATAGGACAATATATGTATATGCCGACAGCCTTCAACCCTGCGGCGGCAGGTGAAGGAGACCTAATGAAAGTAAGCGGACTGCACCGCATGCAGTTTACGGGCATTAAAAACGCCCCGATGACCACTTATTTCAGTTTTCAGTCTCCGTTTGTAATAGGCAAGACGCGTCATGGTGCAGGGATAAGGTTCATGAATGACCGTTACGGTCTGTTCACAAACCAGACATTGCATGTCCAATACGCTTACCGTCAGAGGCTGGGCAAGGGGTACTTGAGTGCAGGTGTAGAGTTGGGATTTGTGAGTGTGGGATTCAAAGGTGACAGTGTAAACCTGAACACACTGAAAGGCAGCGACTATCACCATGCAGACGACCAAGCAATACCCAGCGGAGCAAAGAGCGGCATGGGTTTCGATATGGGTGTAGGAGTGTACTACACATGCAATACATGGTATGCAGGAATATCGTATTCGCACCTGACGATGCCAATGATTGAATGGGATGAATACTCAAGTGTACGACTGAAAGGTACAATGTTTGTTAGCGGCGGCTACAACTGGAGATTACGCAAGAAAGAATGGGTGCTGAAACCAAGCATGATGGTGATGACAGATTTCTCATCATGGGATATAAACATCAGTTTCATGACGGAGTACAAGGAGAAGTATCGCTGGGGGTTGGGTTACAGAATAGACAGTAGCGTGGCGATATTGCTGGGAATAGACATAATATCGGGGCTTCAACTTGGCTACACATACGAGTTGCCTACCTCGAAACTACTGCTTGAGAGTTATGGCTCACACGAAATATATCTTGCATACGGCTTTAACATACTGAAGCCTAAACGCACGAACAAATACAAGAGTGTGAGATATTTATAACGGATATATTCACAAACAAGAATAACAAAACAAAAAAGAAAATAGAGTATGAAAATCAGAAGTGTTTTGCCAATCGTGGCATTAAGTATTCTCCTTGCAGGCTGCAACAAGCCTGCCGGTGAACTGGTTGGTGCAGGACAGAAAGGCAATTTTAAAGAGGCTAACCCCTACGGCATGGTATTCATCAAGAAAGGTTCTTTCATGATGGGTAGCAACACTCAGACAGCAATCTTCAACCAACCAGACAACCAGATAATGGTTACAGTGGATGCATTCTGGATGGATGAGACTGAGATAACCAACAACGAATACAAACAGTTTGTGAACTGGGTACGTGACTCGATAGCCCACAAATTGCTTGTAGACGCCGGTATGACAGAATATGCCATTCAGCCAAAGGACGAAGACTTTGACGAGGAGAACTACCTGATCAACTGGAAGAAGAAAATTCCTTGGAACAGCAAGGATGAGGAGATTGTAGAGGCACTGGAGCCGTTGTATTATTCAGACGGAACTATCAACACCACCCGTCTGCACTACACCTATCGCTGGGTGAACTATGACGAGGCTGCCAAGCCCCAGAACCGCTTCGATGTAGCAAAAGGTCGTTATCCTGTTAATGCTACAGTACGCGTTGACACTGCATGGGTTGACGAGGACAACGTGATACACGACAGTACCGTGGTACGCTCATTGCGCGAGCCAAGCGATCTGTACACTTCAATGATTATCAATGTATATCCAGATACTATGGTCTGGGTAAGAGATTTCCAGTATGCTTACAACGAGCCTATGCTGCTGAAATACTTCTCGCACCCTGGCTTTGCAGAATACCCTGTAGTGGGCGTAACATGGGAGCAGGCACATGCATTCTGCCACTGGCGTACCAACTACTTCCTAAGTTACAGCACGGTAGATGCACAGAAATACCGTTTGCCGACAGAGGCTGAATGGGAATATGCAGCACGTGGAGGAAGAAAGATGGCAGCATATCCTTGGGGTGACAACTATGCACGCGATGCCAAAGGCTGTTTCCTTGCCAACTTCAAGCCTTACAGAGGCAGTTATATTGATGACACCGGAACAGCAACTATGAAAGTGGCACAATTCCGTCCGAATGACTTCGGTTTGTTTGACATGGCAGGCAATGTGGCAGAATGGACTTCAACAGCCTACAACACGGCCACCAACACCTACGTAAACGACTTGAACCCACAACTTCAGTATATGGCACGTAAAGATGACCCCGACATACTGAAGAGAAAAGTGGTGAAGGGTGGCAGCTGGAAAGACATCAGTTACTACCTGCAATGCGGTACACGCACATATGAATACCAATATGAAAGCAAACCATATATTGGGTTCCGCTGTGTAAGGTCATACGTAGGAGACTGATAATATGCATACGGTATTAGTTTGATAACAAATAATTAAAAACATACAAAACAATGGCAAATCAAAACAATTCCCAAAATCCGAAAGGTTGGGGCAAAGTAGTGGCATGGTATGCAAGAAACGCATACATGGTAAACATAATCTATAGTGCAGGTGCATCTGTCGTAATCATAGGTGCCCTCTTCAAGATTCTTCACTGGCCGGGCGCAAGTTACGTGCTGATGGTAGGTATGTTTACAGAGTCTTTCCTTTTTATGCTTGGTATTTTCGAGAAACCTCATGTAGTATATAACTGGGAAAACATATTTCCTCAGATAGTTGGTCATGAGAAAAAAGAGTTGTTCGCCAACGATACTCTGCCTGGAAAGAAAACCGATGCATTGGATGCTGCCATTCCTGAAGCAGAGTTGAAAGCTCTAAAAGAAGGCATCAAGAAACTCGGACAAACAGCAGAACAAGTGGCAAGCCTGGGTCAAGTAGCAGGAGCTACCGATACGCTGACCGCCAACATCACTAAAGCAAGTGAGGCCGCCAAACAGTTTGCTAACTCGCAAGAAGCATTAGTGAAGAACTCCGAGTCGCTTGGCACAAGTTATGACGAACTTGGCAAGTCGTATCAGACAATACTTCAAGACATGGAGAACGTCATAAAAGAAACAAAGACATATGGCAAGAGCACAGAAGAGTTAAATGCTCAGATAGCTTCGCTCAACTCAGTATATGAGCTTCAACTGAAAGAGATTAACGCGCAGGCTAATGCTTTCCGTGCACAGACAGAAAAGATAGAAGGCGTATCGGCAACAGTAGAGCAAATGGCTCAGGAAGCAAAACAACTTCAGGCAATCACAGCAGAAACACTTGAGGCAGGCAAGCAATACCAGTCCGCTCAGCAGAAACTGGCTCAACAGGTAGCAGACCTGAACAAAGTGTATGGCAATATGCTGAATGCACTTTCATAAGAAGCAGCACCTTATATAATAAATACAAATTTCAAACTACATTAACTATTTAGAGTATGGGTGGAGCAAAAAACTGTCCGGAAACCCCGAGACAAAAAATGATCGGTATGATGTACCTGGTGCTGACAGCTATGTTGGCATTGAATGTCAGCACCGACATTTTGAACGGCTTTAGACTCGTTGATGACAGCCTCCACTTCACCATTGATGCTATTGAAAGCCGTAATCAGGAAATGATGCAAGCATTCCAGATAGCGGCAGAGCAGAACGAAGCAAAGAACGGTGAGTGGTATCAAAAGGCTATACAGCTTCAGCAGAAGTCTGACAGCATATATGATTTCATACAGAACTTCAAGTATGAGATTGGTGTACTTGCAGACGGCAAAAAGAAAGCACCTTCGAAAGAAGTTGTAGGTGTAAGAACAATAGCTGCACGAGACAATCTTGACGTGACTGCACAATACGCTATAAACGAAGGTCATGCCACAGAACTGAAAGATATGTTCGTGGCATACAGAGAGTTCCTGATCGCCTTGACCGAAGGTGAGAAAGAGGTGGAGTTCAACAAAATGTTTTCTACAAGCGGCGGAACAACCAATGACGGCGACCCTATTGATTGGGAGCATGTCATATTTGACGGCATGCCGGTGGGTGCAAGTATCACCATACTTACCAAGATGCAGAACGACATTCGTGCTGCTCAGAGTGAGATGATACAGTACCTCCGCGACCAGACTGATGCCGCCGACCTGCGTGTAAACAAAATGGAGGTATTCGTAGTACCGAACTCACGTTATGTGATTCGCGGTGGCAAATACAGTGCAAAGATAGTTCTTGCTGCCGTGGACTCTACAGCGCGTCCGGACTACTACATTGAAGGTCAGAAAATAAACGAAACCGGTATATACGAAGTTATAGCAAGCGGCTTGGGACAGAAGAAATATCATGGTGAACTTGTGTTGCCTGCAAAGAACGAGGGAGAAGAAGATATTCGTTTCCCATTTGAGAGCGACTATAGCGTAGGCGAACCATCTGTAACTGTATCTAACACAGAACTTAATGTGATGTATCGCGATTATCAGAACAAGTTCTCAATTTCAGTACCAGGTGTAGCAAACGACAAGGTACGCGTGAACGTAGGCAATGCTACTGCAAGCCAACGCGGCGGTCTGTGGCTCATAAAGCCAAACGGCTCCGCTAAAGAAGTGACTATATCCGTGTCAGCAGAACTTGACGGAAGAATGCAGTTGATGGGTAGTTTGTCATATCGCGTAAAAGACCTGCCTAAACCTGGTGCATACTTTAAAAGCGGTTCGACAGAATATAACGAGGGCAAGATTGCACGTAATGCGTTACTCAACCCCCAGGCTACAGTTATTGCAAGTTACGGTTCAGAAGGTCTGCTTGACCTGCAGTATTCCATTACTTCATTCCAGTTGCAGACATCTATGGGTTACTCACAGTCGGCAGGCAACAAATTTTCGAAAGCACAACTTGACCAACTGAGCAAACTTAAACCAGGCGCAGTAGTCAACATAGTTGACATACGGGCTAAAGGCGTAGATGGCAAGGAAGTCAGACTGCGTGGTATTCCTTTGACACTCAACTAACATGAACAAATAAATCAAACGATATGAAGAGATTAAGTTTAACAGTATGTTTGCTTGCTGGAGTATTGTTGGCAAATGCCCAGCACCAGATTTATCCTTTCTTCGATGATAAGGGTGCAGTGCGTATAGAGACGATGGAACTCAACGATGCAGCAGATACATTGGTAAGTGTATTTCATCGTGCAGACGATATAGTGTGGTCGCGTATAGTTTACAGGGTCATTGACATGCGATACAAGCAGAATTACCAGTTGTATTTCCCTGTACGTTATGATGATCCTCAGTACAGGAGTCTGTTCAAAGTGATAGTTGACGGTATTGTTGACGGCATGCCTATATACAGAAAAGCTCAAGACAACATCAAACCAGAGTTTAGCGAAGATAACTTTATAGGTAAGGAAGAAATCCCCACCCTTTTCATGGTGGATGACCCGACTGCAGACTACTCGGAAGACACATGCCACTACAATGTGGAGTGCTCTGACGCCATGCTGCTTCATTATGACAAAGCCGCAGATCAGATGTCATTCCACTTCTACCCTTATGAGAGTTTCGTTAAGAACCAGTTGAAGTATCTGATTCAGGAAATAGTGTTCTTCGACCGTCACACTTCGCGTCTGTATTCGAAGATTATTGCTATTGCACCTCTGCAGGCAGACAAGATTTTCTCACGCGAGAACGATCAGGTAATGGCAGCAATGCATGAGTCAATATTGTTCTGGATACCATTCGATGCACTGCGTCCATATATGGCTAAGCAGTACATGATTCCACAACTCAATGACAACAAGCGCATGACTTTTGACGAGTTCTTTGCAAAGAAGCTCTACACATCCTACATTCTGGGCGACAGCAACATGTATAACCGGATGATTCTTGACTATGCCACTTCGGAAGCAGATGTCAAGAAAGAGCAACAACGCATCTTCGACGAACTCTTGAACTTTGAGCAGGATCTTTGGGAGTATTGATATCAGCATAGTGACATTAAGCAAGAATACGGAGGATACAAACCTGCGTATTCTTGTTGTGTAAATTAAGAGGATAACAAGCAATTGGCTTGTCTTGCAGAAGAGTATGAAAAGACACCATTTTTTCAATATGTATCTTACCACCGCTATCTCGGTGGCATTGGTGTTGTTTTTGATTGGCATTGAAACCACCCTACTGATTTCAGCAAAGGAGATTATCAAACAAGTCAAAGAAAATGTTTCACTGACACTTGTGCTTAGCGACTCGGCTACTGAAGAAGAGACACAACGTATTGACAATCTGCTGACTATTGCTCCATTCTCACGTACACACAGATACATATCAAAAGACGAAGCATTGCGTGAGCATATTGAATACCTTGGTGAAGACCCGGAGAAGTTTCTCGGCTACAATCCGTTACAGGCTTCTTTCGAAGTGTATCTTGATGCGGAATATGCTCAGTCAGACAGCATTGCCGCTATAGAGATCACTCTCAAGACATTCCCATGTATCAACCGCATCATATATCAGAAAGACGTGGTGAATATGCTTGACAAGAATGTCAATGTGATTTCTTATGCTCTACTCGGCGCAGCGCTGTTGCTTTTGTTTATAGCTGTGGCACTTATTGTAAACACCATACGCCTGCATGTGTATTCTAAACGTTTCCTGATAAACACAATGAAACTTGTCGGTGCAACTCCGCACGTTATTAAGGCTCCTATTGTTAAACGTAATGTGCTTATGGGGCTGGTTGCGGGTGTGATTGCATTACTGCTGTTGACGGGCGTGTTTGTCTATATACGTCACAGCATGGGAATTGACCTGATGCTGCTCAGTAAACAGAACATACTGATTGTGGCAGGCGTGGTGCTCGCTTCGGGCATGCTTATAACGTTATTCGCCTCTCTCTTCGCCACCAACCACTATATACGAATGAAAACAGACGATTTGTATTATATTTGACAAAACAATAATAATATATGAAATCAAGTCTTCCTAAACTGAATATTTGGCTTATCATAGGCTCGTTTGTAGTAATAATATTGGGGTTTGCCCTGATGGCGGGTGCGCCGTCGGGTGCTACGGAATACAACCCTGACATATTCTCATTCCGACGCATCACGGTCGGTCCGATGATTGCATTTGCGGGCTTTGTCATGATGATTTTCGCTATACTCTACAAGCCTAAAAAGAAATAGTGATTATGAACTGGGTAGAAGCATTGATATTAGGTGTTGTGCAAGGACTTACTGAGTTCTTGCCAGTAAGTAGCAGTGGACATCTGGAGATTGGTCAGGCTTTGCTTGGCACTGCCGGAGAAGAGAATCTGACATTTGCCGTTGTAGTGCATACAGCTACAGTTTTGTCCACATTGGTGATTCTGTGGCATGAGGTAGCACAACTGTTTAAAGGCACTTTTACCACCATGAAATGGAATGAAGAAAAGGACTACGTGGCAAAAATACTGGTGTCTATGATTCCTGTGTTCATCATAGGAATGTTTTTTAAAGACTATGTTGAGTCATTCTTCGGACATGGTCTGTTGTTGGTGGGTATATGCTTAATGATAACAGCTTTCCTGCTGTGGCTTAGCGAGCTCCTTTCAAAGCGGATGAAAGGTGATGGGCATGAGGTGACGTACAAAGATGCGATAATCATTGGCTGTGCACAAGCAGTGGCAGTTCTACCTGGTCTCTCACGTTCAGGCACCACTATCGCCACGGGGTTGCTTTGTGGAGTAAAGAAAGACAAAGTTGCGCAGTTCTCGTTCCTTATGGTATTGATACCTATACTTGGAGAAGCATTTCTTGATTTGCTCAAGGCAATTAAAGACCCTGCAGAATTCTCAACTCTGCCTGCAATATCACTCATCGTAGGTTTCTTAGCGGCATTCCTGACAGGGTGTTTTGCATGCAAGTTCATGATTGAAATAGTGAAGCGACAGAAACTGATATATTTTGCCATATATTGCGTGTGCGCAGGTTTGTTTGCAATAATATATAGTCTTGTATAGATGGATTTCGTTGAAGGGGAAATACTTGCGTTTGACAAGCCATACAAGTGGACTTCGTTTGATGTAGTAGGCAAAGTGCGGTGGATGCTATGCAGAAAATTGGGAATCAAGCGCCTTAAGGTAGGCCATACAGGCACGCTTGACCCGTTGGCAACAGGAGTAGTAGTGGTATGCACGGGTAAGAAGACAAAGATTATAGACGAACTGCAGAAGCATACCAAGGAGTATGTGGCGACGCTACAACTCGGAGCAACCACACCAAGTTATGACCTTGAGAAACCGGTTGATGCCACATACCCTACCGAGCATATAACACGTAGCCTCATTGATTCAGTGATGCCGCGTTTCATTGGAGAAATATGGCAAGTGCCGCCTACATTCTCGGCAGTAAAGGTGGATGGGAAACGTGCTTATGCCTATGCAAGGAAAGGCGAGGAAATTGAGTTAAAGCCAAAACTGTTGGTTATTGACGAACTGGAGATTGTAAGTTATGACGATGACAAAAAGCAATTGACGTTTAGAGTTGTATGCTCCAAAGGGACATATATCCGCGCACTTGCAAGAGACATAGGCGAAGCATTGCATTCGGGAGCTCATCTGATTGCACTTCGCAGAACACGTGTAGGAGATATCAGAGTGGAGGACTGTCTCGACTTCGAGCACTTCACCGCTATGCTTGAAACAGAAATATGAATATAAACACAAGTAATCACATCATATATGAAACTCTCACAATTCAAATTCACATTACCCAAGGAACTGATTGCCCAGTACCCTGCTCAATATCGTGATGAAGCCCGCATGATGGTTCTCCATAAAAAAACAGGAGACATCGAGTTGAAGACTATCACTGACATGCTTGATTATTTTAATGAAGGCGACCATTTCATATTCAACGACACTAAAGTGTTTCCTGCACGTCTGTATGGTACGAAAGAACGTACTGGAGCGGCGATAGAGGTATTCCTGCTTCGAGAACTAAACCATGAAAACAGGTATTGGGATGTGTTGGTTGATCCTGCGCGAAAAATTCGTATCGGAAACAAGATATATTTCTCAGGCGACAGTAGTATTGTTGCTGAGGTGATAGACAACACCACTTCACGCGGACGCACACTGCGTTTCCTAACTGACTACAACAATGAGGAGTTCCGTGGCAAACTCTTTGCACTTGGTCATACTCCTCTGCCCAAATACATTCACCGTGATTTGGAACACCCAGATGAGCGCGACAAAGAAGATGCTGAGCGTTATCAGACTATCTTTGCCGAGAAAGAAGGTGCTGTTGCAGTTCCGGCGACAGGACTGCACTTCTCAAAATCTATGCTTAAACGCATGGAGATTCATGGCATCAACTGGAGTTTCGTAACTTCGCATATCGGTCTGGGCAACTTCAAGGCTATAGACGTCGAAGACCTCACCAAGCACAAGATGGATTCGGAGCACATGGAAATCAGTCAGGCAGTGGTTGACATAATAGAGCGTCTGCATGAGGAAGAGAAGCATATCTGCGCTATCGGTACAGACGTGATGCGCGTTTTGGAGACTGTAGTGGGTACCAACGGTCATGTGAAAGCATATTCAGGCTGGACAAACAAGTTCATATTCCCGCCGTATGAATTCACTGTTGCAAACACTATGCTTGCCAATCTGTATCTGCCTCTCTCAACACAGATAATGCATGTAGCTGCCTTTGGTGGTTATGAGAATGTCATGCATGCATACGAAATGGCTATTAAGGAGGAATTCCGCTTTGGCGACTATGGTGACGCCATGCTCATTGTGGATTGAGAAAACACCATATACCATCGCAGAAGATGGACGGCGCAAAACACCACAATTTTCTGCTTTTTGTTTTCTGGCACAAAATTACTTAATATGAACAGATTTATTTGTTTAGTGGCATTATTGCCATTCCTATTGTTCGCAATTTCATGCAATATCACTTTTCATGAGACAGAGACAATCGTGAATAACGGTGATGACTCAAGCGACTTCGTAGAAGAGCAGACATGGAACAGCATCGTCAGTATCAGTTGGGACGGTTCAGAGGCCGTAGTGGGAGAACTACCTGAGGGAGTGAGCGTGAGTAATACAGAAGGCTGTGTGACAATAACATCCACTGCCAAACATATTGAGTATGTTGTCAGCGGCGAAGGCACAGGACAACTGAATATCTACAGCAACTACAAGTTGAAACTGTCGCTCAACAGTCTGAACCTTACATCCAACAGCGGCCCTGCCATAAACAACCAGTGCAAAAAATCACTATATGTGGTGCTGACAGGTGACAACACTCTTGCTGACGGCAGTACATACACCGACAGCGAAGAAGACCGGAAAGCGGCATTGTTCTCTGAAGGACAGATAATTGTATCAGGCGATGGCACACTGGACATAACGGGTAACTACAAACATGCCATCGCTTCAGATGACTACATACGTGTGCGTGAAGGCGGGTTGACGCTGCAGGCAAACGCCTCAGACGGCATGCATGCCAACGACGGCATCATCATCAACGGCGGCACAATAAGTATCAATGCTACTGGTGAAGGTATTCAGTGCGACACGAGTTCCGTAGTTATCACCGGTGGAGAGCTGAACATCACATCCACAGGCGACAAGGGTATTCTCGCATACGGGTCAATAGACATTACCGGAGGAAACATCATTGTCAGGAGCGTTGACAAAGGCATAAAAAGCAAAGCAGGCGACATTGTCATAAGCGGAGGATCGGTAAATGTTACCACCACAGGCGATGACGGCAAAGGCGTGCTTGCCAAGACAGGCAAGTTCGTTATGACCGACGGAGTGCTGACAGTCAATACATCAGGCTCGTCAGCCAAAGGTATCAAGTCGGTTGACGACATGACTATTAGTGGCGGAACGATAACAGTGATATGCACGGGCGGCAGTTCTTCTTCCTCGAGAGAGTTCGCCGGACCCGGTGGCGGACCCGGTGGCGGTCCCGGTGGCGGTCCCGGCGGCGGTCCCGGCGGCGGACCTGGCAATGAATCCTCAGGTCCGGAAGGAATAGAGAGCAAGGCTGCACTGACAATAAGCGGAGGAACAATATATGCACAGTCAACCGATGATGCAATCAACTCCGGTAGCGACATGAATATCACAGGCGGCAATGTATGTGCTTACTCAACAGGCAACGACGGCTTGGATGCCAACGGAGACTGCCATATAACAGGAGGAATAGTTTATGCTATCGGTACCAACTCGCCCGAAGTGGGTATTGACGCCAACACCGAACAACGCAAACAACTGTATATCACAGGCGGCACTGTGGTTGCCATCGGTGGCCTGGAGAATGGAGCAAGCGTAAACATAAAATCAACATCTTCCACTTGGAGTAAGAACACATGGTATGCCTTGTATAGCGGCAGCGAGTTGGTTATGGCGTTCAAGACCCCTTCAAGCGGAGGAAACACAATGGCAGTCTGCACTGCAGATTCACCTTCGCTTAAATCAGGTGTTACCGTTTCAGGCGGCAACAGTATTTGGAACGGTATGGGTAATATCGACGGAACGGTTAATGAATAGATAAGAGGTTAAAAATGACACTTATATGAAACGAGCGAACATGTTGTTATGTCTGATACTGTTGGTAGCGGGGATGTCGGCACAGTCGTTGTTGACACCTGAGACACTTGCCAGACGTGAGAAGCGCAAGAACCTCACTGTAAAAGAATGGAATACCGACAACAAGACCAAGACACGCTGGCTTGACCATGTTACCGTATATGATGCGGAAGGACGCAAAGTGGAAGAGACGGAATATGCCACATATGGGCAGCGTGAGCGTACAACATACGAATATGACAACCAAACGGGCAAAGTGACAAAAGAGGTGGTGTACAACGACCGCAATAAGCCTGTCAGAATACGCAAATACGAGTGGAATGACAACGGCACGAAAGCGAAGCAGTACAACTACCTGCCAAACGGCAAACTATACTCGGTGAAAGTGTTTGAATACGTGTTTAATGACTGAGACGGAGAGCATATTGCAGCAGTTTGAGCCAATCTCATTGACAGAAATGGAGAGCGTGAAACTGATGAACCGTATCGACACGAAGTATGTGGTGACGACACGCAGTCTGCCGCAGATACTAAAGATGGCAGAAAGCGACTATTACGCACAAGAGATTGACGGCAAGCGCATTGCCACATACGACACCATGTATTATGACACCGACTCGCTTGACATGTACATGCGTCATCACAACAGACAGTTAGTGCGGCAGAAGATACGCGTGCGCAGATATGTGGACTCTGATCTCATCTTTCTTGAGATAAAACGCAAGAACAACAAAGGCAGGACAAAAAAGAAACGTATCGCTATACCGCTTTTTGAACCGACACCAGAGACCATAGGCAAAACCAGAAAAGAAAACATCAGCGTAGAGGACTTCATTATAAAGAAAAGCAGATATACATGGGACAGCATTTCGCCGCATCTGAATACCAGATTTCAACGTATCACATTGGTTAACAAGCAGAAGACAGAGCGGTTGACTATTGACATGAATCTTGTGTGGGAGAACGTAATAACTGATGAAAGAAAGACATACGAAGACCTTGTTATAATAGAACTAAAGCGCAACGGCAACGTAAGTTCGCCTATGCAAGACATCATGCAGACGCTTCGCATACATCCGCTTAAGATAAGCAAATACTGCATTGGCACAGCTCTTACCACGCCTAATCTGAAACGCAACCGCTTCAAAGCAAAGATACGAATGTTAGAGAGATTGGTGGTTAGTTGACAGTTGATATCGCTCCTGAGTATCCGGTCTCTCCAGACAAATGACCAAATAAATGACCAAATCATAAATCACCAAATCGTAAATCTCTTTATGTTGCAACCTGACCTCACCAACCCCACCCTCGAGTTCCTTGATGTGGACCCGACTATAGCCGCACAATACGGCAGAAGCGACAGTATCTCATACTTGATGAACAGTATTGCTGACTTTCTGCATATAAGCGAGAGTGTCGTTACTCTGCCGCTTATGTTCCTGTTCAACTTCCTTGTAACGTGGATAATAGTGTATTTCATATACTACCGCGTGAGCCGTCGCCGCGACTACTACTCCACCTTTATGCTCTTCTCTTCTGCAATGTTTCTGCTGCTCTGGCTTATGCAGATATTGGATATTCAGACCGGCTTCGTGCTCGGCTTGTTCGCCATCTTCGGTATGATACGCTATCGCACAGAGACAGTGCCCATACGAGAGATGACCTATCTGTTTATCATCATAGCCATCTCTGTGATTAACTCGCTCAGTCTGAAGGCAGAAGACCTCGCGTGGTATCAACTGCTGTTTGCCAACATCCTGTTTATAGTGCTTACTTTCGCCTTCGACATATGGTCGAACCGCAAACGCACAAGCACCAAGATTGTGCTCTATGAGAAGATAGAGAACATCGTGCCTGAAAAGCGTGAGGCACTGTTGGATGACCTGAAACAACGCACAGGGCTTGACATTCAGGACATAGAAATAGGGCATATAGATTTCCTGCGCGATGTGGCGTATATAAAAGTCACATACCTGCTACGTAAAGGTGAGGCCAACACTATCGACATGATAACCAAGTTCAAATAAGAGGAAAGCCCCTAACCACGTATGTTTGGATTTTTCTTTAGAAACAATTTTATTATGCCAGATTAAAACTCAGTTCAATGCTTTTTTACTTTTTACTTAATACTTTTAACTTATAATCTGTTAACCACTATCAACTACCGACTTTCAACCATATTACTCACTGTATTCTGTCTTCTTCAACCTGCTCTCACGCATGCATGGGAGTATGCTTCTGCAGAAAAGACCACTGAGCAATCGGTTCAACTGCGTGTGGGAGTTGAATTCACAAAGAAATGGCACAACGGCATACAACTCTCGCTAAGTGAAGACGCCCGCTTCGATATGTACAGTTCGCTCCCTTCATCCTCTGCTTGGACAAAATTCGGCACTGCTTTCAACAAGTCATATACTACACTCACCTTCGCATATGCGCCTGTGAAATACTTCAAGATGGATGCAGGTTACACGCTCCGGCTGATGGGTGACAAGGGATGGAATGACTGTAATGAGTTTCTTCGTCACCGCGTGTTTGTAAGTGTGACAGGCTCTTACAAGGCTGAGAGATGGAAATTCTATTTGCGTGAACGTGCCATGTGTGAGATTAGGACAGACAGCGTCAACCCGCTTGAGAAGAACCGATACAACTTCATCCTTCGCAGCAAACTTGGGTTTGAATACTCATGTTTCAGCAAGCCTCTGAAGCCGTATGCTTGGGTGGAGGTGGTCAACACACTGAATGCACCCGAATACCAGCAGAAAAACGGGCATCAGTATATCAGGCGCATACGCACTGCCGCAGGACTGAAATACCGTATTGACAAACGTAATACACTGAATTTCTATTACCGTTTCAACTACGGTTACGACCGTGACATCAACATCAAAAAGAAAAGCGGTGATATTGAACTCACCGAAGAATACGCCTATCAGCACGCCATTGGCATCACATACGAATTCGGCTGGTAGTTTCATTCTGCGGGAGAACAAAAACTGTTATCAAAAAGCCTCTGAACCCGCATCAGTACTATATACACACGGATGTGCGTGAAATGCGTGAAACTGCAGTCTGTATCCCTCACCACATTATCGGTGTGAGGGAGTGACTCAGGAGATATGCATTCGCCTTCGAGAAGTGTCTGCAGCCGAAGAAGCCGTTATAAGCAGATAGAGGTGATGGATGAGCCGCCTTCAACACGAGGTTCTTCTGTGTGCTGACAAATGCTGCCTTCCTCTGTGCATAACTGCCCCACAGCAGATATACTATATGCTCCCTATGCTTCGCAAGCGCTTGTATGGCGGCATCAGTGAACACCTCCCAGCCTTTGTTCTGGTGACTGCCAGCCCGATGTGCCTCCACCGTGAGAGTGGCATTCAAAAGCAACACACCCTGCTCCGCCCAGCGTTGCAGGTTGCCCGAAGGCGTACATTGTGAAGGATGACCAAGGTCTGCCTCAATCTCCTTGTATATATTCTGCAGCGATGGCGGCACTCGCACACCGTCTTGCACCGAGAAGCACAGACCATGAGCCTGACCTACATCATGATATGGGTCTTGACCTATTATCACCACCTTCACCTTGTCAAACGGACATGAGTCAAAAGCATTGAATATCAGACGCGACGGAGGGAATATCTGTTTCGTCTTGTATTCTTGCCTTACAAACTCTGTCAGCAACTCGAAATATGGCTTGTCAAACTCTGGCTGAAGCACCTGACGCCAGGTCTCATCAATACGGACTTGCATAGTATTTTAGTGAAACGTATGACTGTGAATTGAAAACAAGAAAGGACTCCGTGAAGAGTCCTTCTTGTGAGGTGAATATCCTGATTATTTGCGGATACCCAGTTCTTTGATTATTGCACGGTAGCGCTCGATGTCACGCTCTTTCAGGTAATCCAACAGACGGCGGCGTTTACCTACAAGGCGGGTCAGTGCGCGCTCTGTACCGAAATCCTTCTTGTTCTGTTTCAGGTGTTCGGTGAGGTGTTGGATACGATAGGTGAACAGTGCGATTTGGCTCTCTGCACTACCTGTGTTCTTGGCGTCTTTGCCATACTGAGCAAATATCTCAGCTTTCTTTTCTGATGTCAGATACATCTCTTCTTTGGTTTGTTAGGTTAAACGATAATGGTCAAGAAACGCTCACCGGAGGTGCTTTTTCTCTTCCACATTTGGTGCTTTCTCAAAAGCGGCTGCAAAGATACTGTATATTTTTCATATACGCAAACCTTTGCCACTTTTACCTTGAGTTTTCATTAAAATTGCACTACTCCGACATATTCATCTTGCTCTTCAAAGAGGTGCCCATTACTTTTCTTACGGGGTTCTCTTCCGGCTCGGGTTCGGCAAGAATGGCGGCTATTTCTTCCGGTGTCACGTCACGTATATCGGGCGCATCAAGCTCGTCATATACAAAGTAGTAAGTATTTTTGTACAACTGAACGCAGAACAGCAGTATCTTGTTGGCACTCACCTTGTGGACACTGTAATATGCGTAAATACCATCCACTGTCAGCGTGCTGCTGCCTTTCTGAAGCAGACTTACCTGGTTGATTGGCTGGGTGTCATTGTCAAGAAGACAATTTACATGCTCCATCAAGTACACCTGTTTGCCGAAACTGCGCATATACACGCCGTTACCTGTCTTCACGTCATAATCGTGAACCACAAAGTTATATGTCTGTGTCACGCTGTCATAGCCCAGAGGTATGAAGGTCTTGTTCGACAGGTTGGCATGGTCTTTCCACACCTCTTTGTTAAACGTATTCTGAGTTGCCACAACATATCTTGGTATAGATATGTCACCGTCGTCTGTCACGTAAGCGTTCGAAGGGATGCGGCAGCCTAAGCCCGAGAAACGCCAACCGTCATCAAACCTGTACCAGCTGAACTCGTTGTCGGTGAACGGGAGCCATATCAGTCTGCCGCTTGCTGATCTGCCGGTCGTACGTACTGTTTTCGGCGCTTTCTGGTATTTTATCACCTTCTCGTTCTTCGTGTCTATCAGCATCGAGTATGCACCTTGATATATAAACGGACTCGTTGTAGCCATACCGAAAGTCGAGGTGAATTTGTTCTTCTCGTCAAGGTTGCAGTACCAGCCTACTATATGCAGCACATCATTCTTGTAGCTAAGTACATGCATATTCTCAATGAAGTGTTTGTCATCTACATTCGGCAGGTCTATGATATGCTTTGTACCGTCTGCTTTCAGGATTATTATCTTCAGGTCACAGCCGCCCATCGGAGTCGGGTCTTCCTGCCAGCCTTTCCAAAAGTCACCTTCGCCCAAATCCATACGCCGGCATGATAGCACGCTCACCACCTCTTCACCGTCAACTAAATGCATATCTTTCTGATACACCTCATTCTGGTATATATGATATTCGTTCGCTGGAGTTTTCCAATCCATTGAATATGACGACAACTCTGTGCCGTCCGCTGAATATAGTGCAAAACTGTAAGCTCCCGTGCGTGCCTTCTCTTTAATCTTGAAGTCTTCCGCAGCCTTCGACTCGATATAGTATTTACCGTCCTCCGAATATAGTATCATGCCTCTTCTATTCGGTGTTGACTTTGTCTTTGAGGCGGCATCAACGGGTATCTGTTCACAGCTTAACACATTCAGTTGCTTGTCAACAGTCAGGTCATACAGTTTCTTGCCCTTCGAGTCTGACATGCGCAATGTCAGTTGTTCACCGTCGTTCTTTTCCACATTCGTAACTGTCAGCTTGGCTACTGGTTTCGGGTACTCAATCTTGTGGAAACTGGCGTCTTTCTTGTCTAAGAAATACCAGCCGAGGTAGTTGCTGAGCACGATGTAATCGCCGAAGGAGTCTTGTATCACCATCGGGTTTGCCTTTACGCCTTTAGGGAATTTGTGCATGAAGTCAGGCACGGCTGACTGGCTGACAGTCGCAATCAGCAGACATGTCAGAAGAAGGAGTTTTGTTTTCATGATTGTAAATATTTGTAATTGCACTGCAAATATATACAAAATTTAACAATCACCAAACACTATTGTAAAATAATTTTAAAATCGTAGAAACCTGACATCGACCGGCCGATATCTGATTCTTGCTTTAACTCTTCAACCACTTCTCAGCCTCTATGGCGGCTTTGCAACCTGATGCAGCCGCTGTTATCGCCTGCCTGTAGCGGGGGTCGGCTACGTCACCGGCGGCAAACACACCTGCCACGTTTGTTATCGGAGTGCCGGGCTGAGTCTTAATGTAGCCTTGCTCGTCGGTCTCCACATAGTCTTTGAATATGTCTGAGTTCGGGTGATGACCTATGGCGAGGAAGAAACCGTCGATATCTATATGTCTCGTCTCCTCGTCGGCTTCGCCTTTCCTGTATATCAGGTCTGCGCCTTCTACCTTCTCATTGCCTGTCAGGCGCAGGGTGTTGTGCTCGAACAGAGTCTCTATGTTCGCTGTTTCGCGCACGCGTTTCTGCATTATGTCTGATGCGCGAAGATAGGGTTTTCTGACTATCAGATATACCTTCTGGCAGAGACCGGCAAGGTATATAGCCTCCTCGCAGGCGGTGTCACCGCCGCCTACTACGGCTACTGTCTTCTTCCGGTAGAAGAAACCGTCACATGTGGCGCAGGCACTCACTCCCCTACCCCTGAACTCACGCTCCGACGGGAGACCGAGATACTTTGCACTGGCGCCGGTGGCTATTATCACCGCGTCAGCTGTCAACTCTTCGCTCTCATCTATCCATATGTGCTTGGGCGATACTGAGAAGTCAACCTTGCTCACTATGCCGCTGCGTATCTCTGTGCCGAAGCGTTCTGCTTGACGGCGCATGTCATCCATCATCGTAAATGGCTCCACACCGTCCGGGTAGCCCGGGAAATTCTCAACCTCGGTCGTCGTTGTCAGCTGACCGCCTGTCTGGGGACCTTCATACAGCACTGGTTGCAGATTGGCGCGAGACGCATATATGCCGGCAGTGTAACCTGCAGGACCTGAACCTATTATCAAACATCTGACATGCTCCATATTCTATGTCGTTCTTATCTGTTTCTATTCGTTGGTATATCTTTTCCGACTGATTGGTATATGCTACCAAACTCACTGACAAAAGTACTGTATTTATTTCATTCCTGCAACCAAATCTTTACATTTATCATTCTCTCCTCATTTCTGCCTCATTCCTGCCTCATTCCTGCCTTATTCCCGTCTCATTCCTTCCATATTCCAGTCTCGGAGAACCCTTTTCCCGACCTGACACATACCATACTTTCACGAACGATACACGAACGATACACGAACGATATACGAACGATATACGAACGATATACGAACGATACACGAACGATATACGGAAGATATACGGAAGATAAACGGAACATAAATGTAGGAGCAACCTGCCTCTTGTCACCTTATTTTATGTCTCCGGAATGCATTAAAGAATAAATATTGATTATTTATTTCTTTATTTGCAGAAATCTTTGTAACTTTGCACGCTTAGAATAAGAAAACATAACAACATATCTACATAAACAACTTAATAACATCAAAAAAACATGGCAGAAAACAAACTTAATCTGTTGGAAGATTTTGCTCCCGTCACCACTGAGGTGTGGAAGAACAAGATTATCACAGATTTGAAGGGTGCAGACTTCGAGAAGAAACTCGTATGGCGCACCCCGGAGGGCTTCAACGTACAGCCCTTCTACCGTCTGGAAGACGTCAAACGTCTCCGCACTACGGTGTCTGCTCCCGGACAGTTCCCGTATGTCCGCGGAACACGCACCAACAATGAATGGGCTATACGCCAGAACATCTGCGCGTGTGACAATGCCCGCAAAGCCAACGCTCTCGCGCTTGACGTACTCAACAAGGGTATCAATTCCCTGGGCTTTTGTCTGAATGCAGAGAAGTTGAATTACCGTTTCATCAAGAACCTCTTGAAAGACATCGATGCACGCGCTATTAGCATCAACTTCTCAGTCTGTGCTTGCCACGCACCAGAACTGGCACGCATCCTCGTGCGCTATTATGGTCGCTGCGGCTATGACTTCAAGCAGCTCTACGGCTCCATCAATGTGGATCCCATCAAGAACATGCTCATCAAGGGCAAAGACCTCTCCCGCGAAAAGGTACAGGAGAAACTTGTTGCTGCTGTCAAGGCAGCCAAGTCGCTACCGAACTACCGCGTTGTAGGTGTCAACAGCGTCATCCTCAACAACGCCGGTGCCTACTGCGCACAGGAGCTTGCTTACGCCCTCGCTTGGGGTGCAGAGTACATGACTATGCTCACCGAAGCAGGCGTGCC
>CAJOIR010000016.1 GCA_905234685.1 Paludibacteraceae bacterium
CTCCAATGCCTCTTCCGTCTCCTCGTCATACACATCGCTGATACGCTTGTAATAGAGGAGAGGAGTAATGTAGTCCTTGAAGTTATCCTGACTCACCGGCCCTCTCAGTATATTGCACGCCTCAAATATGAAGTTGTACAATTCCTGTGATGTTGTTTTGTTTTCTGTCACCTTAGACATTAGTCGGATTATTTTATAACTATTATCGTTTGTTTCTTTTGGCTAATGCGGCAGCATGAGAATCTATCATTTTCATTTTAGCAATTTGACCAATTTTTTGTTTTTTTTCTCGAGGCAGTTCATGATTATATACATAAGCCCGCACACGTGCTCGCAAAAAGTTAGTTACGACAATGTTATTCTTATATTTTTCCATCAAAAACTCCAATTCTGATATTTTCATTGGAGCATAGTAACTTTTGATAGTGAACGAAATTATATCTGCTGCGGGACTATCTATTTTTGCAGAAACTGCATCATAATATTTATCAATACCCCCAGTTCCTACAGAAACAGAAAGATGCGTAAAAGTCCCATATGTCATTTTTAGCAATAATTGTTGCAATAGGACTCCCACACGTTTTTCTAATTCTGAATATTTCATGCTTTGAGCTCTTGGATTGTTGGCAATAAACCCATCTATTATTTCCTTTTTCTCACGGCCGAGCATATCAGCAATATAATTTATAAATCGGAAATTAGCCCTATATGTATCTTCTATTAAAGAAATCAGCATATCGCGTTCAACTGTATCACGTTGGTTCTTAACAACTTGACCAATTATTGATGTAATCCTATATGTGTTGTTGATATCTCGTAAGATAGGATCATGCTCAAAATCCTCTTCTGTTGGGATTATCGCATTTCCAGACTGTTGAGCAGCCTTGATTTGACGAGATTGCTTATCTGCTTCATTTAGTTGACGAGATCTTTCTTGTTTACTATCAACATTCAATTGAAGGATGTTATCTTTAATCGAAGATATCAGCTGTTGAAGTTTCTCAAAAAGGACATCATCTTGACGCAAAGTTGCTTCTGGGACATCCTCAAATGGGAGCCATGTCGCTAACTGTAATTCATCTAACAATACTTTATGCTTATCTAGATATGCGAGAAAAACCAAAACGTTAGCAGATTCCTCTTTGTGGAGAGTATCTCTTAATTCTGTTACTTCTCTTCTTCCTTCATCTGTATCCAAATTCTCAGCAATATAACGTGCCACCAAATAGTAGTATATGTACTTATAAGAGAAAGAATATACCGCATTTTCTTCTTCTTTGACAAAAGAAGGTTTCAATTTGGCAAGAATGGTTTCTCGTCCTTCTCTCAAATTGTAATTTTTAGTATACTTATCATACTCATTGTAGAAGCCAACAGGAGTCGAAGTACTGGCAAATTCCGCAAATACTTTGAGTTTGTGTTGGTGCATGTGATAAGCGATATACGACAAGAAACTAATGATTCCGTCATAATCTCCTTGAACAAAGTTAGATTTATTTAAGGCTCCTTTTAAAAGAATTTCGTAAAGCGTCGCATATGAAGTATGTTGTAATGGTGCGTTATTTTCTTGAACAAGTTGCTGCGTTTGAAGTAAAGGTAATATAAATATCGGATATGCAGGCATCAACTCTTTACCTAGAATTGCAGTAACTTGATTGAAGATTATTTTTATCTGGTCAGCAACTGCTTCACTCTGGTAAGTTGACATGTTTTGCCCTATGCGATACCATTTATCTATCAAATTATTACGTTTTTCATAGCCAAATGGTTCTATATGATATTGTACATAAATAGAGTCCGTATTATTTTGGTCTATTAACGTGCCTATATCAATGACATCTTTGGAGGTGACGATGATCCATCCAAATGTTTTCAATAGTGTTTTATACAATTCATTTTTAGCCGAAACATTTAATTTACTTTTATCGATATTATCAATAAGCAATATGCGTTTCTCCTTTTTAAGCATAGCGTATTTGTCATAGGATGACATTGAATTTTTAGCATATTGTTTTTTATATGCTTGACTAAGCACTCCGTCTACATGAACGCTTTGAATTTCTTCCCCTCGCAAAAGTAATGGATAGATGCCTTTTTCATACAAATGCATCGCATACATCTTTAGTAAAGAAGTTCTACCGGATTGACTTTCGCCTTGTAATATATATACTCGTTCACCGATTAAGTCATCCAATAAATCTGCCGCATCTATATACATGTAGACTTTATCTCCTGACAAATCCGTTAAAGGTTGTAAATCAGGGAAAACATATATATCCCTAAGGTTTAAATCCTTTTTCAACGGATGTGATAATGGAGCGCCAGTATTAAGCAAATTTTGTTTCCATGTCTCTACAAATTCAAAAGAATGAGTTTTTTGAGGCAGTGATTTTGTTTTGGGTGTAGATAAAATCAATTCTCCATCTTCTTCATTTACGTCTTGTATCTCTATCTGTTCCCACTTTTCTGTATCTAACATGTATATTTGAAAACTATGATGATCTCCGACTTGCAGAGATTCTGCTTCTAAATACAACACTTGATCCTCCGATTCAAGCTCGGTACGAAGTTCACTTGCCTTGTTGTGCTCGTGCCCGCAAAGAAGAATGTGAGATGACGAAGATATGTGGGAGCGAAACTTTACGCGATTATTCCTTTCGGTTTGTGAATCCAACCAACAGGGGTTATGATGGAATAATGTAATTACAATCTGCTGTACATTGGGAGTTTCGTCTTCGATGTTTATGAATGTATTCTCGGGCACTAAACAGAATCCATCATTCTCATTTGCTTCTAAGAACACCGATGTATTATAGGATACAATTTTAAGTCGATGCGTGTCATCTAACTGCACATCTTTTACAGAAGAAACAGACGGTTTTTGTTCTTCTTCTGTTATCTTAGAATAGAATTTCCAAAAATCTGTTTGGGGATCCAAACAAATAGGAAAAAGTTCTTCATCAACTCTATCCGAATCTTTTATTCCCTTAATTATTGCAGACCTGACAATAGCTTGAGGACATTTATATTTATTGTCATGATTGCCTGGTACAATTACATACTGAATGTCCGCTTTGAAATTTTCGCTCAACAACTCAGACTTAAGTCCTCTTAGGGCTGTTTCAGCATATGTATATGCAGCAACATTTCCTCGATCTATTATATCGCCTGTTACGATGATACAAATCTTTTCGCAGAGATTTGTTAACGGCCGACATGCTGCAGCTATCTTGCTAACATTCGTAACTATAAAATCCTCTTGAGAAGAAATGTGAAAATCAGAAAAATGAATAAGGGCAACTTTCATATTCTTGTATTTGATAATTTGTTATTAATAACTCTTGTTTAACCAGTCGGTTTGTTGACGCACGGATTATTTTCGCCATGCTTCGACCGCAAGCATCGGTCGATTGCGCGGTAACGCACGTTTGCACCTTTGTTTTGAGCCATGGTATTATATTTATAGTTGTGGAGTATAGCGGACTCGAATTGGAATGAGATGAGCTAATACTCCAATTTGTTAGACGTGTCACACTTTTTTAACTATTCGGAGAACTTAGGATTCCTTGTGAGTAGCTTCTTCTCTTCCACCTTTTTCTCCATTTCGCAGGCTTCTTTCAGTTTGGCGCTAACGAATATTTCTTATCTCGCTTTGCTCGAACGATTACTACTCTTCTTCAAATGGCAGTGCCGGCAACTCGAACCGGTCGAAGTCGGATTCAAAACTACGGTCCTCAAACTCCGTTTCAGCAAAAGATTGTGCGAACTCATGAGAGACAGAGCCTGCATCCGTCAATATCCTGTCATCTGTGGCTTCAAGGATGATGTCAATACGCTTCGCCCAGTCTTCCATCGTCATCGGAATATGCCGTTTTGCCATACGTTCCGCAGCATCCAAGACGGAGTTGACCAACCGTCCCATGTCTTCCAACTCCACTTCGTTGAGGTAGTTCTTGGCTATGCTGACATCGGGTTTGACAATCTTTCCGTGCGGAGCATTCTCCCATGTGGTCAGCCCCATGTGTTCTTTCTCCGCATTGGCACGCGAGACAATCAGTTCTGCCGCCGTTTGTCCATGGACGGCGTAGTGCATCTTGTTCTGCACTTTGGCAAAGAACTCCCGCGTAGTAGGTGCATCGCGGTTGTAGTCGATAGCCGTTGCGTATATATCGGTGAGTTTCTGGTAGAATCGCCGTTCGGAGAGCCGGATCTCACGAATCTCAGCCAACAGATGCTCAAAATAATCCTCGCTGATGAACGCTCCGTTCTCCATACGCTTCTTGTCGATGACATAGCCACGGATGGCGAACTGGCGCAACACGGCCGTACACCACTGGCGGAACTGGGTCGCACGGCGCGAATTGACGCGGTAGCCGACGGAGATGATGGCATCGAGATTATAAAATAAAGTATCATAATTTTTACCATCTGCGGCAGTGTGTCGGAATTTCCGACATACTGAATTCTGATCCAGTTCACCGCTGGCAAAGATGTTTCTCAAATGCTCCGTGATGGTGCTACGTCCTTTATCAAAAAGGGTAGCAATAGCCTCCTGCGTTGCCCAGATAGTCTCGTCTTTATAGAAGACTTGCACGCCGTCGGCTTTGTCTTCGGCCTGGAAGATCAGAAACTCCGCCGTCGAGTTACGTATTTGCAATTGTTTTGACATATCTTGTTTCCTTCTCTATCAGCCATGTTTGTACTATTCAGTCGTTTTGTTCATCCACATTGCAAAGATACTGCTTTTATTCGGATTTCGCAACACCGCCTGCATTTTGCGGTGCTTCAGACAAGTCATCTATTATTTCCTCATCCGCAGGCAACCATCTGACGGATTTCAGTTGGTCTGGCATGAGCCATCTGGCGGCTTCGTGCTCCAACAAAGAGACATGCCCGTCAGCCAGACGGCACCTGAAGCAGTGCATCGTCAGATGGAAATCGGGATAGTCGTAATCAACCGTCCGCAACAGTTCTCCGATCTCTATTTCCGCATCCAGTTCTTCGCGTATCTCACGCCTCAGCGCTTCCTGGGGCGTCTCTCCGGCCTCCATCTTCCCTCCGGGGAACTCCCACCAGTCTTTCCAGTCGCCATAGCCACGCTGTGTAGCGAAGACTCGTCCCTGCCCGTCAATGACAACCGCTGCAACCACTTCTATTCGTTTCATATCTCCTGTGACAGTTGGTGTTTTAAGTCGTCAGACACCTGCCGGCGAGTGATGCCGTATTGCTTAAGAAGGTAGATTTCGTCCTGCACTGCTTCCGAGTAGCGACCATGCTGATTCCATGCGCGGGTGAACTGCATGGCGTTGTTCTTGGCGGTATAGTCGAAGCTGAGGCGTTCGCTGAGCCAGCGTTCCATATCCCTGACAGAGCATGCACGGCGTACATACCCAAGCTGACGCAGCGCATATACAGCGGCAGTGAGGCACTTGTAGTGCATAGGCTGACGTTCCTGAAGACGGAGATAATCGAGCAGTCTCTCCTCCATTTCATCAGAGAGGCCTGCGACCCAGAAACGTATCTCGCGCTCCGGCTTGAGCTGACGGGTTATGAACCGCTGCCATTCGTTCATCCAACGCTGCCAGAGTTCTTTGGCATTATCGTCAAGAGCCTCGACTTCTTCAGACAGAAACGTACTGTTAGTCTCCTGCCCGAGGACATATTTCTTGTACTCGGCACTGTCAGACTTTACTCCCGGCACCTCGCTCATCTGCGTCTGACAGGTTGTCCACATCCAGTTGAAATAGCGTTTCATGATATCTGCCGCCGCCTCGCCTTCGAAATACAGAGTCGGGTCGGCCTTCTCAGCATCGAACGCCATCATGTCGTTGACAGATTTCGGGTCTTTCCAGTTGGTATGCAGGAGTATCTGCCGGTATGTCTCCAAAGAGGCTGCATCGAAGAGCCACTGTGCGAAGGGCACACGCCAGGCCAAACCTTCCCATATATGGGCGCCATAGATCTCGACCACAAGGCGTTGCATGTATCCCGCCACCATCTGCATGGCTACATCAAGCAGGCGGATGTTACTGCAGAACGCAGTCAGTTCTATATTGCATATATCCAGTTGCAGGTATGTTTCGCAAAGGAGTTCCGACTCTACCCGGAGCATCCCCCAGTCGTCGCGCCTGATCTCGCGCTCATAGCGTGTGTACCACTCTTCGCGTCCTTCCGCGGAATCGAGGACAATACCTCGGCGGTCGCCTTCCGGGGTATCGACAAGCAGGACGCTGAGCAGAGCCGCGCCCATGACACCCTTGACATACACAAGTTTCGCCTCGTCGGCATCCTGCCGGAGGGAATAGACAAGGCTATGCGACTCATAGCGCAAACTGTCGGCGAAAACTATGTCGTCTAACAGGTGTGTCATACGGTTGAAATGCGGTGCAAAGATACAAAAAAAGTTGACAAAAACCAACCTGAAACTTATATTTTTTATTCATGCAAAAAGAAAAAATCCCGCACTGTTGTATGCGGGATTCTTTCCAAAACCAAATCTGTCTGCTTATGCCATATCAGCGCGTGCAACAGAATCCTTGTAGTACTTCTGGTTGACGAATACGTCCTCCTTGTAAGGATTGATTTTGCGAACCTTAGCCTGATACATGATGTAGCCGAAGGCGATGATGTTCGTGATGAGCGCCAGAGCACTGATGAAGAGCATCATGTTCGGGTTGGCAGCAGTTGCGCCGACAGCCTCAACGGTAGTACCGGTAACAGCATCCGCTCCACCTGCAGCCGCATAAATCTCCTTCACGGTGTCGATACCGTTAACATACTGAACAGGCAGTACGGGGAACCAGCCCTGCGTACCGTCTTTGAATGTCTCCTGGAAGAGTGGCAGCACCTGTGCGAACATGCACCAGATAGCAAGGGTGTTAGCACGGTTCTGAATCCAACCACCGCGATTCCAGCAGATAGCAGCAATTGTCGGAGCGAGCAGCAGAGCCACACCGCAGTACCATGAGTGAGTAGGCAGGCAGTTGTAGGTGTAGGCGAAGTTCCAGATGTCATAGACAACGATGAAGACCCAAGTCATGTCGGCCCAGATCATGTCTTTCTTGTCCTTCGACGGATACACATTCCACCAAGCTGTCATACAGAAGATGTTGAACAGACCGGCAACGCCGTTGAATACGTTATGCCAACCGCCATAGAGCCAAACGCCTTCTGACGAGAGCCACCATTTGTTCCAACCCATGATGGCAGACTCGAAGTCGGAAGCCACGGCAATAAGAATGTTGATAGCCACGATGATGAAGGGGAAAGGTTTGAACCAGTGCTTTGCACCGATGCCCCATTTGTACTTAATCATCATGAAACCGATACAGCCGGTGAGGGCTGCATAGAGTTTGGCGTAGTGGAACCAACCGTTCATGTAAACATGTGTCTGGTTGTTCTGCACCCACTCAGCACCCACGTGAGCGCCGATAATGATGGCAATGAAATAAACGGTCAGTGCCAACGGAATAGCAAAGAATGTAATGGCTCCGCCCAATTTGGTGCGACGGGCAAACTCATTCCAAAGAATCAGTCCGGCGAGGACTGCCAGAAGCATAGCCCAGTTTAACAGGGCGTGCTCTCCATAAACTTGAAAGAACATAAGTTTTAATGATTTAAAGTGTTAATGATATTATGATTATATTCAGGGTTGCGCAACTTTGCGCTCCTTTGCATAACAATATAAAGCCCAGACAAGTGTGACGAGCAATGACATCGGGACTCCGACCGTCAGCATCTCCCGTAACATGACGAGTCCTCCGCCATCGGTCTCGAGGGCAGTGAAGAAAGGATACCTCCAAGTCACTTCACCGTTGATGATATGATCGAGGATTAGCATTAACGAACCTCCCCAAAGCATCTGCTCGAGAGTCTTGAGGTTACGCCCGACGAACGAGTCGGTGTTTGCTGATGTCTTGCGATAGATAGTGGTTGCTATCGCTTGAGTCAATGGTACAATAAAACAAGCCATGTTATTTACGATTTAATTATTTACGATTTACGATTTATTTACGATTTATTTACGATTGGACGATTTACTATTTACGATTTTACTATTTATTATCCTGAGACGACTATCTCTTTTATTTCCACCTCGTTGCCGTGCAGGAGCCAGGTGTTATCGCTGCCGCAGTGTGGGCAAGTCTTGCCATGTGCAACGGTCGGATAGTCTTGCTGGCAGCCATCGCAATGAGTGACGGCAGGAACGGTGTTGATCTTCAACTCACATCCCCGGAGCATATCCTCCCTGTCTGCCGCCCAACGCCAGCAGTCGGTAAGATATTCAGGAACAACGGTAGATACCTCGCCTATGTTCATCACCACTGTTGACACATGGTCCACGTGGTTTTCCTCTGCCGCCTGCTTGACATCGCGGATGATATAAAAGACTATACCTAACTCGTGCATTATTTCTTCTTGAACAGTATTTTACCAGCGCGTTTAATCATATAAGGCAGTATGCCGCTGAATTTGTCCTCCGAACTAACCATACGACTCGCCTCCGGATGTTCGCGGTAGAGATGTATGGCATCGAAGCCGCACTTGGTAGTGCAAATACCGCAACCTATGCAACGGTTTTCGTCAACAACTGACGCACCGCAACTGAGGCAGCGTGCCGTCTCCTTGCGCACCTGTTCCTCGGTGAGTGTGCCGTGGTACTCGGCGAAGCGGCTCTTCACGGGCACGACACCCGGGTCCTGCCTGCTGCCGTTGTCGTACGACTCGACGGAGATATCCTGTTTGTTGAGTTCGATGAAGTCACGGCGGTTTCTTCCTATTGTCAAATGTCCATGCTGAACAAACCTATGCAGGCTCTCGGCAGCTTCCTTGCCAGCAGCAATAGCGTCAATAGCGAACTTAGGACCGGTGAACACATCGCCTCCGACGAAGATGTCAGGTTCGGCAGTCTGATAAGTCAGCTTGTCGGCCACAGGATATACACCGCGGAAGAATTCTACTTTAGTATCTTTCAGCAGGTCTTTGAGTACTACTGTCTGACCGATGGCGAAAATGACCAGGTCAGCCTCTAATGTGACGGTGTCATCCTCATCGTATTTTGGTGCAAAACGGTGTTGCTCGTCAAAGACAGAAACACATCTCTTGAAAATGATCCCTTTCACTTTCCCTTTTTCTCCAAGTATCTCCTTTGGTCCCCAACCGGGGTTGAGGAAGACTCCGTCCTCGCGTGCCTCAATACGTTCCTCAAGCGAGGCAGGCATTATGTCTTCGGTCTCAAGCGAGAGCATAGTGACTTCGGATGCTCCACTGCGTTTTGCCACACGTGCCGCATCGATGGCCACGTTGCCGCCACCAACGACAACCACTTTCTTCTTGACTGTTTGACGATTGACGACTGACGAACCGCAGTTGGCGTCATGAAGGAAGTCGATGGCAGTGACAGTGCCTTGCAGAGTCTCTCCGGGGATACCCGGCAGACGGCCGCCCTGACAACCGATAGCCACATAAAAGCCTTTGTAGCCTTGTTCGCGCAGTTGTGCGACAGTGATATCCTTGCCAACCTCTACTCCGGTGCGTATGTCAACACCTATCTCACGCATGATGTCAATCTCAGCACGAATGACGTCTTTGTCAAGCTTATAGGACGGGATGCCATACCGCAGCATACCGCCAGGTTCCTCGTTGCGTTCGAACACGGTAGGTTTATATCCCATGGTCGCCAGATAGTATGCACAACTGAGGCCTGCAGGCCCTCCGCCGATGATGGCAATCTTCTCCTCCCAACGGTCCTGCACGTTGGAACAGATGTTAACCTCTGGGACAAAACGTGTCTCTGCATTAAGGTCCTGCTCCGCTATGAACTTCTTCACTGCATCGATAGCAACAGGCTGGTCTATAGTGCCTCGTGTGCATGCGTCTTCGCAACGGCGGTTGCAGATTCTGCCACACACTGCCGGGAACGGATTCTCGCGTTTGATGAGTTCCAATGCCTCGGTATATTTGCCTTCGGCGGCTTTCTTCAGATAGCCTTGCACGGCAATATGTGCGGGGCAAGCGGTCTTGCACGGTGCAGTGCCCGTAGGATAGCAGTTGATGCGGTTCTTGTCGCGATACTCTTCCTCCCATTTCTCCGGACCCCATTTCACAGCGTCCGGCAACTCCTGCTTCGGATAGGTCTGAGGGCCATGCTTGGTACACAGTTTCTGCCCCAGCTTCACTGCTCCAGCAGGACAGTATTCCACACAACGTCCGCAAGCGACGCAGTTCTTCGGGTCCACCTTTGCCACATAGGCACTGCGGCTCATGTTAGGCGTATTGAAGAGTTGCGAAGTGCGGAGTGCGTTGCATATCTTCACGTTGCAGTTGCATATAGCAAATATCTTTCCTTCTCCGTCGATATTGGTCACCTGATGCACGAATCCGTGGTCCTCGGCTTTTTTCAAGATTGCCATTGCCTCCTCGTAGGTGATGTCGTGACCGCGACCTGTCTCACGCAGATAGTCCGCCATATCGCCCACACCTATACACCAATCACGATAGTCATCGGCACAACCTTCGTCCAGTTTCTTCCTGCCATAACGGCATGAGCAGATGCCCACACCTATGTGTCCTTCGTATTTCTTCAACCAATATGAGATATGCTCTATGTCAACAGATTCGTTTTCCATAGAGATGGCTTTCTCCACAGGAATGACATGCATACCTATACCGCTTCCGCCCATGGGCACCATCGGCGTGATTTTTTCAAGCGGGAGGAAAGTCATGCGCTCGAAGAACATGGCGAGTTCCGGGTGACGATCCATCAACTCGGTGTTCATGTTGGTATATTCGGCGCTACCGGGTACAAACATAGGCACCCAATAGATGCGGTCTTCACGGTTGAAGGTAGTGCCCGGATCCGGTCCCTGACCGTTGGTATAATGGTCGCCGTAGTCATACTCGAGCATACCGAAATACGACAACTTGTCAAGCAATCCATCGAACGACTCGTCATCAGGAGTATAGTGCTTCTGGGCATTCCACTCGTGAAGTTCTTTATAACTGTGGTGCTCGCGTACTTTGAAGAAGTTGCCGGGCAGCATATCGAGCAGCAGGTCAAGCGATGCTTCACGGGTGACAGCATCCATCTCGTCCTCGAAAATGCATGCAAGGCCCCAATACTCGGGAGCATCGGTGGTCATCTTGATTTTTCCCGGCACGCGGTCGGTGACATGGCGTACAAAACGCAGCAGTTTCGGATTAGGGTTTTTGTCCCCTTTGTGCTTGGGAACAAAACGATTCGACATTTCAGGCATCAGATTATTTACTATTTAATTATTTACTATTTAATTATTTACTATTTTGTTATTTGTTTTGCCATGTTCTCACCTCAGCAAGTAGCCAGTCGGCGAAAGCATCAATACCCTCACCTGTCTTTGCACAGACAGGAAGGACTATTGCTTTCGGATTACGCATACGGATATATTCCTTGCACTTCTCAAGGTCGAAATCAAAGTAAGGAAGCACATCAATTTTATTTATTACCACCACATCGCAAACAGAGAACATCAGGGGATACTTCAAAGGCTTGTCATCTCCTTCGGGGACAGACAGTATCATGGCGTTGCGGACAGCACCGGTATCAAACTCAGCAGGACACACCAAGTTGCCCACGTTCTCAAGGATGATGAGGTCAAACTTTCCAACGACAGCGTCAATCCCCTGTCTGGTCATCCCTGCATCCAAATGGCACATGCCACCGGTATGAAGTTGAATGGAAGAAACTCCTGTGGCAGACTGTATCTTGACAGCGTCAACATCGCTGTCGATGTCGGCCTCCATCACCGCTATGCGTATCTTGTCTTTCAGGCGGTTGATGGTTTGAATGAGAGTGGTAGTCTTGCCACTACCCGGGGCAGACATAAGGTTAAGCAGATATATACCCTTCCTTTTCAGTTCATCACGAAGAATATCAGCTTCGCGGTCATTATCCTCAAAGACACTCTTCTTGATTTCAATAACTTTTACATCATTCATTGTGTGTTTTTCAGGTTAAATAAAGAAACGTGCGCAAAGATACAAAGAAAAGTTGAATGTAGAAAGTAAAAAAACGTTTCATGGCAATCTGTTTTATTTTTGCCATGCATAGTAACTTCATATTTTTGACACCAACGAACAGACTGTTTCATTTTTCGTTTGTACAATTGGAACAATTGTTGTATCTTTGCAAGGTAATATGTTATTTTGCCTAAATAGGCAAAGAAGTTAAACGCACAAGAGGCTACGGTTAGTTTTTGTGAAACGGTTTTTATACATATTGGTTATCGTGCTGGCATGCGCCCTGCTGACTGCGGGTATGCTGTTTGCCCTTGTTCAGAGCAACAAGGTGCAGACTGCTGCCGTCAAGGTGCTTACGCAGGAGCTTTCGCGCGGTCTGCAGACCGAGATGCGCATAGGCGGCATGGACTACAGTTTCCCCAACAAACTGACCATGACCGGCATATACATTGAGGACCGTCAAGGCGACACTCTGCTTTATGCCGACACACTTCAGGCACGCTTCTCGCTGACAGGCTTCTTCAGCAAGAAGATTCTGTTCAGGGAGGCGGAGCTCCTGCATGCATACGCCAATGCATACAAGACAGGAGGCAAGGATTCAGAGATGAATTATGACTTCCTGCTACAACTGATACCAAAACAGAAAGAGCACAAACCTCTGCAGGAGATTGTAGAAGTAAAGAACGTCAGACTGCGTGACATAAGGCTCAGATACGACACGTGGAAGGTGAGCGACCTGAACGCTGACCTCGCTCTTAACCACCTGTCGGAAGACTCGCTTCATGCCACAGTGAGCAGTCTTTCGCTGCGCGAACAGCAAGGATTGGTGCTCAACGACCTTCAGGCGGAGGCAGTACTGACAGCAGGCAAAGCCGACATCAGGAGACTGGCAGTGAAACTCCCGTCATCGACACTGAGCATGAACGGAAGCATAGAAGAGTCGGGAGAAGGCGGTCGGAAGAGAAACGCCTCCAGTAAGGACAGCTGGATGTCAACATTCGACCTCAACCGTCTGGAGACAGCTCAGGTAAGGCTGCATGTTGACGAAGCGAATGTGGTGCTCAAGGACATCGGCAGTCTGGTGCCCCAGGTGAAGAATATGCGCGGAGTTATAGGCATGACAGCAGATGTGAGCGGCACGCTGAACGACATAAAAGCCTCAGACCTGACGCTGACATACAAAGGCAAGCAGGTGATGAGCGGTGACGTGACTTTCCACGGTCTGCCCAGAATGGACACATCGTATGTGCATGCCGTTCTGCAGGACCTCACTGTGAACCGCGGTATCATACAAGACTTCCTGTCAGACATGCGCGGGAAGCCATACGTCCTGCCGAAAAACCTTGCACAGTTAGGCGAGATGCATTACCGTGGAGTGGTTGACGGCAGACTTGACAGCATGACCCTGAACGGCAAATTCACCTCGCGTCTGGGCAGTATAACCACCAACGGGCAACTGCTTGCCTCGGATAATTTTGAAGACCTGCAGTTCAAAGGCTTAGTGGAGACCAAACGTTTCATGATAGGCAAACTGGCAGGCAACAGCCAGATAGGCAATGTGTCGTTGCGCATGCAGGCCGATGCAAGGACAGGCAAGGACACGCCTCTCTCAGCCAAACTGCGCGGCATAGTGAACTCCATAAGCCTGAAAGGGTATGACTACAAGAACATCAACATCGACGGCGACTATACAACCGACGAGTTCAAAGGTTCAATCAGCATAAACGACGAGAACCTCATTTTTGCCGTGAACGGTCTGTTGGACCTGACCCAGGAGGTGCCTGTGATAAACGCCGAGGCATCGCTGAAACGGTTGAGACTCGGACCGTTGAACCTATCGGAGAAATATGCCGATGCAGACATATTGGCAGAGATTGTAGTGAACGGCTCAGGCAACAAGGCTGACAACCTGAACGGCTATCTATATATAGACTCGCTATATGTAAGACGCACAGACAAGGAACTCTTCATGAAACAGTTCAGACTGCTTGCCCAGACAGGCGATGACAGTCCGACAAACCTGAAGATAAACTCCGACTTCCTTAACGCCAACCTCTCCGGCAACTACCGCTACTCCACTCTGCCTCTGACAGTAAGACGGCTGATAGCACAATATGTGCCGAGAGCTTTAGGCAAGTCGCTGCGCGAAGAAGCCAATGAAGCCAGAGAACTCAACGACATGGAGTTCTATGCCTATTTCAAGCAACTTGACTACATATCCGATGTGCTCGACCTGCCTGTGAGCATGCCCAAGATGCCGACTTTGAAAGGCTTCGTAAACGAGACAGAGAACAAGCATGCGTTGCAACTCGCAGTGCCTCAACTAATGGCAGGCAAACAGCAGATAGACAACATCACTCTGAACATCGACAACCGCCAGCAGCAACTCAACCTTGCCCTGTCGGCATACAAGCATGCCTCCGACAACCCTGCCGGTGAGCGCATGGGCGACATTGAGGCCTTGCTGAAGGCAGTGGCAAGAAACGACTCGCTGTATCTGGACATTGATTTCGAGAACACCGACTCAGCACGTACGGCAGGAGCACTGCGCACTGCCACGCATTTCTCGCAGTATGCCGGAAAGCCACTTATAGACTGTCATATACTACCGTCAGACATACTCATCCTGGACTCGTTATGGAGGATGAGCGACAGTCATGTGGTATATGCAGCATACGACACGACGCTGCAAGTAACGGGTCTGAGGTTCGGAAGTGAAGAGCGGTATATATTCGCTGACGGTGTGGCATCGAAACGGGAAAACGACTCTATCAATGTTGCACTGGCGGGCATAGTGCTCGACTATATACTTGAATACACCAACGTAAAGAACTCCATCTCATTCGGAGGCGCAGCCACCGGCTGGGCAACAGCCTACTCGCTGTTCAGCCAGCCTATGTTCGAAGCGGAGGTATGGATGGACAGTGCAAAGATTAACAATGCACTATTGGGTGACGCTCATGCCAGGGCCATGCTCAACCGTGCAGAAAAGACTATAGACATCTGGGGTGCAGTGACTGAATCGGGTGACACTGTTGCCAAACTGGACGGCATAGTAAAACCTCTGGAGAAACGCTGGGATTTGTTTATCTATCCCGACTCTGCCAACCTTGCATTCATCAACTATTGGACAGAAGGATTCCTGAACAACATATCGGGCAGAGGATTCGGCATGGTGCATGTTTACGGAATAGAGAAGCTCACTTGGGTTGAAGGCAAAGCCTTCGCCAAAGACGCAACGATAGGCATACCATTCCTTGGGACCACATACAGCCTCAACGACAGCGTGACTCTGGGTATCGACAATATTTCATTCAAAAACCTCACTCTGTACGATTACGAGGGCAATCCGCTGCTGCTGAACGGCATAGTGCATCACACTGCTTTCAAGGACTTCTCCTACGAGATAGATGCAGAATGCAAGAATACTCTCGTGATGGATCTGCCTGAAAAGCCCGGTGAGATGTTCTACGGTCATATCTACGGCTCAGGGTCGGTAAGCATACGTGGCAACGAGAAAGAATGCCACATTAGCGCCAATGCACGCACAGACAAAAACTCGTCGTTCTTCTTCTCCACTGCCACTGCCTCGAGTGCACGCGACAACAACTTCATCACTTTTGTCGACCACCAGGCAAAGAAAACCGACAACACCGCAGAAGTGAACAAACCAGCGTCTTCGCCTACGGAGACAAGGGTATATGTGGATGTGCAGATAGAAGCCACACCCGACCTTGAGGTAGCAATAGTGATAGACCCTCACACGGGTGACCAACTGAAAGGCAGAGGCGAGGGTAACCTCAGATTCCAGTATGACGTGAGTGCCGACGACGTGGCTTTGTATGGCACTTACACCTTGCAGTCGGGCACATTCAGTTTCACATTGCAGAATCTGATACGCAAGGAATTCACCATACATAACGGCAGTACGGTGACCTTCTCAGGCGATCCGATGGAGCCTCAGGTAGATGCCTCGGCTGCTTATTCGACCACTGCATCACTGAAAGACCTGTTCGGCTCGGAATACACCAATATGGCAACCAACCGCAACTCTGTGCCCGTAAACTGCCTGATTTACATGCGTGAAAACCTGATGAATCCGGTCATCTCGTTTGGAATAGAACTGCCGCAGTCGGACGAGAGTGTTGCATCGCAGGTGAAGTCGATCATCAACACCGATGAGATGATGATGCGTGAGATAATATATCTGCTCGTCTTTAACAGATTCTATACGCCTGAATATCTGCAGATGGGTAATACGGTGGGACTCAACGAGACCTACTCGCTGCTGACATCGACAGTGACAGGACAGATTAACAACTGGCTCAGGCGACTCACCAACAACTTCACCGTCGGATTCAACATACGTGCAGAGGGCTTCGACAAAGAGTCAAGTCAGGAATACGAGACACAATTCCAGTTCACGCCTAACAACCGGCTTATAATAAACGGCAACTTCGGCTACAGATACAACGACATCAGCAACCAGCCTATATTCGGTAATCTGGATGTCGAATATCTGCTTGTGCCATCAGGTATGCTCCGGGCAAAAGCATATACGCATACCGTGGACAAATACTCTCTCCGCGAAGCTCATACAGTTCAGGGAGTAGGTCTTATGTTCAAATACGACTTCAACGGAGCAGATGCCAAGAAGAAGAAAAAGAAACAGGATTAACAGTCTGACTCAAACGACACACCATACCAAATGTTAGTCAAGACATATACAGCGGCACTCAGCGGCATTGACGCCCAACTGATTACGGTAGAAGCCAATCAGACGGGAGTAATGGGCAGATTCGACATTGTAGGTCTGCCTGACAATGCCGTGAAAGAGAGTGAGCAACGCATTCGCTCTGCCCTAAAGGTAAATGCATACAGATTCCCAAACAGAGGTATAGTCATCAACATGGCTCCGGCAGACCTAAAGAAAGAAGGCGCTGCCTTCGACCTCTCAATAGCGATTGCCGTGCTTGCCTCTGCCGAGGAAGTCAGGACTATGCATCTGGGCGAATATCTGCTGTTGGGAGAATTGTCGCTTGACGGTTCACTGCAACCCATACGCGGCGCATTATCGATAGCTATAAAAGCGAAAGAAGAAGGTTTCCGCGGCGTCATACTGCCTGAGGCGAATGCGCAGGAAGCGGCAGTGGTTGAAGGTCTGGATATTTATGGTTTGGACAATCTGCTTACCGTAATACGTTTTCTTAACGGCGAGCAGACATGTGAGCCTTTGCATGTTGACACAGACGAGTTGTTTGCCCGGCAGCAAAGCGCTTTCGACCTTGACTTCTCGGATGTACGCGGGCAGCAGAATGTTCGCCGTGCTCTCGAAGTTGCAGCTGCAGGAGGTCACAACATGATTATGATAGGCCCTCCGGGAGCAGGCAAATCGATGATGGCAAAACGGCTGCCCGGCATACTGCCTCCGCTCACACTCGCCGAGTCGATTGAGACGACACGCATCCATTCCGTAGCAGGACTATGCGACTACAACCGCTCACTGCTCACCACACGACCTTTCCGCAGCCCGCATCATTCAATAACGAGCACAGCTCTCGTAGGAGGCGGCTCCAACCCATTGCCCGGAGAGATAAGCCTTGCTCACAACGGAGTACTGTTTCTTGATGAGCTTCCGGAATTTCAGAAGAGTGCATTAGAGGTGATGCGGCAGCCTATGGAGGACAGAAAAGTGCGTATCTCGCGCACTAAGCAGACAGTGGAATACCCATCATCCTTCATGCTGGTGGCAGCAATGAATCCATGCCCATGCGGTCATTACAACGACCCAACCCACGAATGCACCTGCTCACCCGGGATGGTGCATAAGTATATGAGCCGCATCTCAGGCCCCCTGCTTGACAGAATCGACATACAGGTGGAGATTACGCCAGTGCCCTTCACAGAACTCAGCAAGCAGGAAAAGAGCGAGGCAAGTGCATCCATCAGAGAACGCGTGGTGAAGGCAAGACGTATTCAGGCAGCACGATTTGCCGACACTGACATATACTGCAACGCCCAGATGACGAGCAAGATGATGCGCAGATACTGCGTGCTTGACGATGCCTGCAACAACATGATACGCATGGCAATAGAGCGTCTCGGTCTGTCTGCCAGAGCATACGACCGAATCCTTAAGGTGGCACGCACTATTGCCGACCTTGACCCCGATTCAACCGCAGAAAACCCGTTGCCGATAAGTCTTGCTCACCTCAGTGAAGCGATATCATACCGTGCGCTTGACAGAGCAGAATGGGCAGGGTAAGATAAGGTTAAAGATAAACAACAAAAACACAACTATATATAACGCAGACAGATGTTAAAAAACACAATGATACCGGTGCACGTGCTCCGGAACGCATTCCGTTCTGAAATAAATATATAAACATATACATATATGAACCAACATCTACATTCACCAAGGTTGGTGCTCAAGGTGGCACTCCTTGCGTTTTGTTCGTTGCTCCTCGCCATACCAACGCGGCGGGCAACAAGTATTTACAGGAGTTTGACAACTACTCTGTCATGAGTATGGGTGGCAATGTGTTGTGATTCACCATTCCTATCTGGGTGTATGGCAAGGGTGACGACAACACCTATTATCTGCGCGCTTATCACAAGAACAATGACAACAAGTTGAACTCCTACCTGTGGTACAGCGAGACGAACAACGACACCCGTGGCTCGGCCACGGTGCATCGTATCGCTTCGTTCGGTGGCCCGGGTCGTGCTAACTACGACGGACGTAAGGCCAATGGTGTAGGCTATTCCTACCTGCTCGTAGGCGAAGGTGCCGGAGCAATGGTTGTACGCAATACATACAGCGGTCAGGCGCTCACCGTATTGCCGAACGACAGCACGTATTGGCCGGTGAACAACATAGATACATCGTATCTGAACAAACCCCATTATCTGGAGGTAACGCGAACGAACACCTCCTACGGAAAATACACCACGCAATTAGTGATAGACTGGTATATCCCCGAGTCGCTACAGGGAAAAACCTTCTACATCGGTCTGAATGTGTGCGACCACTATGCGAAATTTGCGGCCTATCAATTTGTACCTGGTTATTCTTTCGCCTGGAACGGCTTAATTTTGTGCCAGAGAACTGTTGTAGTATCTGCTGTCGGCAGTAACTTCCTCGCCGATGAAAGGCGGCAAATCAGGCAACGGATAATCCTCGCTCGGCAGTTCTATCTCCGCCAGCACAAGACCTTCGTTCCTGCCGTGAAAAACATCCACCTCTATCGTGAGGTCATGCCACGGTACGAGATGACGCTCCTTCTCTATCATGCCGTGACGGCATAAAGCAAACAGAGCCTCAGCATCGGCAAGCGTTATCTCCTTCTCCCATTCGAAATGTGAGAAGCCGTCCTTCTGATTTCTGCCCTTGACAGTCATATACGCCCTATCATCGGCAACTCTCACTCGCACAGTGCAATCGGCATCCACCGACAGATACCCTTGGCGAATGTGCTTCACCTTTGTCGCCATACTGCGAAACGACTCGTCAACGACAAGGTATTTTCGTTCTATTTCTTGATTCATAGAGGTTTGCTGACTTTGTTAACAAGATATGCTATATTCATATACGGAATTCCGCCATGCGTGGTGAGACCAATCTCGCATGTGCGTGAATTGCTGATTCCGAGCGTAGCACCAGCCTTCTTCACCTGACTGCGGAGTTTGCGAAGCGCCCATTTGTTGAGTTCAGGGTGAGTGAAACCCTTGTCGCCTGCAAAAGCGCAGCAGCCTATCTCCTCAGGCACTACCACCGTCTTGGCGCAGCGGCGGGCAACGCGAAGCAGAGTGTCGGCAAGTCCCATCTTGCGCGTGGAGCATGTGACATGAAGCATCACAACCTCGTCGGTGGGCGTTATTGCAACCCTGTCGAGAACATACTTCTCTATAAACTCGGCAGGACCAAAGAGATTTACGATTTGGTCATTTACGATTTGGCCATTTATATTTACAATTTTGTCATTTACGATTTTATCATTTGGCAGGGTGTGTCTGATTCTGTAAAGGCAGGGCGACTGGTCGCAGAGAATAGGATACTCGTAGTTGTTGCTTGCCTTACGCAGAGCCTCATGCAACTCAGCGGCTTTCATATCAGCCTCACGAGGCATACCTTTCGACTCCCATATAGTGCCGCAACAGAGATTCTCCATGCCCTCGGGGAAGATGACTTCGAAGCCTGCCTTCTGCAGCAACTCCACCATGTCACCCATTGTTGGCTCCGTGGAAGGACTGCCCTTTGCCAAACCCAGACGCTGATTCAGGCACGAAGGGAAATAAACGACTTTTTCCTTCTTCTCCACCCTCTCACCTGCGACCTGCAACTTCTTTACCTTTCTCGGCATTGCAGGAGTCCAGAGAGGCATACCTGCGAGATGAAGCCCTTTGCCGACAACCGACATCAGCCTGTCACCCATCACATCTTGAGCAAAGCCTGCCAAAGAGAGGATACTGCCCAATCCGCTGCCTACAGCAGCGAAATGCTCTGCTGCGAACCTGCCGAGGTGCTTGCCTAAGGCTGACATCTCCTGCTCCCGCAGACGGTGGATATACTCACCCACATTTATTTCCACAGGGCACGAAGTAGAGCACAATCCGTCGCCTGCGCAGAGGTCTTTGCCTTCACGGCGGAAGGCTTTTCTCAGTTGCCGCGCCTCATCCTTCCTGCCTTCCGCAGCAAGTCTTGCCATCTCACGCTGCAGTACTATCCTCTGACGCGAAGAGAAGGCGAAGCCGCAACTGACGCAGTTGACTTCGCAGAAACCACATTCTATGCAGCGGTCAATCATCTCGTCAACGGCAGGCAGTGGTTTGATATGCTGCAGATACGACTGCTCGTCTTCGTTGAAGATGACACCCGGATTCATTATGTTTCCCGGGTCAAACAACTGCTTGAGGTCAACCATCAGCTGATATGCCTTGTCACCCCACTCTCTCCTGACAAACGGCGCCATGTTGCGTCCTGTGCCATGCTCCGCCTTCAGCGAGCCTTTGTATTTGTCAACCACAAGCGAGACGACGGCATGCATCATGCGGTCGTATTGCTCTACCGACTCCTTAGTGTCGAAACGCTGGTTGAGGATGAAATGGTAGTTGCCTTCCAGCGCATGCCCGTAGATGACGGCATCAGGGTAGTTGTGCTCAAGGAAAAGCGCTTGCAAATCGGATGTCGCCTCCGCAAGGAAGTCTATCGGGAAAGCGATATCCTCAATGAGGCAGGTAGTGCCAACCTCGCGCGTGCCTCCCACGGCAGGGAAGATGCCGCTGCGCATCGCCCAGTACTTGGCAGTGAGAGTCTTATCCTGAGTGAAGAGTCGGTCGCTGAGCAGGTCGTATTTTCCCAGCAGCGCCTCTATCTCCGTCTGCTTCGACTGCAGTTCGTCGGCTGTCGAGGCTTCTATCTTGACGAGCACCGCTCCTGCGTCGTCAGGCATGCCCTTGAGTTCGGGGAAGTCGTTTTCCACCACGCGCATCGCCTTGCGGTCGAAATACTCTGCGGCGGCAAGCAGACCCGTATGCTTCATCTCCGTCACTGCCTTGCAGGCACTCACTGTGGTGGGAAACAAGAGCAGTGCCGAGGCGGAATGCCGGTAGTCTTCGCCTGTGCGCATCACCACGCTGCTGAGGAATGCCAGAGTGCCTTCGCTGCCAGGAATGAGATGAGCGATGATGTCGAAGGGGTCGGAGAACTCTGCAAGAGGCAGAATGGTAAGACCTGTGACATTCTTGATGCTGTATTTCCTTATGATGAGGTCTTTCAACTCTTTGTCGGCCTGCACTCTGTCACGCAGTTCCTCTATCCGCTTCAGGAAGTCGGGATGCGACTCGCGGAAAGCCTGCTTCGACTCCTCGCTGCCGGTGTCAAGCAGAGTGCCGTCAGGCAGAATGATACGCACTGACTGCAGCATGCGGTAACTGTTGGCATGCGTGCCGCAGCACATTCCCGAGGCGTTATTCATCACTATTCCTCCCACCATCGCACTCTTGATGGAGGCGGGGTCTGGAGTGAAACGGCGGCCGTAAGGGCGCAGTATGTCGTTGACGCGCTGACCTATGATGCCAGGCTGCAGACGAATCATGTTGCCGGAGTCAAGCACTTCGTAACTCTCCCATTTCTTGCCGCAGACCACAAGCAGCGAGTCGCTGACGGCCTGACCTGAGAGAGAAGTGCCCGCAGCACGGAAAGTGATATGCTTGTGCTCGTCGTGAGCACGCGCGATGATGCATAAGATGTCGTTCTCGGTGGCAGGATGAAGCACCTCCTCGGGTATCAGGCGGTAGAAACCCGCATCCGTGCCCCATGCCAGGCGGTGAGCGTAATCAGTCTGTTGGTATGTGTTATTCATAGAGATAGTATTTTGAAGAAAGACGGCGGTAGTCGTCGGCATCCTTATACCAGTAGTCTCTGATATCCTCCCAGCGGTAACGCTCGCCGAAGCGCTCTCTTATCAGGTTGGTGCCGCAAACCTTGTCAAACATCGAGAAGCGCTGCCGGTTGCAGAGACCAAAGACGTCACGCTCGGGATACATCTGCATCAACTCCTGCACCAGCAGGAACTGTATGTCGCTCAGATGAGCCTTCTCGTAGTCGGTAATGTAGATCTGCACGCCCTGCAGAGTCGCCCCCTTACCTACGGAATAATACGGGTTGTAGTGTATCGGTCGGAAACGGATGCCCTCCAGTTGCAAGGCATTCATCCTCTCCGCCAGCGAGTCGGCGTTTATCCACTCGGCTGCAAACAGTTCGAAGGGCATGGTGTACCCCACGCCGATGGAGAAATAGCCCAACTCTCCGAAGATGCCCGTCACGGGATAGAACAGCGCCGTCTCCGCATGCGGAATGTGAGGCGACGAGATAACCCACGGCAGCCCCGTCTCAGCCCATGTCATGCTGCGGCGCCAGCCCTGCATCGGCACTACCGTCAGGCTGCATCTGCCTCTGCCGCCCTCGGCGCGCGCACGGGGCTCGGCGGTCTGCATGCCTTCCTCATTCAGCATCAGTGCCAACTCGCCGCAGGTCTGACCGTAGAGATACGGTATGTGAAACTGCGATACGAACGAATAGTAGCCGTCCTCGACGCAGCAGCCTTCTATCTTCCCGCCGAGAGGATTGGGGCGGTCGAGCACAACCAACTCCTTGCCGTATTCGGCGCAAGCCTCCATCAGGTTACCGAGAGTGGAGATATATGTGAACGAGCGGCAGCCTATATCCTGTATGTCATACACCATCACATCTACCGAGTCGAGCATCTCGCGTGTCGGCTTGCGGTATTTGCCGAAGAGAGAATACATCGTTATGCCCGTCTTCGGGTCTTTCTCCGATTGTATGGCGTCGCCCGCGTGAATGTTGCCGCGCACCCCGTGCTCAGGTCCGAACAGAGCGACGAGATTCACCTCCGCCGCCTCGTTGAGGATGTCGATGGTGCTCCTCAGATCGCTGTCAACACCCGTAGGATTGGTGCAGAGACCCACGCGTTTGCCCTGCAGACAGTCGAAATGACGCTCGCGGAGCACTTCTATACCCGTCTTCACGGCTACCCGCCCCGACTCACGCGCCTGACAGGCAAACAGAGGCAGGACAACGGCAAGAAACAGTAGTTTTTTCATGGTAGTAAACATTTTGTCATTAGCGATTGCAAAGATAAAAAGAATAGTTGACAATTCAAACACAAAATTAACCTATTAGTTCCTTACTCTGTTAACCTATTATTTCAAGGCTATCCCTCATTTGACGGTGTCGCCCTTACCAAATTATATATTCAAAATATTTGCAAATGCCCAAAAGAAGTTGGTAATTAATGAAACAAATGCGCATCTTCCGATAGGAGACGCGCATCTGTTTACATACCTTGAGTAGTTTTTTACTTCTTCAGTTCAGCGCCAAAGACAGTGTAGTATCTGCCGTCGCGGATGATGTAGATGTTTCCGTTGAGCATCACTTTCCTTGCTTCGCCTGCCGCTGCTGTGGGGAGGTTCTCAATGCTGTCCTGAATGCGAACTTGAAAAGGGTTCCAGTTGTCGTTGCCTTTGGTGAAGTTATACACTGTGATGCCTTCCGTGTCGCCCGGCACGACAGCCTCGCTCAGCACTGTTGCCCAGCTGACGCGTTTCTGCGAGTTGTCAACGCCCGACTTCTCCTCAGTGGCGAACTCATAGCTGCGCGGCGAACCTCCTGCCACGAGGCCGTCACCCCAGCCTGCAGGCTGTATCAGCGACGAGCCGTCGGCTGCCGCATCGACGGTGGTATAGCAGAACACAGTCTCTGCATTGGCATCCCAGGGTCTTCCCCAGAGGCCTGGTTTTGCGCTCTCAGTCTCCACCATGTCGTCAACAGGTTTTGCCGAGGTGACATGACACTGATAGAACAGATATCCGCGTTTGCCTTTAGCCGTCTTGCTGGCAGTGATATATGCCACGTCGTTGGCGTCGGAAGTGACAAGCATGGCGAGTTCGGAGTTGAATACGGTGAGATTCATGCCGCCGAAGATGTAGTCGCAAGCGCCATTCAGAATACCGCCTTCCACAGCCACGCGGACGTCGTTGTCACCATAGAGGGCATCCTGACGACCTATGATACGGCAGTTCTTCAGGAAGCCGCGGTCTGAGCCTTTGGCAAACGCCAGAGCACATGCACGCTCACGGTATTTGCGCTTCTGAACGTCGGTGTTGAATGCTTCCGTAGGTCTTAAGCCTTTCGAGCCTGCAGCCTCAACGACGACATCCTCACTCTCCTTGACGGAGATATACTGGTTGAAGGAGTTTTCGAAGATGATGTCTTCTGCAGTGAAATCCTTGCCATAGACCACCACTGTGGAATTCCAGTAAGTAGAACTTGTTCCTCCGCCGTTAACTACCGACTCGCAGCCGTTTTCCTTGTTAACAATCAGAGTGCGCTCATCCCATGTGAAGTCGCTCTTCATGGAGTAGTAGTTGTAGCCGTGACCGTAGTAACTGGTGATACGCACTGCGTTCTTGTCGAGATAAACGCCTCCTTCGCTTACCTTGAGGCTCGGAGTCTCCGATGCGTTCTTGAATGTGATGTTGTTAAGATGTATTCGCAGCATCTCCTCGTAGTTGCCCGGCTTTATGAGCACTGTCACATTCTGATCGTCAGTGCGTGACATCTTGCTTATAGCCTCAAGCGCCTCGTTGATAGTGGCATAGTCGCAGCCTTCACCCACAGTGACGGTAGGCTTGTATTCAGTGATGAGAGCCACGCTGATGCTGTTGATATAACTTGTGCCTGTAGCCTTGACGGTAACGAAGCCTTCGCCTCCGTTGTAGTTGTAGATGAGGTTGCTAATTTTATCGGTAGTGCCTGTTTTCTCATCGCCGAGAGTGACATCGCCTACGAAAAGGTGATACTCGTAGCAGGCTCTTACAGTGACGATGCTGTTGCCTTTGACAGGAATCTTTATCTCCGCACCGTTGCCGGCATAGAGATATAGGTCGTTGTGAGACTTGCAGCCTTTGAATTCCAGAGTCTTGTAAGAATATTCTTTGTTGGTGTTGTCATAGCCTCCATTATAGAAATCCTGGTCGCTGAAATTCCACTCATGGATGTCGGCAGTGAAATCAATCTGTTTGCTGACGGGTTCACCGTTGACTCTGAGGTTAGAGGTGAGGAGTTGGGTGTATGCTCCGGTGTCAGTCACCTTAACGCTGTAAACGCCGTCACGCAGCTGAATGCCTTCCGTGCCTGTGAAGGTATATACATAATGGTCTTCCAGATTCTCGAAGATGAACTTGGCATTGGCAAGTTCTGCTGCCGATGCACCTGTAGGAACGATGACGACAGCATACTGCGGTTTGAGCAGGAAGTTGATGTTATGTGTGGCGTTGGCAGTGAATGATAATGACGAATATTCGAGTCTGTAGTCATTCACACCGATAGCAGTCATCTTGTAGTTGACGCCGCTTTCGAGCACCATGGTATAGTTACTGCCGTTCATTGTGAATTCAGGCTCGTAAATGACGTTGTCAGGCTTTTCGAAGGCTATCTGCAGTCTGGCAAGTTGCTCGTCAGGCAGACCTTTTATCTGACCTGTTACGGTGACGAGGCTGACGCCTCCGATGGTGATATTCTCCGTCTGCGCCTCTTTGCTAACGGTAATAGGATTGGTGGAAGTTACTATGAATCCGTTGGCGTTTTTGAGCGATACTCTGTAGTCGTAACCCATAGCAAGTTGCACTGAGTAGTTGCCACCTTCAGGTTTTGCCTCCGTCACGCCGTGGTTGCTGAGGTTGGTGAAGAGAAGGCTGAAGTTGTCGGGTATGCTCTTGGGAGCAACGACAGTGCCTGAGACTGTTGCCATCTTGACAGGAGTGCGTACAATCCTTGCCACAACGAGTTTCTCGTCTAAACCATAGAAGTGGTATTTGCCGTCAGCGCCTGCATAGAAAGTCAGTTTCTCAATCTGGTTGTCGGCATTGTAATGCCCTTTCACAGTGTCACCCGAAGGCGACTCGAAGACATAAGTCTCCTTGCCTCCGTTGGAGCCTACGTAATACTCTATCTTGTCGCCTGCAGAGAAAATCTGCTCGATATATACTCCGGGAGTGGAGGCTGCGTTGGAGTAGATATAACCCGTGTATTTCACGTTGGCTGCATCGGTAAGCGACTTCTCGTCATAACGCGTTATCGCTTTATTGGTAGTACGGATGCGGTGGTTGGTTTTGCCAGCGCCGTTGAAGATGAGGTTGACGGTTGCCGAGGCTGTGAAACTGCCTATAGACTTACCTGTTGAGCCTGCTTCTACGCCTGCACCATACCACGAGTTGATTTCGTCAACCGTGAGCATGTTCTCATAAGTGGTTGCATCGAGTTGCTGTGCTCCGAAATCCCATACCTGCGGTTTCTGGGCAGAGAGCGTTGCTGCCAAAAGAGTGGCAACGAAGAGTAGTGTGTGTTTCATATTATTTGAAAATTTGAAGATTGTTATATTCTTTATCACTTGCAAAGATATGGTGTTTCTTAAGTATGCTTGTGTAATTTCTGACGCATTATGTGACAGCATCCGTGATTGTCATCCTGCAGTTGGCGCAATCGAAGTTGAGGCGCAGCAGTGTGTTTCCGTTGCGAAGGTAAGCAGGTTCGCGTATATCGGTCTGCTTCCTCGTCTTTCGGCAGAGACCAGTCTCGAAGAGTATGCAGTAGCGGCATGTCATCAGATTGGAAGAGTCAGGCGATACTGATTCGCTACATGGATTAAGCGAATCATCTGTCTTTACTCTGTCAGCGCAGCGGTCTTTACTCTTTATTCTTTCATCCCTCAACTGACGGAGGTCCTTACTCATTGCACTCTCCACCACCTGTCTGCGCCATGAGTTGAGCATCGAGGCTGGAATGAAACAGGGTTGACTGAGGTTGACTGTTATGCTGGCGGCTTCGAAAGGTGTGTCACCGAGTTTCGTGAGGCAGTTGCGTATGTTTTGCAGTGCTTTCTGAGGGTTGTCGGCAGGCGTCTTCTCTGCTGCAAACTCCTGCTCTGTGTCACCTATGCGCAGCATGAAGCCGCAGTCTGTATCCTGGAAAAGGATATCTACAGGCAGGCGGCGTGAAGTCTTGCTGTGCTCCACCTGACGCATGAATTCGATGTCGTAGTTGCGGTAGAGTTGAGTGCCTGCTTTTATCTGAGGCATCTGGTTGGGGTAAACACGGTTGCCTTCCACGCGGTTGACAAGGAAGCCTTTGTCGCCGAAGCAGAGTCCGTCGCCGTTATGCAGAGCGATGTCGGTTTGTATCTCTATACAGTTTTTGCCGACAGAGGTCACTTCCCCTATATATTCACCTGTTGACTTAGGAGTCTGCCAGTTGGCAAGGTCGGGTGTTCTGCCGTGAAGGAAATAGTCTGTCTGGGAGCGGTGGAAAGTCTTCTCAGGATTGGGTGTGAAGTCAAGGTAAATGCTGCCTTTCGATGCTCGGCAATAGTGCGAGTCAGGCTCGGCAAACAGACGGTCGAGCAGCAGTCGGTAGTAGGCTGTTATGTTTCTCACGTATGCGGCATCTTTCAGCCTGCCTTCTATCTTGAGCGTGGTGATGCCAGCGTCGAGCATCTCTCTTACCGACCTGCTTCTGTCGAGGTCACGCAGCGAGAGCGGATACTGACCGCCTGTGAGAAGATTCTTGTCTTTGTCAAGCAGGTCATACTGCCAGCGGCAAAGTTGTGCGCAACTGCCTCTGTTGGCACTGTGTTTTGTTCCCAACACATGCTCCGAGAGGTAGCATCTGCCTGAGTAACTGACGCACAGAGCCCCGTGAATAAAGGCCTCGAGTTCCATATCCCCTCTCTCCCCTAACCTCTCTCTAATCCTTCTTATCTCTTCAATGGTGAGTTCTCTTGCGAGCACTGCTCTTCTGAATCCCTGCTGCCGTCTCATAATCACGTCTTCTGCCGTGCGGTTGTCGCATTGTGTGGAGGCATGCAGTCGTATGGGAGGAAGGTCTTCGCCGAGCAGGTTGAGGTCTTGTATTATCAGCGCATCGGCCCCCGCCTTGTAGAGTTGCCATGCTATGCTGACAGCCTCGCGCCGCTCTTCATCGGTGAGCAGAGTGTTGAGAGCCACCAACACTCGGCAGGAGAAGATGTGTGCATAACGGCATAACTCCTTGATGTCAGCAATGCTGTTGCCTGCCGCCTGTCGTGCGCTAAACAAGGGAGCGCCTATATATACGGCATCAGCACCGGCGTCAATGGCAGCCTTGCCAACGATGAGGTCACGCGCAGGCGAGAGCAATTCTATTGGAGTCTTCTTTGGTTCTATGGAGGTCTTCTTTGCAGTCACCCTGCAAAAGTAATGCTTTTCATCCGTATCTGCAAATCACAGTAATGACAGATGTTGCGTGTTTGAGAAAAAGTCATTAACTTTGCAGAGAGTTCAGAGAATGAATTTCATGAAGCCGTAAACAACTATATAATGAAAAGGACAACAATCATATTTTTCGCAGCATTGGCGGCATTGACAGTCAGTGCTCAGCAGAAGCCGTCGCTCCTGAAGAAGGCGGTTGAGATGGAGAAACTTCGTAAAGAAGGCAGGTTGCTGGAGGCAATGGATACCGCCACGTTGATTCTGACCTACGACAAAGACTACCGTGTGGCAGCCGATTTCGTGCATCGCCACTGGGATAAGACCATGCGCCAGACAGAAGACCGACTGTCGCAATTGAGCGACAACGAGAGTCTGGAGCAGGCAGAGGAGCGTTGCGAGATATACCGTATGCTTGACGAAGTTCACGACAACCTCCGAGATATACGCATGCCTCTCTATGGTCCTAACCAGAAATGGGTGTGGCAGCCTGAGGTAAGTTATTACACAGGTCATTACGACAACGAGCGTCAGAAGACCCTGCAACTGCTCCTGCGTAAGGCAGACGAGGCGTTGCGCAGTTTCGATGCTGAGACGGCTGGCGAGTATTATCACCGAGCACTGACGCGTTATCTGCTGACAGACGGCGAGAAACGCAGCAACAAACGCGTGATGACAGAGCAGTGCAACACGATGATAGAGCGTTATCAGAAGTCGGATAAGATATATGACGCCATCTTCGCCTACGACCTTTGCAGCCTGAGTCTGAGGCTTGACAGCACGCAGACCGGAGTGTCAGATATTCAGCAGTCCGTTCAGCGGCATGTGGCAGAACTCTATCTGCAGGCAGCAGAGGCGGCTGAGCAGGTTGGCGACACCGTGGAGGCTTATGAGTTGAGGTTATCGTATGAAGACTGGAAGTGATGAGAAAACTTAAGATAGATGAGATGGGCAGGATGACTGCCGAGGAGTTTCGTCAGTCGGAGAAAGTGCCTTTGGTAGTGGTGCTCGACAACGTACGAAGCATGCATAATATAGGCGCTGTATTCCGCACTGCCGATGCTTTCCGCCTGGAAGGTGTGTGGCTCTGCGGCTGCTCTGCCACTCCGCCAAACCAGGAGATTCACAAGACGGCATTAGGGGCAGAGGAGACTGTCTGTTGGCAGTATGCAGCCGACACCAGCGAGGCTGTGAAGAGGCTTCGAGAAGAAGGCTACTGCATCTATGCTGTGGAGCAGGCAGAAGGGAGCATACAACTATTCGATATTGAAGGTCTGATACCGGAAGGAGTGAGTAAAGTTGCTATAGTGCTTGGTCATGAGGTTTTTGGAGTGCAGCAAGAGGTGGTGGATATGTGTGATGGCTGCATAGAGATACCGCAATACGGCACGAAGCATTCGCTTAACGTGAGTGTGGCAGCAGGTATAGTGATGTATGAGTTGAGTACATTGTTGATGCATAGAATATAATTATGGAGTTACCGGAAGAGTTGTTGCAGCAGATGGGCGGTATGCCTGTGGCGGATGTCGAAGAAGAGGTGTCGCCTAAGAAGGCGCCTAAGAAACCCGCGCTTCGTGTGGAGAAAGACAAGCGCAAGGGCAAGACCGCTACGTTGATAACAGGCTATGCCGAAGAAACCGACGAGGTGAGGGAATTGGCACGTATGATCAAGCAGAAACTTGCCATTGGAGGTTCCACGCGTGACGGCGAGATACTGCTTCAGGGCGATGTGCGCACACAGGCGGCAGAAATACTGCAACAAGCTGGATACAAAGTGAGAGTTATAAACTGAATTCATGTTAACCGTCTATCGGTCATCGGCGGGAGCAGGCAAGACTTTTGCCCTGACAGGCAGATATATCGACCTGCTGTTTTCCATGCGTGGCAGAAACCGTCATCGCAAGATACTTGCTGTCACCTTTACAAAGAAAGCCACTGCTGAGATGAAGTCGCGTATAGTGTTCTTCCTCAGTCAACTGGCGACAGGCACTAATTCGCCTCATAAAGAGCGTATTCAGAAGAGTACAGGTCTGTCTGACGGAGAACTGCAGCAGCAGGCACAAGACATACTTACCGACATACTGCAGGATTACTCGTCGTTTGCTGTCACCACCATCGACAGCTTCTTCCAGCAGATAATCCGCAGTTTCTCCAAGGAGCTGAATCTGCCCGGAGCATATAATCTGGAACTTGACAGCAATCACGTGCGTAGTGCTGCCTTGGATGACTATTTTTTCAACATACCGTCTGACCTCAATGACGAGCGCGTAAGGGCATTACTGCAGGTTGTTGGTGACAACATGGAAGAGGGAGGACGCTGGAATCCGCATGACTCCATACTGTCGGTAAGCGACGAACTCTTCAAGGAGACTTATCAGGAGCACAGACAGGAATTGCACGATGTGACGGAAGACCCTGATGCTCTTGGGAAATACCGCAAGCAGTTGAAGAAAATCGTCAATGACTACTTGTCTGAATACCGCGCATTGGAACAGAAGATGCTCAGTTGTATGGGCGAATTAAAGGAATCGGATTTCCCGCCTGGTGCTCTGACTCCGTTTCATTGGAAGAAGAAGAAAGATATACTTGAAAACATAGGCAAAAAAGCAGGAGTGAGATTCACAAACCTTGCCTTTGAACCCGACAAACTGTCAAAAAAACCTGAACTGCAACAGGCTGTTGCGTTGCTTCAACCACTGGCACGCCGTCTGTATGACATGCTCTATGCCGACTCCGACTGCCGCCGCAAGTTTGTCACGGCAGTGACTGTACTATCATATATATCTTATGTCAAGATACTTCAGGATGTTGAGTATTTCATTCAGAAGGCTAACACGGAACTCAACCGTCTGCCTATAAGCGAGACCAACACCCTTATACATGATGTTGTTGCGCAGCAGGAGGATTCGCCTTTCATATACGACAAACTCGGTGTGCGCCTATCGCATTTCATGATCGACGAGTTTCAGGACACCAGCAGCATGCAGTGGCGCAACTTCCTGCCTCTTGTCCGTGAGGCTGTTGCAAAAGGCGGCATTTGTCTGCTTGTCGGAGATGTAAAGCAGAGTATCTATCGCTTCCGCAATTCCGACAGCAGTCTGTTGCAATATGGTGTAAACAGTATATTCAGAGATATTCATGAAGAACAACTGACCGGCAACTGGCGTAGCAGCAGTGTGATTGTGGAGCAGAACAACCGCATATTCTCTCTGCTTTCAGCAAAGATAGCGGCATTATATTCTGAGCGCAGCAACAAAGCGAGTTGTATAACTGACATCTATTCGTCTGTAAGTCAGGAAACGAGGCTTGCCGAAGGCGGCTATGTGCGTATGGAGTTTCTCTCGTCAGACAAAAAGGCAAAAGGACGGGAGGAAGTCGCTATGCGTTTGCCAGAACTGCTTGAAGACTTGTTCTCGCGCGGAATTAAGGCAGGGCATATAGCTCTGCTTATTAGAGACAACAAAGACGCTACATTGCTTGCAAGCACACTCCTTGGTGCTGGTATCAATGTGATGTCAACAGAAGGTCTGCTGGTCAAGTCTGCGCCTGAGGTAAGACTGGTGACCGACCTGCTGGCTTTGTGGCTGACACCAGATGATGATATTCTGCGCTTGCAGACTATGTATGAATATGCTCTTGTGGTGGACGGCAACTCGCCCAATAAAGCACTGGAGCGCACCATACGTGAAGATGTCAACCTGCCGCAACAACATTACAGTCTTTCGCTTCCAGAACAAGTGGCAGATATAATAAGTGAACTCCATCTGATGAAAAACGAGACTGCCAGACCCTATCTTCTGGCATTGCAGGATGTTGTCTATAACTACACTAACAAGTATGCCGCCGATGCCTGCTCATTTGTCGAATGGTGGGAAGAGAACAGTGGGAAAGCCGCAATACAGATGCAGAGTTCTGATGATGCTGTGCAGATTGTCAGTATTCATAAGTCAAAGGGATTGGAATATGATGTGGTGATAGTGCCTTTCTGCGACTGGGATGCTGCGGAGAAACAAAACAACAACAAGAACAACCGTATTAACCTCCTGTGGCTTGAGCCTGCAGAGGCTCCGTTCAACACGCTGCCCATTGTGCCTGTCGAGTTTGGCAAGCGTCTGGGATACAGTATCTTCCGTGATGACTATTTCAAAGAGTTGGAGCAACTGTATATTGACAATCTCAACATAACCTATGTAGCGTTCACGCGTGCAAAGCATGAGTTGTATGTGTTTGCTCCTTCCGCTTTCAATAGTAAGTCACCTGTCACAAGTAATATGGGAGGTGTGTTGTACTCGGTGCTTGAAGATGATCTCGTTGACGGAGTGTATGAACGCGGAGTGAAAAGTGATTGGCATGCAGAGCAACAGAACGAAGAGACTGTCATCATGATACCGGGCGACATGCCTGGCGCCGGCAGTACACGACTCCATATCAAACTGCCTTCCAGAGACTGGTTCTTGCAGGAAGAAGACATCTCAACCGACCATAGATTCATAGGCAGTATGATGCATGAAGTGCTATGCAAGGTGGTGCATCTTGATGATGCCGCATCTGTAGTTGACGATATGCTCAAGGAGGGTAAACTTAGGGTGGAGGATGTCGCCATAGTGCAGACCGAACTGCAGCGTTTCCGTGAATTGGTGGCAACAACAGACTGGTTCTCCGACAAGTGGCAGGTGATGAATGAGCAGGATATCGTCACTGCCGACGGCAACGTGAAACGCCCTGACAGGCTCATGTTCTGCGGTGATGAAGCAGTGATTGTTGATTGGAAATTCGGGTGGAAGAAACCGGATGAATATATTCAGCAGGTTAGAGAATATATGCTGCTGATAAGCACTATGGGTTATCATCCCCGTGGTTTCCTATGTTATGTGAACAGAAAAGAGATAGTAGAGGTTAAGATATGATATATTTGAATGACTTGACGGAGATAGGCGTTGTTCGAAAACCCCATGGAACAACGGGTGAACTGGATGTATATCTCAAGCGCGACCTGCCGGAAGATGCTGAGTGCGTGATGCTTCTCATTGACAATATCCCAGTACCTTTTTATATAGCGGAGTGGCGGTATAAGTCTGGTGAGAGTCTTTTGCTCAAGTTGGAAGACGTGAACACAGAGACTGCTGCCAAGCGGCTGGCAGGATGCAAGGTATATGTTGAGAAGACGAAGTATGACGATGATGAAGCCGACTTGCTTGCCTGGTCAGACATGCGTGGATATATGCTCATCGACCCTCAAGGCAGGGAGATTGGTGTAGTGGAGGATGTCGATGAGAGTACTATTAATACTTTGTTTCTGCTTTCTGAGGGAGCAGTGATTCCTGCGCATGAAGACTTCATCCTGTCGATTGATATAAAAAACAGGCAGTTGACTGTTCAACTGCCCGAAGGACTTTTGGAATAATAAGTTAGCGTTGCTTCCTGCTACCCTTGCGCTACTTTTGCGCTACTTATAGATATTTTTTCTTTGTGAATAAGAGTGGCTAATTTCTAACAGTCAATGTTGTGCCATTCCAGATGCAGTTGTATTTCCTCAAAGGCTCTTTGCTGATTCCTTTTGTCTGTGTCCCATATCCGTATGATATGTCGTATTGTTCGCCACATACAGGGCATATAGCAAATATACCGTCCACTTCCACTGGCTTTTGCGTACTCAGACAATGCGGACACGCGAGGTCAAAAGCATGATGCTGCATATCCATTCCTACATACAGCAGCAGACCTGCATAGCCTATATAGTCCGTATCATAGCGCCGCTCTTTGATAATCTTGTAGGCACCCGTGTTGGCAGGTACAAATGCCGGGTCTTCTGCCAGCACATTATATATGAACTGAACAGGCATTGCCGGCACAGAACTGATATATGTGTTGCCGCTGCATGACGACAGAAACACCACACCCAGTATGTATTTAATGTACTTCTTCACTTTTTACTTGTTAACCTTATAATCTATTCAACTTTTAACCTCTATTAATACACTCTCGACAGGTGAATTTCAAATATGAGTGTTGAGTAGGGAGGCAGGAAACTGCTGTAGCCTTCTGTTCCCTTACCGTCTTTACCGTAGGCGAGATCCCATGGTATATACAGCATGTAGTCGGCGCCTACATGCATCTTTTTCAACCCTTCAACCATGCCTGTAATGAGTCCTGTCTCTCCTGACGTGCAGATGGCGCTAAAGTTCTTCTGCTCTTCAATTGTAGTACCATTGATGAGCGAGAGACTGTAGTCATAAACCACTGTGGAGCCAGTCACAGGTCGTGTGTCAGTAAGGTTGCCGGGATAGATGACTTTGTACTGCAGACCACTGGGCAAAGTCTGCACACCTTCTTTGCTTTTGTTTTGCTCCAACCAGATTTCGTTCTGCGTCTTCCAGTCAATCCATTCGTCTTGTTTGCATGACGTAACACACAACGTCAGCAGTGTTGTCAATAATAAATATATATGTTTCATCACTATTATAGATTATGCATTGTTATTGTGTAAGCCAAAGCGACGGATCAAGTACGTCAGTGTCCTTTCTCACTTGAAAGAAGAGCTCTGTCTTGTTGTCATTCTCAGGGTCTGTGTATATCTTGCCTATTTTCTGCTTGGCAGTTAGTTTGTCGCCTGTCTTTACGTATAGCGTGGTGAGATTGCTGTAGACAGTTCGGTAGTTACCGTGCTTTACTATCACTACGTTCTGTCCGTCACTTACGAATATAGCGCTCACCTCTCCTTCATACACCGAGCGCGCATTGCTGCCTGCCGTTGTTTGTATATACACTCCTCTGTTGTTTACTGTCACATGAGCGAGTGTAGGATGCTGCTGAATGCCGAATTGTCCGCTTATAAATCCTTTCTCTGTAGGCCACGGTAGTCTGCCTTTGTTCTTCTCAAAACCTCCTGCCAGCAGTTTTTCTTCTTTGGTAAGTGTGTTGGCAGTGCGCTTAACGTCTTTGTTGATGAGGTCGTCTATTTTCTTGTTAAGTTCGTTCATGCGCTTCTGTTGCTTCTTCTGTTGTGCCAGAAGGTCTTTCTCTTTCTTCTGCAGTTCTTGAAGCATCTTCTTCTGCTTGCGCTCGTCACGCGTCAGGTTCTCCTGCTCACGTTTCTGCACCTGCAAAGCAGACTGACGGTCACGACGGTTTTCTTGCAGTTCGGTGTTCTTCTGTTCTATGTCGTGCTTCTTCTGTTCTATGAGGCTTACTTGCTGCTTTCTGTAGCCTGCAAACTCCTGCATGTATCTTATACGTCTGAGCAGTTGAGTAAAGTTGTCTGACGACAAAAGGAAGAGCAGAGGAGACTGCTGCATCTGTGCAAAGTGTGTCTGGCGTACAAGATTGGCGTAGTCGTTCTTCAGGTTGGTCAGCTCTCGCTGCAGTGTGTCTTTCTGCCTCGAGAGATATGTCATCTCCTGGTCAAGAGCACGGATTTCAGTGTTAATGCCTGATATCAGTTGCTTGCGCGTACTGATGTCTTTACTGAGCAAGTCAAGTTTGTTGAGTGTCGCTGTCTCGTTCTTCTTGGTCTGACTGAGCATCTTGCTTGTCTCTTCCAGTTGCTTCTGTGTCTGCTGACGCTGCTTCTGCAGGTCTTTGACACTCTGTGCCTGAAGAACAGGAATAACAGTGAGACATATTGCCAATATGTATAGTAGTTTTCTCATTTTATCAGTGCTGAGAGTGTAGTTATTGAGTATTTGCTCAAGTTCATGGGTGTTACGTTCACTCTGTCATTGAACGAGAGTTGCTGCATGGTAATAGTGCATACTCCCTCAACCGAGTTGGAGCGGAATGTCAGTTTCACTTGTTCTGGGAATATCACGTTGTTGTTCCATACACGGTGATTCATATACTCCACATCAACAACATACGGTTTGCCGTCCATAGTGACTTCTGTAGATGTCAGTTGCAGTGTCTTGGTGTCAATCGTGTAAAGGTAATTGAGCATATCTTTGGAGAGCGTCAGTTGGTGCTCTATGTCGTTGCTTACTATGCTTACACGCTCCTTCAGCAGTTGCTCTTGAGTGTTGCCTACAACAAACATGCGATTCATGCATAGCGCCTGAATGTCCTGAAAACTGATCATGAGTCCTGTTTGCCGCTGCAATTCTTCATATGTCATCCTCACGTAGCGGCGATTCATCTTGTCAATGACGGTCAGATGCTCAGGCATAATTTCCATTCTATAGAGTTCTATTCCGAGCAGTGGTTGAAGCGACATGATGATAGCAGTATCTGTGAGCATGTTTATAGCACCGCTGATGGTGTAGTTATGTTGTGCATAGTTGATGCTGAATCGTGCTTTCTGTGCCTGAGCTGTGCGGAATGTAGGTTGCACTGCGATAGCCTGTTCTATCAGTTGGCGCGATGGATCAGTCTTGACGGCATTAGCCTTTTGTACATGTTTGGTTGACGAGCAGCCTGCAAGCACTAATGCTACTGTGATGATATACAAAAACTTTTTCATATCTGTCATTTCATTATTTCGTCGTAGTGTTGTCTGATTTCTTCCGATTCCTCTGCCTTCATGTTGTCAAGAGCTTTCTGCATGTAATACTTGGCGAGGAAATCTTGGTTTTGCAGATGCAGAATCCATGCGTATGTGTCAAGGTAGGTTGAGTTGTCGGGTTCTGCCTCTATCGTCTTTCTGCTCATCTGTTCTGCCTTTCTCAAGTCTCCGTCATGAGTAGCGAGCATATATGCGTAGTTGTTGAGCACGTATATGTTGTTAGGGTCTATTGCCAATGCCGCTTCGTATGCTTCGTATGCTGCCGGCATGTCGTCAAGCGAGGTGCAGATATCGCCCTCCAGTATCTTCAGTGCGAGTCTGAATCGCACGTCACCTTGCAGGTCTTTGCCGCTCCTTACTACTGCGAGTGCGGAGTCGGTCTCTTGATTCATGAGCAACGCTCTTGCCTTCCAGTATATCCACTGAGGGTTGTCAGGCATCTTCGCATAGGCGCGTTGTATCAGTGCTTCATATTCTTCATTGGTGGTCGTTGTGTCTGCCTGAAACACCTGCAACGCTGTCTGCCAAGTGGATTGGTTGTCTGGGTTGATGTCGAGCATGGTCTGAAGCACAGGAGTTGCCTGACGATACTTGCCGTTTTTTATGTAGTGTTGTGCGAGTGCCGAGTGCACTGCTTCTTCAATAGGATAGTCGGCAGCGAGTTGTATTAGCGTCTGCTCTGTCATACCCTCCACTTTGTTTAGGTTGGCTTCGCCTTCACGCAGGGTGCTCAGTTTCTGCTGCAAGTCCCATTCGCCGGAGAGAATAGCTTTCTGCGTGAATTCGGCAGCTTTCTGCTCTTCTCCTTTGCGCGAACAATAGTTGGCAAGTGAGATGAAGACATACGGATTGTCAGGGTGGTTGCGCAGTTCCTGCTTGTATAACTCGACTGCCTCTTTCTCTTTACCTTGTGTCAGATAGAGGTCTGCACGAAACACACGGAAACGCAGGTCATCGGGGTTTTCTGCAAGGTAGTTGTCAATTGCTTGTATCGCCTTGTCGGTCTTGCCGTCTGCAAGTAGCAGGCGATAGCGCGTCAGAGTGTTGTATGCATTGATTCCTTCTGTCTTCTCTATTTTGTCCTGCACCTGAAGAGCTTTCTTGTTCTTGTTCATTGCCGTATAGACGGTTGACAGTGCCGCCAATGCGTCAAGTTCTTGGGGTGAGATGCTTATTACCTTCTCCAGCACATCTGCAGCCTCTTGCTTCTGCCCTGTCTCAAAGAGCAGCGAAGCATAGTTCGACCAATAAGACACAGGGTCGCCTTCGAAAGCTCTTTCATAGTGTGACAATGCCTTGTCTGGTTGCGAGGTTGCCTGATACATATAACCCAATGCCTGTTGTGTGGCAGCATCGGCGGGATTCAGTTGCTCGCAAAAGAGCAGTAACGCCATGCCGCGGTCATACTGCTGTTGAGTCAGACACCGTTGTGCTTCGTAGAAATAGTATTTGAAGCGTGGCGACACCTCCTCCTGCTGCATTGTTGCAGATGCTTCTTTCACACTTTTGCAGCCTATCATTAGCAACGGCAATATGTATATCAGTCGTCTCACCAAATTTATTATCTTTATTCTGTCAGCGTAGCGGTCTTTACTCTCACTTCACTCCACTGTGTCCGAAGCCGCCTGCGCCGCGTTCTGTCTCACCAAGTATCTTCACTTCTTCGAGTTCGGGTTGCTCATGCCTTGCTATCACCATCTGGCAGATGCGCTCGCCGTTCTCTATTGTCACTGATTCTGACGACAGGTTAACAAGAATCACGCCAATCTCACCTCTGTAGTCTGCATCTATTGTTCCCGGTGTGTTGAGCACGGTGATGCCGCGCTTCAGTGCAAGGCCACTGCGAGGACGTATCTGCGCCTCGTAACCTGCAGGCAGTTCTAAATATAGTCCTGTGGGAAACAACTTTCTCTCAAGCGGTTGCAGCGTGACAGGCTCACTCAGAGAGCAGCGTATATCCATTCCTGCCGCCTGTGTGCTCTCATACTTAGGCAACGGATTTTCTGATTTGTTGATTATCTTTATTTTCATATCTATAAATATCCAAATCGTAAATTGTAAATGACCAAATCGTAAATGATAAAATCGTAAATGTCAGTATCTTTTCCCCACAAGGCATTTCAGTCCGTCGGGTATCAGTTTTATGTGAACCTCCGCAGGCATGTTTATCGGGTCGCCGTCATAATGGAAACTGCCTTCTTCCTGCCTTATGAGCACCACCTCTCTGGCATGCAGCGTGGTCATATGCAGCGACTCGTCGAGACTCTTCTCAAACAGCCGGTATGTCAGTGCAGGTATCGAGCGCAGTGGGAAAGCTGACAGCACTGCGATGTCGAGCAGACCGTCCTGCATGCTTGCACGCGGCGCTATATATGCTGCATTACCCCACTGGTTGGCGTTGGCGAAGGTGATGAGGAAGGCGTCTGTCTCCAACTCTTTCCATTCGTCAGTCTCGCGGTAGCGAAGTACGTAGTGTTGAGGCTGATAGCCGAAGAAATCCTGCACTATCTGCTTCACGTATGTTGCCAGACCGCGTCTGCCTGCATGGGCGAATTTCTCTGCTATCACAGCGTCAAAGCCCGTGCCGCAAGTGCAGAAGAAAGGCTTACCCTCCAGCATGCCGTAATCCACCGATATCGCTTCTGAGTGGTTAAGCATCTCTATCGCACGCGGTGTGCGCAGAGGTATGTTGAGATGCCTAGCGAAGCCGTTGCCCGAGCCTACAGGAATGATGCCGAGAGCGGTGTTGAAGCCTCTCAGACCGGATGCCACTTCGTTCACTGTGCCATCTCCTCCCACTGCCACTACTGCATCGAAGCCTAAGCGGGCATACTGCTCCGCCAGCTCAGCAGCGTGACCTGCATATTCGGTAAACACTATGTCGGTTGCCCACTGACTCTTGTCAATAGTCTTTTCTATCTGCTTCGGTATGCGGCGCTTGTTCTGCGTACCCGATACAGGATTGATGATGAATGCTATGTTTTTCATAATTATACGTGATTGCATATTAAGCATGCAAAGGTAAGCAAAAAAACTGAAAGATACAAGAATATTTTTCATGTGAATGTTTTAATCAACGGATTGTGTCATATTTGTGGGCAAATGAAACGAAAATGTAGCACGAATGTAGTGGAAAAACTCTCTTTATCTCCAAAAACAAGGATGAAAATAGTATTTTTTACTACCAAAAATAGCATATTGAAACTATAGGATTACTATAAGATCACTATAGGATCACTATAACTCCTCGGTTGCATTGTTGCATTGTTGCATAAAAATTAACATAATTAGGCAAAATCCTCAAGAAAAATGCCCTCACTCTTGTGTGTTCAAAAAACTTGCATTACCTTTGCACGCTTTTTGAGCGAAGTCTCTGGCGAAGATAGATAAGTAGCGTATACTTCGTTCGTTAACCATTAATTATCGTACGACAATGGATTTGATGAAGATTGCTGAAGAAGCATTCGCAGGCGAGAAGAAAGAATTTCCCGCATTCAAGGCTGGTGACACTGTGACAGTGTCATACCGCATTAAAGAAGGTAACAAGGAGCGTATTCAGGAGTATCGCGGCGACGTGATTCGTATCTCCGGAAACGGCGAGAAGAAACGCTTCACTGTTCGCAAGATGTCAGGAAACGTAGGCGTAGAGCGTATCTTCCCTATGGACAGTCCTTTCATCGAGAAGATCACTGTCAACAAGTATGGCAAAGTTCGCCGCGCCAGACTGTATTACCTTCGTGACCTCACCGGTAAGAAAGCTCGTATCCCTGAAAGACGAGTTAAATAAGGTGACAACAACAGAGCCGCACAATGTGTGGCTCTTTTTGTATCGGTTGAATAACATAACTTATGAAAACCAACGCCCTGAGACTGCTCGATGCAGCGAAGATAAAATACGAGACTGTCAACTACGATGTTGACGAGTCAGACCTCAGTGCAGTGCATGTGGCTGCCTGCCTCGGTGAAGACATAGCTTGCGTTTTCAAGACTCTTGTGCTTAGAGGCGACCGCACGGGCGTCTTTGTATGCATCATACCCAGCGACAAAGAGGTTGACCTCAAGAAAGCCGCCAAGGCAAGCGGAAACAAAAGTTGCGCCATGACGAAGATGCAGGAGTTGCTGCCGCTCACGGGTTATATCCGCGGAGGATGCTCCCCAATAGGCATGAAACGGCAGTATCCGATGTTTATCCACGACACCTGCATGCAGTTTGAAAAGATATATGTCTCAGCCGGCTGCCGTGGGATGCAAGTGCATATCGCCACACAAGACCTCATCCGCTTCGCCAGACTCACAGTTGGTGATTTGGTGTGAATTGACAAATAAACCCCTATCACGCATTAGAAAACAAAAAGCCCTCCTTGCGGAAGGGCTTTTTGTTTGTATGTGTTATGTTTCTTAATCCGAGAACTTGGCACCGATGAACTCGCGGTTGAGGCGGGCGATATTGGCAAGGCTGACCTGCTTCGGGCACTCGGCAGCACAGGCGCCGGTGTTGGTGCAGTTGCCAAATCCGAGTTCATCCATCTTGGCAACCATCGCTTTTGCTCTCTCTTTAGCCTCCACTCTACCCTGCGGCAGCAATGCCAGCTGGCTGACTTTGGCAGCAACAAAGAGCATGGCAGAGCCGTTTTTGCAGGCAGCAGCGCATGCGCCGCAACCTATACACGAAGCAGCATCCATTGCCTCGTCTGCCTTCGGCTTGGGGATAGGTATTGAGTTGGCGTCTGGAACTCCGCCTGTGTTGACAGATATGAAGCCGCCGGCTGCCATAATCTTGTCGTATGCCTTGCGGTCAACCATCAGGTCTTTGATAACGGGGAAGGCATGACTGCGCCAAGGCTCAACAGTGATGGTATCGCCATCCTTGAACTTGCGCATGTGAAGTTGGCAGGTGGTGATAGCCGAGTCTGGGCCATGAGGATGACCGTTTACATACATCGAGCACATGCCACAGATACCCTCGCGGCAGTCGTGGTCGAAAGCTATCGGGTCTTTATGCTCGGCTATGAGTTGCTCGTTAAGAATATCCATCATCTCAAGAAACGAAGCACCTTGGAAGATGTTTTTGAGTTCGTAGGTCTCAAAATAACCTTTTGCCTTGGGTCCTGCCTGTCTCCAGACACGAACTTTGATGTTGATGTAGCTGTCCATTTATGGTAGATTTACAAGTATTGTCATTTCACTTTGCAAAGTTACAACTAATAATCCAAATTGACAAATCAATAAGAATATATTTAGTTTATTTCCTTCATGCTTCTGTTGCTGACCGCTGCGTTTCCCTGTATTTTGTCATATCTGATATTATTCATTCCCTATCTTTTCAGTTAGAGTCTCTTCATTCTCTCCAGTGCTTCGTCGGTTGTCTGGTGAGTGGCGAAAGCCGTGAAACGCACATATCCTTCTCCCGCACTGCCGAAGCCTACGCCCGGAGTGCAGATGACCTGACACTTCTCCAAAAGCAAGTCAAAAAACTGCCATGAACTCATACCGTCAGGAGTACGCATCCAGATATACGGAGAATGAATACCTCCATAAACTTCAAAACCCATCCCTTGCAAACTGTTGAGAATGTTGCGCGCATTATGCTTGTAATACATTATGTTGTCACGCACTTGCTGCTTTCCCTCGGGCGTATAAGTAGCAAGAGCACCCTGCTGCGAGATATACGAAGTGCCATTGTATTTTGTGCATTGGCGGCGATGCCACATCTGCTGCAAGCCTGTTTGACGGGGGACTATTGTATATCCGCAACGGACTCCTGTGAATCCGGCAGTCTTGGAGTAGCTTCTTATCTCTATCGCCACTCGCTCAGCGCCTTCCAACTCATAAATGCTGTGAGGGATGTCATCACCCTCAATAAATGTTTCGTATGCGGCATCGAAGATGATGATGCTGTCATGGCGGAGAGCATAATCGACAAAACGTTGCAACTGAGGACGTGTAAGAGTAGTGCCTGTAGGGTTATTGGGGAAGCAGAGATATATGATGTCAACTTTTTTCCGAGGCAGGTCAGGCACAAAACCGTTTTCGCGAACACAAGGCAGATAAACAATGTCACTCCATTTGCCGCCGACTAATTCACCTGCTCTGCCTGCCATGACGCTGGTATCAACATATGCTGGATAGACTGGGTCAAGCACCGCCACGCGGTTGTTTTTGTCAAACAACTCGCTTGTGTTGCCCAAATCGCTTCCGGCACCGTCAGACACGAAGACCTCATCGAGTTGCAGATTGATGCCTCGCGGAAGATAGTCGTTTTCTATTATCGCCTTTCTTAGAATGGGATTGCCTTCTTCCAGGCAGTAACCATGGAAGGTTTCTTCATGCGCCATGTCTTCCACAGCGTTATGCATGGCAGCGATAACCTGCTGAGGCAGAGGTCTGGTGACATCACCTATTCCCAGACTCAACACTCTGGTATCAGGGTGAGCTTCGGCATACTTCCTCCCTTTGGTCATTATGTCGGTAAAGAAGTAATTAGCCTGCAGTTTCTGAAAATACTTATTCTTGTTCATTGCATGAATATATTCCGTTAAATACTTCCTCGGCAGGGCCTGAAAGCCATATATCTCCTTGTTTGTCAATCTCACATCTCAGGTCGCCTCCAGGGAGATGTAGTAAAACAGTATCACTTGTAAACTGTTTATTCATAGCAGCTGCAGCGACAGCGCATGCGCCAGTGCCACAAGCCATTGTCTCTCCAGTACCTCGCTCCCACACTCTCATTCTTATCTCGTGTGGATTGATTACTTCTGCGAACTCAACATTGGTTTTTTCAGGGAAACAGGGCAACACTTCTATCTGGGCTCCGAGGTTGACATCTATATTGTCAAGACTCGTGACAAACCATACGGCATGCGGATTCCCGACATTTACTTTCTGCAGTCGGGCATCATACTGTGGCAGATATATTTCGTCTTCAACATAGACTTTACCCATTCCTACAGTGACGCTTTCGACAGAGTTGCCTGAAGTATTAAGGAAGAGTTTTTTGATTCCGGCCTTTGTTTCGAGTAGAAGCGAATCTTTGTTGGTGAGAGAATGCTCGAAGACATATTTGCCTACACATCTTGAAGCATTGCCACACATCTCAGCCTCAGAGCCGTCGGCATTAAACATACGCATACGGAAATCAGCGGCGTCAGAAGGCATGATAAGCACAAGACCGTCGCTGCCTATGCCTTTGTGGCGGTTGCTGACAGCGCGAGCGAGTGCATGCAGTTGTGCCTCGGAGAAATGAAACTTATTAGTAACGCAATCCACATAAACGTAGTCGTTACCGGCGCCATGCATCTTTGTGAAGGGAAGAGTCATAAGTTATGAGGTTAGGGATTGAGGGCTTTAACAAACTTGTCAATTTTATCTTTGGTTACATGCTGCATAACGACAACATGAGCAAGTTCACCGCCGAAATGCTCGTCATATCCTAAAGCCAACACATACTCACTGCATATCTCGGCTGAAGGTCGTTTGAAGAAAACGGTATTGCTGTATTCGTTCTTCCAACAAGGCCAACCTATGCTGTCAAGTTGCTGCTTGAGATACTCAGTGCAATCCAAAAGCCGGTTAGCCTGAAGCGACCAGTTGTCATATCCTACCGTTTGTATCAACCACCAGAATTTAAGTGGTTGCACAGCGTCACGCGAGCAGTTGATCATCTTCATGTTTCCGTTGAGATAGGTAACATTGAAATTATTCTGGTTGTCATAAGTCTCGCGTGTACACAGGAATAATCCGGAAGGAGAATCAATGCCGAAGAATTTGTGTCCGCTAATGGCTATTGACTCATATCGCATGTCTTTGCAGTTGACCATTCGTTTGTGTTCGGTGAAAGGCAGATATCCACCAAAGAGAGCAGCATCAACATGCCTGTAAACAGCCACCTCCGGATGGCGGTCGAGAACGGCATTCAACGCTTCTTGGTCATCAATAGCTCCCTTGAAAGTTGAGCCCATAGCATACACCAAGAGTGCAGGGCGCTTTGTATCAAGCACTTTCTCCAATTCCTCGGGGATCATACGACCCATTGAGTCACTTTTGACGAGTTTGACATCAAGATTCTGCAAGTCGCAAAGACGCATGTTGGAATAATGCGCTTCATCTGACACATAAACAACGGGTTTCTTGCCAGTTCTGTTGTAGAGACTGTTTGCTCCGAAATAAATTCCATGGTTATTGCCGTCAGTGCCACTGTGTGTGACAATACCCCATACACTGTCAGAGTCAAAACCGTACAAAGGAGCGAAAAACTCTATCACTTCGCGTTCGAAAGCCTGTGATGACATCTTCCACGGGTTGTCTGTCATAGGGTCTCCGGCATTATTGAGGTTAATCATATCCATACCTGTATTGACATACCACTCATAGAAGTCATGCAATGCAGATTTCTGATTCACAGGATATCCGAAATATGTATTCTGACCTTCTTTCCAAACCTTAGTCCACTCATCCAGTTTCTGAAACTCTGGTTTCCTGTTGTTGACTACGCATTGTACGCATAAAAGCAACACTGCCAAGAAATAAAAACTCTTTTTCATAACATTTATTTTAATTAATTATTATACAAGTTTATTCCAACACAGCTAACGTCATAGATAAACCTAATCCGTTGTCTGCGTTCTGTATTATGTTTCATTTGGTATGTTATCTTTCAAAAAGGCGCAGCAACCACATTTTCTTTTTACCTGTTTCACCACCGTATGGATGCTCTCGCAAAGAAAGATTGAATATTGTACTGCCTTTGAGAACAGTCTGAGGATGTGTAAACTCACGGAAGCCCCATTCGCCGTGATATGCTCCCATACCAGAATGACCAGTGCCATTGAATGGTACACCTTTTACCATCATGTGAATACAAACCTCGTTGATACATCCTCCACCGTATTGTTGAGTCTGCATGACGCGGTTTGCCCAACGCATATTCTTTGTGAAGAGATACATGGCGAGAGGATGCTCTCGGTCGGCAATAGTATCCATCAAATTATCTACATCTGCGTCCTTAAATGATACAACAGGCAGCAAGGGGCAGAACAACTCATGCTTTACTATATGCTCGTTGATGTCAACAGGGTAGATGATTGTGGGCGCATACTTGCGAGTCTGAGGATTGCCTGTGCCTCCAAAGATGACACGACTGCGGTATTCATCCGCCAGTTTGGCACACTTTTCATACGCTGCGTCTGTAATAAGTTTGGGGTATTCGAGATTATTCTCTGCTTGATTGCCAATCTGCTTGACAAACGCTGCTTTCAACTCTTCAAGAAACTTATCTGCCACTTCCTTGGCAATAGCAATCTGGTTGATGTTAATACAAATCTGACCGGCATTAGTTAGTTTGAAGAAGGCTATCTTACGAGCGGCATCTTTGAGGTCTGCATCTTTGCGGACAACACACCAGTTGCCTGTCTCACCTCCGAGTTCAAGAGCGACAGGAGTGAGGTTCTTTGCAGCCTCTGCTAACACATGCTTGCCTACTGACGGAGAGCCTGTATAGAATATTTTGTCAAAACGTTGAGCAAGACACATATCTGCCACATCGTGTCCACCGTCAATGAGTGTCACATACTCGGGCGGAAAAGTCTCAGCAAAGAAACGTTTGAGAGTAGCAGTAGAAGCGGCAGATTTGCTGCTGGACTTGATAACTACTGTGTTGCCTCCAGCCATGGCAGCAGCCACAACACCTATTGTGAGTAGTATGGGAAAGTTGAATGGACTGATGACGAGCGATACACCGTATGGCATCTTATATACCTTGGTTATCAGACTCGGGAAACACATCAATCCGCTAAAATGCAACTCCGGTCTTGCCCATCGGCGAAGACCGCTGATCATCTCATTGACTTCGGTAATGATAGGGCCTATATCGCAGAGATAAGCCTCCACGCGGCTTCTTCCGAGGTCTTCAGCCAAAGCATCCTCAAACTCTTCCTCATGGGCAAGAACTGCGGCTTTAAGGTGTTTTAATTGGCGTATTCGCCATTTTATCGGAAGTGTTGTGCCTGAGCGAAAAAAACGGCGTTGAGCCGCTACAATGTCTCGAATGTCTGTTTCTGTATATGCCATAGTGATTATTTATTTGTTAACGGTTATTTGTTGAAGCAACGATAATATGTCCTTGTTACTGAATGTCATCGGAGCAGAGTAATTTATGGAATCGGCGGCTATCATCCCAATAAGTTCTTTGTAATCATCAGCCTTAACTGGCGAGACTATACTATCCATAGCGCATTGTGACATAAGATTTTTTACTGCTCGAAGAAAAATATCTGCCGCTTGCTTGTTGGCAACATCATCATCTGCAATGCCGCAATAACGCGCCATCTGCGCATATTTATCAACACACGCACTTTTCTGGAATTCCAATACCGGCATTAGCATCAGGGAAATGGCTTGTCCGTGAGGAAGGTGGTATTTGGCTCCGATACTGTGAGCAAAAGCGTGTACATAACCTGCCAATTGGGTATTGATAGCGTTACCGCCATACATAGCAGCTCGACACATACCCAGACGCGCTTCAACATTCTCCGGCTCACGCATTACTACAGGCAGATTCTGCAAAATGAGTTTAATTCCCTCCATACTGAGTTGCATGTCGTGTTCGTTGTATTTCACATCTCCTACAGCGCCTTCAATACAATGGCTAAGCGCATCCATACCGCATGCTGCAGTCACCTGCTGAGGCGCATGAATGGTTAATTCGCTATCAAGTACCACATGCGTAACATTAAGACCTATCAACACAGTTGAACTCTTCACTCCATGGTTATTGCTCACCACAGCGCCTACTGTAGTCTCAGCGCCTGTGCCTGCGGTGGAGGGAACCATGATTACAGGCAATGTGCTACCTGGCACAGGCAGGAATTTCAACAACAAGGCTTTGACCGGAAGATGCGGACAGCGCACACCTGCCGCTATCATCTTGCATGTATCCATTACCGATCCTCCACCCAAGGCAATGATACACTCTGCATTGTTTTCCAACGCTTTTTGTCTCCCCGTTTCAATTAGAGCGATGTTAGGCTCTGAATTGATGTCATCAAACAGGGTGTAACCTACTCCGGCTGACTCTAAGGATTCAATAATGGCTTTTTCATACCCTATTGAACTGAGAGTCTTATCTGTAACCAACAAAACATGTTTATAGTTGCATTTATGACAAATATCTCCAATATGTCTGCGCGACTCGTGACCTTCTATTACTTCAGGCTCAGGGAGAGGAATGACGTGAATAACCTTCCCTGGCAACCGATGAATGTATTTTCTGAAATGATATGTATCCATAGTATTCTTTAGTTTAATAGCACTTGCAAAGATAGTTAATCTTCGGCATCTATGCAAGAGAAAAGCCTATCGTCTTCATCATTCGCATATATGCAGCGGCTTTCTTTTCAAACGACAACGGATAAGCACGAGATGTTGAAGGCATACGCCAAAAACGTATTGGTTTGTCGGCGAAAGATGTTTCAATATATTCACCCACTTTAGGAGTGTTTGTTTGCATCATCTCAGCCAAAGTCTCTGCTGCTTTTCCGCCTGTACAGCAGATATCATTGCATAATGGCAATTGTTTTAGTAACTCTGTAATATCAGTTGCTTCAATTATCTCCAGATGCTCGTCAGCCGCATTGCCCTGCAGGCGCCTTACCGCTTGCGCCGTGTCGAAAATGGCAATTCCTCTATCCTTGCAAAATTCGACAATCTCTTCATACTTAAAACGTTTTTCATGAGTGCAGAAATGCAATTTGTCACCATAGAACACCTGCCCAATAATCCGCCACATATCATTTTGAGGATTCGGATAGAAAAATTCCATGCACCACCTCACCCGTGGCGGCGGGAAACTGCCAAGCATCAGCACGCGGGCATTCTTCGGCAAAAACGGTTGCAACGGATGATGTTCGATTTCGGGTATAACAGGCATCTTATTTCTCCTTTTCTTTGTCCGTTCCGGACTCTTCTTCTATAGCTTCAATATAGAAACTGAGCGGTCTGAATCCATCGTTGCAACTGATCATCGCGCTCATGGGGTTACGCATCCATCCGTCAAAGAAGTTGCCTTTGCCTTGTGCCAGAGATTCGACATACAGTCGCATGGACTCCCATGCAGATGGACACAAACCTTCGGGTCTTTGTGCATTGACAGAAATCCATCGCTGTCCTTGCAGGATGTCACAGGCGTGTTCAATCGGGTTTTCATATTGCGCCATCAAGTCAGTATAGACTGTCTGGCGAATAGCAGTTATAAGGACTTTAAGCATAATCTGTATTATTTGACAAAACCTGTTGCAGTGCGTTGAGGAATTGCGCCGCCTCCTTTCCGTCCATCTGCACATGGTGGAACTGGAATGATACAGGGAGCCGTGTCCGCCACCAATGTTTGCGGCGTTTCCCCCAGAAAAGCATCGGATTGGCATAGATGCCCGACCACATATTGACAACAGAGTCAAGTTCCGTTTCCACAAGTGCGGAGGTGCCGACAACCATTCTGTCATACTCCGTCAGATCTTTGCACTCGCTACGGCATTGTTCCGTAAGGGTGTTGTAGTCTTTTATGAACTTGGCGAAATCATTGTCAAAAGGTATGTCACACGAACTGATTCTGCCGTTCCTGTTTGTTACAATCACATTCACCGCCAACTTGTCATACTGTATGAGTTTTCCGTTGACAGGCAGCAGACGGAACTCTTTTATCGTGCTTGCCGCCTTTGTTATACACCAGCACATCAGCATATTGAACTTCAAGCCATGCCTTTTGCTGATTCTCACAAGCCGTGTGACATCAAGGGTCTTGGTCATCGTAACCATCGGCATCGGTGCCTTCATCCACATTCGGAATGCCTCTGCCCGTTTGGTTGTATGCGGGTCAACTTCTTTCATATTATTCAAACATTCAATATTTTTTATGGCAGTGGTGTAAAGTGAAAAACTATGTTAAAGATAAAGATGTTCGCCGCGAGGATGATAGGGCTCACCATCAGCCGTGCGTTCTCCGACATAAATGGAGACAGTGGGTGGTATTCTATTTCAGGCATATATATCATATTATTTTTTCCAAATCCAACAATATCCGTTTCATCTCTATTCCTCCGGCATAGCCGGTAAGCAATCCGTCAACGCCAATGACACGATGGCAGGGAATAAGTATCAACAGCGGGTTGCTGCCTACTGCCCGTCCGACAGCCTGCGCGGAGCGGCATCCTATCCGCTTGGCTATCTCTCCGTAAGTGACGGTTTGTCCATATGGGATTGTCAGCAATTCTTTCCATACTCTCTTCTGAAAGTCTGTACCATAAAGCATGAGAGGTGGCATAAAATCA
>CAJOIR010000017.1 GCA_905234685.1 Paludibacteraceae bacterium
GTAGATGAAGTTGCTTTTTTCACCTTTATATACATTATGCTACCTTGTTCGGAGCCTGATGCAATGACCCAGTCGGCAGGACAAGAGGCAGACCATTTGTAGTTGTGTGTGATGTTGACGGTGAAGTCTCCTCCGTCCTCTGTCGAAGACACTATAGCAGGAGAGACAGAGAGGGTAGGTGCCTGCTGAATTATGTTCACGTATGCTTTGTTTTCGGCGGTCTCAACAAGTACCTGCGCAGAAGTATGTGTGCCGTCTGGGTTCTCGGCAATAACAATGTTGGTTGTGTTGCCGCTGACTGATTCAAGTGTTACCCAAGGCTGACTAGGTATCATGTTGTAAACCAGTTCGGAGGTGACTGTGAGGCTGTATTTGCCTCCAATAGGCGGAGCATTGATTTCAGTAATGCTCAGTCCTATTGGCTTTGGCTCTCTTGCTGCACGCTTGATGTAAAGATACACTTCTTTCTGCCCGTTGGAGAACCTAACTTTCTGCTCCGAGGATGTGGTTGTGTCAGCAGGGTCAACAGTAACAGTAACTTCCTGGTCGCCTTCTCCTGATAGGGGTGAAAGTTTTGCCCATTTCTGCTTTGCCTCCGCCCACCAGTTGATGGTTGAAAGCACTTTCACCTTGTATATGCCTCCCTCGGCAGGCACATCAAGAGTTGCCGGAGTGACAGACAATGCCTCTGGTGTTCTTGCTGCAAGTGTGACGTTTAGCGTGGCATGCGAAGTGCCTGACATGAAGGAGATGTTTGTACTTTTCTCTGTAAAATTCTCATTTGCAGCTACGATGAGGTTAACCGCTGTCTCTCCTGCTCCGCTACTTGGGCTGATACTTACCCATTTGGCGTCTGTAGTTGCTTTCCATTCAGTGTTGGAGGTGACAGTGACTTTGTATTCTCCTCCTTCGCATGGAGCAGAAACTGATGACGGTGAAACGGTTATTTCTGCAAGACCGCGTTTAGTGACAACGACTTTGCATTCAGCATACAATCTACCACAGAAAGCAGTGATAGTTGCAGTACCTTCATGTGCTGCTTTCACTTTGCCTGTATTGCTCACACTTGCCACACTTTCTCTTGACGACTCCCATGTGACTGTTGCTTCCAAACCGTCAGGCTCGAACAGAACAACGAGCTGGTAACTGTCGCCCTCCTCTATGGTGAGTGAAGTTTTGTTTAGTGAGATAGAGTTGATGCCTTCTGCTGTGTTGTTGCATGATGCGAGCAAAATCACTAAAAAGGCAAATACAATAATAGCCTTAATACTCCTCATTACAGCAAATAATTCAGTTAGGCAATTCCTTGTTATAGGCATTAACAATGCTGTCGAATTCTGCTTTCAGGCGTTGCGGTACAGGATCAACAGACGGGCTCTCAAGCGTAAGCGGGTTGACAGGTGTACCATTTTTCCATACGCGGAAATCGAGATGCGGGCCAGTGCTTGCACCGGTTGAACCTACGTAGCCTATAACTTGCCCTTGGTCAACATGCTTGCCGACTTCAATACCCTTACCATATTTGCTAAGGTGAAGATAGGCAGTGGTATAAGTTGAGTTGTGACGTATCTTGACAGTGTTGCCTCCTCCTCCTCCTTTATAGCCTTTTTCGATGACTGTGCCATCTCCGAGAGCTACTACAGGAGTACCCATAGGCGCGGCATAGTCAACTCCAGTATGCGGACGAACAGTCTTGTAGATAGGGTGTTTGCGCGCATAAGTGAAGGTTGAAGATATACGTTTGTAGTTGAGAGGTGCTTTGAGAAATGCTTTGCGGAGTGATACACCATGCTCGTCGAAATAGCCGCGACAGTGGTTATCACGATTGAACTGATAAGCATAAAGTGTTGCTCCGGCATGCTGACAGCGAGCAGCGTAGATATCACCTATGCCTACCGACTTGCCGTCAACAAAGAGTTCGTCATAAACCACATCAAACTTATCACCTCTTTGCAGTCCGAAAAAGTCAACAGTCCATTGATAAACTTCTGAGAGTTCAAGGGCGAGTTGCGGACTTGCTCCCTGCTCCACAAAAGCGTTCCAGAGCGATGACTTGATGGTTGCAGATGCGGTCTTACGCTGAGCCACAATCTCTTTCTGTTGCTTTTCTACATGTAGCGAGTCGGTAAGGTGAAAGACTATGGCTTGTGTGCGGCTCTGCTCGTAGATGAAGTATTCGAACAGGGTGTCGGCTCGGTAGAAAGCCATATATGATTTGCCCTGCTGAATCTGTCTGACATCGAAGACTTTCTTATCAATAGTGGAGAGTTGGTTAACAATACTGCGCTCTGCACCGAGACGGTTGAGAATGCCGCCGAGTGTCTCGCCGCTCTGCACTACACCTGAGACAATACGGAAAGAGTCCACCGGAATGCCGTATTCATAACGAATCTCACGTATGGTATCTTCGTTGCCATCAGTGCGACTGTGATTGCCGCAGGCTGAAAGAGAGACAAGAGCAATGCTGAGAGATAGCAATATATGCAGAGTGTTTCTCATAAATATCTCAACCTTTTTGCGGATATTTCCTGAACCAGGAACTAATCTTCAGACGGATAACTCCTAACAGCGCTTCGGAGAAGATACCACCAGACATCTTACTTGTACCAAGCACACGATTGATAAAGATAATAGGCACCTCCTTGACATTGAAACCGCAACGTATAGCCGTGAACTTCATCTCAATCTGGAATGCATAACCTTTGAAGCGAATCTTGTCAAGTTCGATTGTCTCAAGCACTTTGCGGCGGTAGCATACGAAGCCTGCTGTGGTATCGCGAACACTGATTCCCAATACAGTGCGTACATACTTGCTTGCAAAATATGACATGAGTACGCGTCCCATAGGCCAGTTGACCACATTGACACCGGTGATATATCGACTGCCGATTGCGACATCTGCACCCTCGTTGGCGCAGGCATCATAGAGCTTAAGCAGGTCTTGAGGGTTGTGTGAGAAGTCGGCATCCATTTCGAAGACATACTCATACTTGTGCTCAATAGCCCATTTGAATCCTGTTATATATGCAGTTCCGAGTCCCTGTTTGCCCTCTCTCTCGATGATAAAGAGGCGGTCGGCATACTGTTTCATCATGCGTTTAACGATGTCAGCAGTGCCATCGGGTGAACCGTCGTCAATGACGAGGATATGATATACTATTGGCAGGTCGAAGACCACATTGATGATGTTCTCAATGTTCTCTTTCTCGTTGTAGGTCGGTATTATGACAAGTCTTTCCATGTGAAATGAGTTGTGGTATTTAGTGGTTGAGTATATTTGTATTTATGCTGTCAGTTGTCAGACTTCTGCAGGTAATATACAGGCGATGGCGTCAGTCGGTCGAGTGCAACAAGACTGATGTTCTGCCCTGATATTAACCCCACCTGCTGAAGACATTCCTTGACTGTGTTGTATGCCACTTCGGGTTCATTGTTCTCTTTACTGAGGTGACAAAGCCAAACGTTTTTTAGATCGGGCGAATGATGCTCGGCAAGCAGTCTTCCGCATGTGAAGTTGCTCATGTGACCCGTCTCAGAGAGTATGCGCGACTTTAGATAACTCGGATAAGGTCCGTTGAGCAGCAGTTGCTCGTCGTGATTGGCTTCAATGACTATATGTTGTGCTGTCTCCACAGCTTCTTCCAGTTGCTCATCCACACAGCCTACATCGGTTGCAATCATAAACCGTGTGCCTACAGCATCAATAAGATAACTGACACACTGCGTGGAGTCATGCGAGATGCTGATGGTGTTGACCGTCATGCCACATATCTCAAATGGCTCTCCAAGGTTGAAGAAACGTCTGCTGCTGCGTAGTTTCTCGGTCACACCATAGTTCTTGTCTATACCGGAATGAATGAGACTTGTGCCATAGATAGGTATATGAAAGCGTTCTCCCAGTGTGCCTACGGCGCGTATATGGTCGGCATGGTCGTGAGTGATGAGTATTCCCTGAATGTTAGAGAAGTCCAACCCCATGTCAAGAAGGTTGCTCCTGATAGTACGTGCAGATATACCGGCATCGATGAGAATGCCTTCATGACGTGAGCCGAGATAGTAGCAGTTGCCACTGCTGCCTGAGGCGAAACATCTGAATATCAGTTCTGACATGGGTATATCTGTCTGTCGTGTGTTGTGCAGAATTATTCAATCTGCAAAGTTACGACAAAAACTCAGAATATCCAAACAAATACGTGATATTTCTTTTGTCCCGTTGTTTTCTACATGAAAGTCTGCTCTTGCTGTTCTATCCTCGTCGGTCATCTGGTTCTTGAGTCTGCTGATGACCGAGTCTCGTGTTGTGTTATCTCGCATGACAGTTCTCTGTATGCGTGTCTCGAGCGGAGCATTCACAGTGATGACGGCATCGCACAGGGTGTTCAGTCCGCTTTCGAACAGTATAGCGGATTCCACAAAGCAAAAGTCATGTGCCTCGTTTTTGCTTGCCCAGGCTTGTATGTCAAATCTTACGGCAGGGTGAACGATGCTGTTTAGACGTGTGAGCAGTTGAGGATTATTGAAGACGAGTTCTGCCACTCTAGCGCGGTCAAGATGGTCGTTTTGATAGATGTCGCTACCGAAAAGCAGTTCTATCTGGCTTCTGACACAAGGGTTGTGGTGAATGATATGTTGTGCCTGCAAGTCCGTGAAATAGACCGGGTAGCCGGACCGCAGCAACTCTGTTGCCACAACGGTCTTGCCGCTTCCTATGCCTCCTGTAATGCCGAATAGTTTCATACCTGCTAAAATTGGAAATAGATGAATGCTTGTAGGTCTGCAGTGATGAACTGATAGACGACGAATACGGTGATTACAGTGACCGTCGCTATAATCCACAATGGCATCATGGCGAAGTTGAGTCTATACCAGCGTTTGAACTTGTCAGGCAACCAATGAATGACCATTCCGATGAAAAAGAGGATAAACACCTTGTCGTATTCAATCAGTATCTGCGGGATAATCTGCATATTCCATGCTCCTCCTATCTGCCTGACCATATTTTGTGCTGTCTCCCATGCCTCATGGTTTGCTGTAGCAGGGTCAAGGTTGCTGCCAGAGCGGAAAAAGAGTCGGGTGAAAGTGATGAAAGTGAAGGTCTGAATCACTGCCCAAGCCCTTGCCATTGCCTCTGTGAATCCGCTATCCTTGCCTTTGCAGAGGAAGAAGATATATCTGATTACACTCCCTGCGCATATTACAGAACACCACACAGCAAAAAGATTCCATACAGGCATTGGGAAGAAATGTCGTATTGTCCACAGTGAGGCAGTTAGCAGACTGAGGAGTAGCATACGCCAGTGCCACGACATCTCTCGCCAGAACTTAAATACTATCATGCCTATTCCGTTCAAACCTCCCCATATCATGAAGTTCCAACTTGCACCATGCCACAATCCGCCCAGCAGCATAGTGATGAAGGAGTTGAGGTTGGCATAGATTTTCTTTCTCCTTTCGGGGCGAAGCATGCCTACGAGTGCTACAGTCAGTCCTATGCCCGCTATTATGCCTGTAGCAAGCCATGAGCCTGTTAGTATGAGAGCGATGGCTGCGATGGTGACAATCCAGAAGTAAGTGCCGAAGGTGGCGTTGCGGTTGCCTCCGAGAGGAATATAGAGGTAGGTCTTGAGCCAACGTGAGAGCGACATGTGCCATCTGCGCCAGAACTCCTGTGGGTTGAGCGACTTATATGGCGAGTTGAAGTTCTTTGGGAGGTAGAACCCCATGAGCATTGCCACACCAATGGCGATGTCGGTATAGCCTGAAAAGTCCGCATATACCTGCAGTGAATAGAGAAACAGTGCGGATAGATTCTCAAAGCCCGAGAAGAGCATTGGGTTGTCGAACACACGGTCAATGAAGTTGACTGCGAGATAATCTGATAGTACAATTTTCTTCACCAGACCATTGAGTATCCAGAATACTGCTATGCCAAAATGTCGTCTTGACAGGTGAAAAGGCTTGTACAACTGAGGTATGAACTCTGAAGCTCGCACTATCGGGCCTGCTACCAACTGTGGAAAGAAACTGACATAGAATCCGAAGTCAAGCCAGTTGCTGACAGGCTTTACTCTGCCTGCATATATGTCAGCGGTGTAACTGATGACCTGAAAAAGATAGAAGGAGATACCTACAGGCAACACTATCTTATCAACATCGAACACACCGTTGCGTGAGAAGCCATTACCGATGAAGGAGAATATGTCGAACACCTGAAAACCGGTGCCTAACAGGTCGTTGAGCATGTTTGTGAAGAAGTAGGCATACTTGAAATAGCACAACAAACCGAGGTCTATCACTACGCTCAGCACCAACCATGCCTTGGCTTTAGCCTTCATCTTGGAGACTCTGCGCTCATCAGTATCTACTTCTTCTTGGGAGAAAGTAGGGGTGATGTTTCTGTATATCTGTCTCCCTATTAGCCAGTCAGACAAAGTGACAAACAGCAGAATAAGCAATGCAAGTCCGCTTGTCTTATAGTAGAAGAAGAGACTGACAAAGAAAAGAAAAGAGTTTCTTAGCAGGCGCTTTGAGTGCAGCAACGAGAATATAGCATACACCACAGCGAAGAAAGCCCAGAAGTAGAACTGTGTGAACAGCAGCGGACTGTTGGAGTCGAAGGCGAATATATGTCTCAGGAAATCTGTCACTTCTTCTCTTTAATAGAGTCAACACTGAGCATCGTCACCTCAGGCACTAATTGCTCTGGAGGCGTGTTCTGCCTTTTGCGCCATTTGTAGTAGTCGTAGCCTGCATGAAGGGCGTTATAGAGCATTTCCGCTACGTTGTCTGCGCCTTTCCTTGTGAAATGAATGTAGTCGCTACCGGCGAGTCCGCTTCTCACCCATGCAGCCATAGAGCCTCTGCCACCCATCCCCTTGAACAGACTCCAGTAGGCTGCACCAGCCTCTGTGACAGTCTCTTGCAGACGGCGGTCAACCTCCTCAAGCCAAGGGTAGGTCTGCATCTTGCCTTGTATGCGTGTTGTCATGTCGCTTGGGCCGACAAACAGTATCTTCGCCTGCGGAGCCTGACGCTGCATATATCTCACTTGCTCGGTTATGCTCTGCAGATAGGTGTCGATAGCCTTCTCTGTGCGGAAATAAGGCATGCTGTTGCCGCCGAACTGCATTATGATGAGTTTTGTGTTGGTATAAGTGAAGTAGTCGCGCAGTTGCCTTGCGTCAATGCCGGTGAATATGGTGCCCGAACAACCGCGCATTGGCATGTTGTCAACGTTCACACCGGTTTTGCCGGTCATCATAACTCCGTATATGTCGCCTCCTCCGGAGAGTGTCACGCTGAGCGTTGTACTGCTGTCAGGCAGACTTATCTCCGTGAACTGCATACTGTTGCCATCTGGTGCGATGTTCAGTCTCTGACCTTTCACGTTGGCGTAGATGTTCTTCGACGAAGAGGTCATAAGCGTTACTGTGTTGAAATAATGTGCAGAGTAGTAGCCTGTCTGTTTCGTGCGTGGCAGAATGGTGGTTGTTACTGCCGAGTCAATGACGCACATTTGTCCCATAGGGCCGTACATGCGGCTCCCGGCACGGCGGAAAGTGCTTAGCCAATATACACTGTAGCGCTTAGGCTCACGGTTGCTGCTCTGACCTATGGTGTGACTTTGAACGCTCTGGTAGAAAGGCACTGTACCCACACCTTGACCGCCGAACTCAGTCTGCAGTTTGCGGCGGAGAACATTGGTGATACGGTCTTCTTCTATCTGCGAGTCTCCGTAATGAACTATGCGAACAAGAGTAGTATCTGCACCGTCAAGTGCCTCATACAGAGGGTCAAGCCAAGTACATGCAGAGTCATACTCCGGAAAATGTATGGCAGCATCGCTCTCACGAAGGAAGCTCAGGTAACCGTCTTCTTCCTGACGGCGAATCTCCTGTGCACGCAGAGCGATGATCTCCTCCGGCGAGAGTTCAGGTTGCTCGGTGTCTGATTCACCAGAGAGTATCTCGCCAAGACCGGGGAATATAAGTGTCGTGTCGCCTATGGTGATGCCGTCTTCCGGATACGTTGCTGCGACAGCAGCAAGCACTCCTATTACCGCGAATATGAATATTGTTATCTTGTATGCTTTCATGCTCTCTCAATCACTTTCTCCATAGCGCAGGCGAGAAGAGCAGCAACACGGTGAATATCTCAAGCCTGCCGATAAGCATCACTGCAGCCATTATCCATTTGCCTGCGGTAGGGAATGCAGCGTATGTGCCTGCAGGGCCATACTGACCTATGCTTGGTCCTACGTTGCCTATGGCGCTGACTGTCGCTCCTATACTCTCGTCAAAGTCAACACCTAAAGCACAGAAAGCGAGTACAGCGGCGATGATGACAAGTATGTAGAACGTAAAGAACGCTATTACGTTGCCCGTTGTCTGCTGTGATATAGGTTTGCCGTTCATCTTGGCGGGTATTACGGCGTTGGGATGAATGCGTCTCTTGAACTCTGCCGCACCATTCTTTGCAAAGATAGCAAGCCTGACCCACTTTATGCCTCCTGATGTACTGCCTGCGCATGCGCCTGTGAACATGAGGAAGAACACTATCACCCAAAGTAGCGGATACCATTGCGTGTAGTCCGCAACGGCATAACCTGTTGATGTCATGGTGGCGATGGTGGTAAAGAGGCTCGTTCTAAACGCTTTCTCGCCTCCTGACCAAGTCCAATCCTGTGTATGCAGCATAAGACCGAACGTGAGAATCACTGTTGCGAGAATCACAGCAACCGAGTACCAGTGTGTCTCCTCATCGTGCAGCAGTTTCTTCGGTTTGCGTAGTATTATGTAATAGAGCAGTGCGAAGTTGATGCCGGAGATGAACATGAAGAAAATGATTGTGTACTGAATGGCGGCACTGTCGTAGAACGCGATGGAGAGATTCTTTGTCGAGTAACCTCCTGTGGCGATGGTTGAGAAGGAGTGGCATACCGAGTCGAACAAATCCATGCCGAACAACCAGAGAAACAATGCCTCTATGGCAGTGAGGATGATATATAGTCCCCACATGCGCTTGGCAGTGTCTGCTATTCGTGGAGACAGTTTCTCGTAACTTAGGCCTGTCACTTCGGCAGCATAGAGCTGCATGCCTCCAAGTCCGAACATAGGCAGAATAGCGATACTGAGTACAATGATTCCCATGCCTCCTAACCACTGTGTGAGGTTCCGCCATATAAGACAACCGTGGGTAAGACTCTCTATGTCGTTGAGTATGGTGGCGCCTGTGGTTGTGAAGCCGGAGATAGTCTCAAAGTAGGCGTCTGTGAATGACGGTATTGCGCCTGAGAGGTAATATGGCATCATGCCGAAGAAGGAGAACATAAGCCACACGATGGCGACAATAAGGTAGCCTTCACGCTCACCTACATGCTTCTCAGCCTTTCTTCCGATAAGCATTCCTGCAAGACCTGACAACAGTGTTATAGTTGTTGACAGACAGAAAACCATGAAGTCAGGTTCTTTGTATAACAGACTGACGAGGGTTGGTATAAACATGAACACCGACTCGATGACAAGCAGTGCTCCGAGTGTCTTGAATACCAGTTTTATGTTGAATGTACGTGTCATTTACTGTTTAGTTATTGGCAACAGACTAATTAAAGTACTTGTCCAGTTTGCGTATAATATGGCTTTTGCAGAATACAACAACTTCGTCGTTTGGCAGCACTTGTGTGTCGCCGTTTACAAGTATTGCTTCTCCTGCACGAACAATAGCACCTATGTTCACGTCTTCAGGCAGGTCGGCGTCTTTTATCTTGTGACGCGTAATGCGGCTGTCTTCTTTGGCTATGAACTCCACTATCTCTGCATCGGCGGTAGTCAGGTTTTGCACGTTGAGTACGCTGGCATTAAGCATCATCTGGTATATGTAGCTTGCAGTGATAGTCTTTTTGTTGAGCACCGTGCCTATGTCGAGACCCTCTGCCATAGGTATGTAGTCGAGATTCTCCACTTCGGCTATCGTCTTTCTTACTCCAAGTTTCTTTGCTGCAAGGCATGCAAAGATGTTGGTCTCGCTGTTCTCTGTTACTGCGATGAAAGCGTCTGCATCAGCCACGCCCTCTTCTTTCAGAGTCTCCATATCTCGACCGTCGGCATTGATGACAAGAGCATTGCCAAGTTTCTCCGCCAGTTGGTAGCAGTGCTCACGGTTGGCTTCGAGTATCTTGATTGAGAACTCTTCAGGCAGACTTTGTGCTGCTTTCTGGGCAATGCGTGTGCCTCCCATGAATACTATGTTGCGTATCTCACGCTTGTCTTTGCCTGCCTCAGACCTGACGAAATCGATGTTGCTCTCTGTACATACGAAGAACACGAGGTCGTTAGCCTTTATCTCGTCTTCGCCGCGCGGAATAATGGTGTCAGAGTCACGCTTGATAGCTACAACACGATACCTGCCGTGATTGAAGAATCCTGTCTTGAACTTCTGATTCAGTATCTTGGAGTTCTCTCTTACCTTTACCACGCACAAATGCAATGCACCTCCCGAGAGAACAAGATGATAGCGCATCCAGTTGGTGTGAAGAGCCTCTTCTATTTCATGCGCTGCAAGAACTTCCGGGTAGATAAGGTGGTTAAGACCGAGTTTCTCGAAGAACTGTCTGTTCTCAGGCAACAGGTATTCATAGTTGTCGATGCGGGCAAGAGTGCGTTTCGCACCCAGACTATTCGCAATCAGACATGCAGTCATGTTCACGCTTTCGTTGGGTGTTACGGCGATGAAGAGGTCTGCATTCTTTACGCCTATGTCTTTCAAGTCATGAAGCGATGTAGGACAACCGACACGTGTCAACATGTCGTAGTTCGCCTCAAGGTCACCAAGTCTTTCGGGTATCTCATCCATCAGACTGATTTCCATGTTCTCACGGGTAAGTAGTTTGGCAAGATGTGTTCCTACGTCGCCTGCTCCTGCAATGATAATTCTCATGTTGTTTCAATTATAAATTTAAAAGTAAAAAGGAAAAACCAATAAAATGAGCATAAAGATTGCTTGATGAATCTTATTTTCAAGCAAGGTCTGTCGTTTTTTTTCTCAACCTTTCTTCATTGCTTTTTTACTTTCTACTTTTTATTTTCAACTTTGTCAACTATAAACTCTCTGATGCCTTCTGCATCCAGTCCGAGCATGTGATACAACTCTTTTGTTGAACCATGCTCTACAAATTGGTCGTTCACTCCTATTCTGTGCACTGCACATTGATAGCCTTTGTCAGCGAAATACTCAAGTACAGCGCTGCCAAGACCTCCTGAAATTACTCCGTCTTCTGCTGTGAACACCCGGCTGAAATGTGTTGCCACATAATCAAGCGTTGCTATATCAACAGGCTTGAGGAAACGCATGTCATAGTGGGCGTATTCCGTACCCCGCAGCGCTTCTGCCACTGCGTTGCCTATTGCGCCTATAGACAACACTGCGACCTCTTTGCCTTCTTTCAGGCATCTTGCCTTGTCAACAGGTTGCTCATTCTCTCCTCCTTCGCTAATGTTCCGTTCATGTACCGTTGGTAGTTGTGCCACACCTCGCGGATAGCGTATTGCAACAGGACCATCGAAACCAAGTGCGTAATGCATCATCGCTCTAAGGTCGTCTGCATCCATTGGCGCACAGATGGTGAGGTTTGGTATCGGGCGGAGGTATGCAAGGTCAAGAAGACCATGATGTGTTACTCCGTCAGCGCCAACAATGCCTGCGCGGTCGATACACAGTACGACATGTAGTTTGAGAATGCATACATCATGAATGATGTTGTCGTATGCACGCTGCAGGAATGACGAATAGATGTTGCAGAAAGGTATCATACCCTCTTTGGCGAGACCTGCCGAGAAGGTGACGGCATGGCCTTCAGCAATGCCTACATCGAACACTCTGTCAGGCATCGCCTGTTGCATTATGTTCATTGAACAGCCTCCGAGCATGGCGGGAGTAATACCAATCACGCGGTTGTCTTTCTTTGCCAATTCCAATAGTGTCTCGCCGAATACCTCCTGCCAGAGTTGCGGATGATCGCCCGCACTCTGTTTTCTCTCGCCTGTCTCCACATTGAATTCTCCCGGTGCATGCCATATCGTCTGGTCATGCTCTGCAGGAGCATACCCTTTGCCTTTTACCGTCACTATATGAAAGACGCGAGGCCCTTTGTAGTCTTTTATCTCATTCAGGATACGCACAAGGTCTTTCACGTTGTGACCGTCCGCAGGTCCGAAGTAACGCAGGTTCAGACTGCTGAACACGTTTTTGTGCTGCTTGGTGAGCACTGCTTTCAAACTGTTGTTGAAACGCTGCATTCTGCCTTTTTTCCTCTCGTCTATCAGGTGCAGGCGTCTTGCTGCGCGATACAGGAACCAGCGCAGACGGTTATACCCGCTTGAGGTGGTTATGTCAAGCAGATACTGGGTGAATCCTCCGCGTATAGGGTCTATCGCCATGTTGTTGTCGTTGAGGATAATAAGCAGGTCGTTCGACAACATTGACGTGTTGTTGAGTCCTTCAAACGACAATCCTCCTGTCATGGCGCCGTCGCCGATGACAGTCACAACATGTTTTTTCCCCTTCTGTTTCTCAATGGCGGTTTGGGCACCCAACGCGGCAGAGATACTGTTGCTGGCATGACCTGCAATGAATGCGTCATACTCGCTCTCTACCGGTGTCGGAAACGGCGCAATGCCTTTGAACTGACGGTTGGTGTTGAACCGTTCGCGCCTGCCTGTCAGTATCTTGTGAGCGTATGCCTGATGACCTACGTCCCAGATTATTCTGTCTTCCGGTGTGTCATAGACATAATGCAACGCCACTGTCAGTTCCACCGTGCCGAGCGAAGAAGCCAGATGCCCGGGGTTATGGCTGAGCGACTGAATGATGAAGTCTCTCACCTCGTCACACACCTCAGGCAGTGCCTCCACAGGCAACTTCTTCAGGTCAGAAGGGTATTCAATATTATTCAGATATTTGTATTCCACTTGAATAAAAGGTTAATTCTTCAAACGTGTATGGTCGGTGCTTTGCCCTGTTATCTGAGTTTTGCTCCGAACTTGTCTTCAAATGTCTTCTGCAGACGCTGCATGATATTCTCAATCTGCTTGTCTTTCAGTGTGTTGTTTTCGTCTTGCAGAATAAAGGCGAGCGCATACGACTTTTTGCCGAAGTCAAGATTCTTGCCTTCGTACACATCAAACAGGTACACTTCTTTCAGCAGGCGGCGTTCTGTCTCGAATGCCGCTTTTCTGAGGTCGGCAAATCTGACCTGTTTGTCAACCAGCAATGCAAGGTCTCGCCTTACCTCCGGATACTTGGGCAGGTTGGTGATGACAGGTTTGTACTGCTTGTTCTGACGAAGCAGCATTTTCCAGTCAAGGTCTGCGAAATACACCGGATTGTCGATGTCAAACTGCTTCAACAGTTTGCCTGACACCACTGCCATGAATCCCAGTGCTTTGCCGTTGGGCGCTATGATGCGCAGACCATCGGCAAACATTGGATTGCTGTAGTCTTCAAGTGTGCAGCGGTCGATGTTCACTCCTAAGCGTTTGAGCAGATTCTGCACATACGCGTGCAACTGGTAGAAAGTGGTCTTCTCGTCTGCCCTTACCCACGACTGAGGTGTCTTGTTGCCTGTCAGCCACAGTCCGAGATGCATCTCCTCGCTGTAGGCGGCTATTGGTTCAACCTCTGCCACTGCTTCCGATGTCTGTTTTTCGGTCTTCGACTTGTCATAGTGATAGCAGTTGCCGAACTCATAGAACCGCAGGTCTGCGTTCTTGCGGTTGGCATTGCGCTGAATACTCTCCAGTCCGCCGAACAACAATGTCTGACGCATCACTCCGAGGTCGGATGACAGCGGGTTCATTATGCGTACACATTGCTCAAGCGGGTAAACATCGTTGTTCTCGTAATAACCGACTTTGGTAAGTGAGTTGTTGAGTATCTCGTTGAAGCCTTGCGCTGTAAGTTGCTCGCTGAGTCTGCGTTGCAGGAATACAGGGTCGGGTTGCTTGCCGTAAACAAGGTTGGTGTTGAGTTTCTCCGGGAATTCGATGTTGTTGTAACCGTATATGCGGAGAATGTCTTCCACTACGTCGCACTCCCGCTGCACATCGACTCTGTATCTTGGTACGAGAAGCTGCCATGTGTCTGCATTTCTGCTCTTTATCTGTATCTCGAGGGCATTGAGTATGTTCTCGACAAGCTCATCACCGAGTTGTTTGCCGATGAGACGGTTGACACGGTCAATGTTGAACTCGACTTCGAAAGGCGGAAATTCCTGTGCCTTTTGGTCTGTTATCTCCATTGATATGGTGCCGCCTGCGGTCTCCTGTATGAGCAGTGCGCAGCGTTTCAGCACGTACAGCGTGTTGTTGGGGTCGCAACCGCGCTCATAACGGAATGAGGCGTCGGTGCTCAGCCCGTGACGACGAGCGGTCTTCCTGATTGACACCGGGTCAAAATAGGCACTCTCGAGGAATACGTTGGCAGTATGCTCCGTCACTCCCGAATCCAGTCCTCCGAATACGCCTGCGATACACATCGGCTCTTGGGCGTTGCATATCATCAGATCCTGGTCGCTCAGAGTACGCTCAACCTCGTCAAGGGTCACAAATTTCGTACCCGCAGCCACGTTCTTCACAATTATCTTCCCGCCGAGAATCCTGTCTGCATCGAAAGCATGCAGTGCCTGACCCATCTCGTGAAGCACGAAGTTGGTACAGTCAACCACGTTGTTGATAGGTCTGAGACCTATGGTGCGCAGTGCGTCCTGCAACCAGTCGGGCGACGCTTTCACCTCCACACCCCGTATCGTCACACCCGTATATCTCGGACAAGCCTCTTTGTTCTCCACATTGACATCTACGACAAGCTTATTGTCGTCAACCTTGAAAGCGTCCACCGCGGGTTTGGTGAGAGTCAGGTCAACTCCGTGTGCCTTGTAGAAAGCGTACAGGTCGCGTGCCACGCCGTAATGCGAGCATGCGTCAGAGCGGTTGGGGGTTATATCCACTTCTATCAGCCAGTCGTCTTCGACATGGTAGTATTCCTTTGCAGGCATTCCGACAGGCGCGTCCTCCGGCAGTACTATGATGCCGGCATGACTTGTGCCTATGCCTATCTCGTCTTCTGCACAGAGCATGCCGTACGACTCCGCTCCGCGTATCTTTGAACGTTTTATTGTGAAACTCTCCTCACCGGAGTAGAGAGTGGTGCCGATGGTGGCGCATATCACTTTCTGCCCTTCGGCGACGTTAGGCGCGCCGCATACTATCTGCAGAGGCTCGGCGTCAGGCGCTATGCGTGTCTGCGTGATATGCAGGTGGTCGGAGTCAGGGTGTGGCACACAAGTCACCACTTCAGCCACCACAAGTCCTTCGAGACCACCCTTGATGGTCTGCACTCTTTCTACGGTTCCTACCTCTAAACCTATGGAGGTCAGGTTTTTTGCTACAGTCTCGGCATCGTCAGTGACATTCAGATACCGGCGCAGCCATTTGTAAGATATGTTCATATTTCTATTTGTTTTTGTCAGTACTATGCGAGTGAAAATCCTACACTCCACAATTAGCATGCAAAGTTACGAATAATTGCCGGATTATGCAAATTTCGATTTGTAACCCATCACCTTTTCCCCAGTTAGCCAGTTTCAAGTTTCAACAATTAGCCTTTAACTTTTTAGCCTTTTAGCCTCTTAACCCACACTCCCCAGTTAGTTCGACACGAAGGCAATCTGTAGAGACATGACACTTCCGTCCCTGAAAGGCGGTGCAAAGATACGATGACGGGGTTTTGCGTTGTCCCATTTTGGCACTATCTGGCATCATTTGGTACACATTGGCACTGTCTTTCTTCGAGAAGGGTTCGCTACGGTATATCTGTCACAGATATTTTTCAGACACCCACTAACCACTCTTGCATAATCAAAACAATTACTGTATCTTTGCATGCGAAAACAAAATATTTATACAATTAGCCTATGAAACACAAGCAGTAAGACTGCAAAGACATAACATAAATTAAGCATTTAGCTAAGAACTTGGATTGTTGAAAAACTGGACACTTTGAAACAATTCTTTTACCAAGGACAAGGCTTTCAATGCTCGCGTTTCGGCGTGAGTCTTGTGGGTAGATATTTGGTAAAAGAAGGTAGTCCAGAATCCTCAACAATCCAGATTGAAGCAAGCAAGTTTCACGCTTTCTTTATGTCTATAGGTAGCGCGATATTGACTATAGGATCACTATAGGACCTCTGGAGGGTCAACAAAATGGATTGAGCAATAAAGACAACAATAACAATTAAGATGACAAGTTCAGGCATTGATTACGATAAACAAAAACGTCTGCTTGCGTAAACAGGTTTTCTCAGGTACCTTCGGCATATCAACAAATGCCTGAACTTGTTTTTGTTAACACGCCTGACTGAAAAAGGACCAACAAGGACTTTGCACAAGAAACAAAGCGTACATACCTTTGCAGCGGTATTGCTGCAACTGACATAAACGGAGAAAGTCTGCCGCCGAATATCAAAACGCAGACAAACTAAAAACAATAAATTATGGCAAAAAAAGTTATTATGGCAAAGAAATCCAGAGCAACATCTCTGTCGCCAAAGTCTCTACTCAAAGAAGCACGTTGGGTAGTAAAGAATCGTTGGGCATTATTAAGTACTATTCCCAACGCTACACACTATGAAATGCAAGAGAGGATAATCAATATACTCTTCTCAAAATTTCCGACCAACACGAACATTCATGAGGTAATTACCAAAGTGAACTTGCTAAATCTTACGTACAGCACTCATGTAACTGCAATTTCTTTGTTGGCGAACGATATCATGAAACTTCATAATATAGATGCCCGTCTTGCGGCAGGTGACAAGACACTTGTGCCCGCCATTGCAAAAGCAGGCAGTCCGGCAAAAATATTTCGTTCTTTTGCAACCAAATATTGTGCATGTCATAATCCCAAGGCATATCCAATATACGACAGGATTGTTAGGGAGTATTTGGCAAAAGTAATTAGCAAAGGCAATTTGCCGCTATATTCAGGAAGCGTAAACACAATATTAACAAAAATGGAAAACAGTTATGCATACTATGTTGATGTCTATGATGCTTTCATGAAGACTTACCATTTAACTACGATGACTTATCGTCAGGTGGATTGGTATATTTGGGCTGCGCACAAAAGCAAAACCTCTGCCCACCTGTCACACTTGGATTTATTCAAATTAGTTTAACTGATGTAAATATTTAACAACAATGAAAAAACATTTATTTTCTCTCTTGCTTACTATTGTGGCAAGCAGTATGACATTTGTTCATGTGGCAGCGGCCTCGTTTGACGGATTCGAGGCAACTACCAACAACAAGATGGGTAATCAGATCTACTCTCAAGGTCTCATTCAAAACACTTATAATGTGACACTGATAGAGACTGATGCGACAAAACACAAGTACAACATCAATTTAACCAAAGGCGGCGAAGGCACTTTCCAAATGGGAGGAGTGACATTCTCATTTACTAACGATGAGGCTGGTAAAACGGCGTATAAGACATACGACACGTATATTCAACCGAATGGTGTTGACCGTGAAATCCGTATTCCTACAACAAACGGAGAGAAGGTTAAAGTTGTATTGGTTGAAGCATGTGATGACATTCTTGTTAATGGCACATCCACTAATTTTGTGGGAGGCGAAAACATCTTAACAGCCAAAAGCAGTAGTATAATATTAAGAAATCCAAGTACCAAACCCAAGATTAGTGCCATTTTATCTGCCGGTAACTCAGGTGGCACGAGTGGAGGAAATATAACATGGACATTGAATAATGGGACACTTGTCATTTCCGGAACAGGAGATATGACTAATTATTACGATCTCGATTCTATTCCTTGGTATTCAAAAAGAGGCACAATCAATAGTCTTGTGATTAAAGATGGAGTGACAAGCATTGGAAGGTGTGCCTTCTCTGGTTGCAGCAGTCTTACTTCGGTCACTATTGGCAATAGCGTGACAAGCATTGGAGAACAGGCTTTCTCTGATTGCAGTGGTCTTATATCTGTCACTATACCCAATAGTGTGACAAGCATTGGAGGTTCTGCTTTCTCTGATTGCAGCGGTCTTACATCTGTAAATATTCCAAATAGCGTGACAAGCATTATAAATACTGCTTTCTGTCGTTGCAGCGGTCTTACCTCTATGATTGTTGAGAGTGGAAATACTAAATATGACAGTCGTAACAATTGTAATGCAATTATTGAGACTTCTACCAATACTCTTGTTACAGGTTGTAAAACCACTATAATTCCCAATAGTGTGACAAGCATTGGAGACTATGCTTTCATGGGTCGTACAGGTCTTACTTCTGTCATTATTCCCAATAGTGTGACAAGCATTGGAAACTATGCTTTCTATCGTTGCAGCAGTCTTACTTCCATTACTATTCCTAGCAGTGTGACAAACATAGGAAACTCTGCTTTCTCAGGTTGCAACGGTCTTACATCTATGATTGTGGAGAGTGGAAATATTAAATATGATAGTCGTAATAATTGTAATGCGATTATTGAGACTTCTACTAATACTCTTGTTAGAGGCTGTAAAACCACTATAATTCCCAATAGTGTGACAAGCATCGGAGGTTATGCTTTCTCTCTTTGCAGCGGTCTTACCTCTGTCGCTATTCCCAATAGTGTGACAAGCATTGGAGAAGGTGCTTTCTATGATTGTAGCAATCTTACCTCGGTCACTATTCCGAATAGTGTTACAAATATTGAACGTTGGCCTTTTTCTGGTTGCATCAGTCTTTCCTCTGTCATTTTCGGTTCTTCTGTCAAAGTGATTGAGAGTAATGCTTTCGATGGTTGCAATGCTATTAAAACCATTACCTGTTACAGTATGCGCCCGCCTACGGTGGAATATTTCGCTTTTCCCGACTTACCCTACAGTATTATCGTTTATGTTCCTTCTGATTATCTAATCTATTACCTAGTTCATGATTTCTGGGGTTCGTTTGATGTGCAACCGATAGGAGCCAAGTCAACAGAGACAAACGGTGTGCAGGTAACGCCAACGGGCAATACAGCCAACGTGGTATGGCCAACTGTAAGCGGCGCTGCAACCTATGAACTCGTCATCAAAGACAAGCAGGGCAACATCATCTGTACTCTCTTCTTCAACGCTCAAGGACAGTTGACATCTATTGCCTTCCATGCCCGTGGCAACGGCAAAGCACCGCAGCAGACACAAGCGGCAGGCTTCTCGTTTACCGTGACAGGTCTTGACAGTGGCACTACCTACGACTACAGCCTAACCGCCAAAGACGCACAAGGCACAGTGCTTGAAACCAAGACCGGCACATTCACCACAGATGGTGCGACCGCCCTAGAAGACATCTTTGCAGAACAGACATTGGAAGAGGTTCTTGCAAATCCGGAGACAAAGATATATACCTTGCAAGGCGTTGAAGTCAGCCGCGATGCCGTGATGAGACATGCCGCAAGCGGTTCGCTACAGACTTATATCTTTGTGTTTGGCAACAAAACCGGCAAAGCCGTTGTAGGGTTATGAGGCTAAAGGGTTAATAGGCTAATAGGTTAACTGGTTAATCGTTTTTCGTAGGGGCGACTCGTCAGCTGACGGGGTCGCCCTCGTGTTATCAGTTAGCCAATTTCACGGTTAGCTAGTTAGCCAATTAGCCAGTTTCAAGTGATGATTTGCATGAATGCAAAACAAGTATTATCTTTGCAGGACGAATACTTCTAAAATCACATACCATGGAACTTCCTTTTGCTGAATCGTGGAAAATAAAGATGGTAGAGCCCATCCGCAAATCCACACGCGAAGAACGCGAACAGTGGCTTCGCGAGGCCAAGAACAATGTCTTTATGCTCCGTGCCGAGCAGGTGTATATCGACCTTTTGACGGACTCCGGCACGGGCGCCATGTCTGACCGTCAGTGGTCGGCGATGATGACAGGCGACGAGAGCTATTCGGGTGCCCGCTCTTTCTTTGAGTTGAAGGACACAATCACCCGTCTCACGGGTTTTCAGTATGTCATACCCACTCATCAGGGTCGTGCGGCAGAGAACGTGTTGTTCTCCTATCTTGTAAGAAAAGGCAGTGTGGTGCCGGGCAATGCGCATTTCGACACCACGAAAGGTCATATAGAGAGCCGTCGTGCCAAGGCGATAGATGTCACAGTGCCCGAAGCCCGTGACACTCAGCGTGAACTGCCTTTCAAGGGGAACGTGTCGCTTGAACTCACCAAGAAAGTGCTTGAGGAAAACAAAGGCAATGTGCCTTTCTTTGTGCTTACCGTCACCAACAACACCGTTGGTGGTCAGCCTGTGTCGATGCAGAACATCCGCGAGACGTCGGCGTTGTGCCACAAGTACGGCGTGCCTGTGGTGATGGACTCTGCTCGTTTTGCCGAGAACGCTTATTTCATCAAGACCCGTGAGGCAGGTTATCAGGACAAGACAATCAAGGAGATAGCCCGCGAGATGTTCTCATACGTGGACTGCATGACCATGTCTTCAAAGAAAGACGGTCTGGTGAACATGGGCGGTTTCATAGCCACCAACCGCGAGGATTGGTATGAGGGTTGCAAACTCTACTGTATTCCTTACGAGGGCTTCATCACCTACGGCGGCATGAATGGTCGCGACATGGCGGCACTGGCTGTGGGTCTTGACGAGAACACGGAGTTCGACATGCTCGACACGCGTATCCGTCAGGTTCAGTATCTGGCTCAGAAACTCGATGAATATGGTATTCCTTATCAGCGTCCTGCAGGCGGTCATGCCATCTTTGTTGATGCCGACCGTGTGCTTGACCGTATTCCGAAGGAGGAATTCCCTGCGCAGACTCTCACCTGCGAGTTGTATCTCGAGGCCGGTATCCGTGCCTGCGAGATAGGGTATATACTTGCCGACCGTGACCCGTTCACACGTGAGAACCGCTTCGGAGGGCTTGACCTCGTCAGACTTTGTATTCCCCGCCGTGTATATACCGACAACCACATGAATGTAGTGGCGGCGGCTTTGAAGAATGTGTATGACCGTCGTCATGAGATAAGCCGAGGTCTCCGCATAACAAAAGAGGCGCCACTCATGCGTCACTTCACTGTTGAGTTGGAAAGGTTGTAGCGGTGTTGCTACGGTATCCACGGATACCGCTTTCTCAGCATATCTGCTTTTGCCTCAGTCTTTTCTTTGAATTCAATACAAGCCGTTGTGTCTTCATGCAGCGGCTTGTGTTGTCTGTCGGTGTAGAGTTGGTGAAGTGCCTTCATCTCTGATTTGGTGAATTCAGAGAAGTACGTGTCAGCAAAACGCTGCCAGATATACTCTGTTGCCACTGCCGACGGATGCAGCATGTCGTCAGCGTAGAATCTGTAGTCACGCAGTTCATCCATCATTATCTCATACGAAGGAAAATAATCAACAGCCCCTCTTGTTTCATTCAACTGCTCGCAGGCGAGCAGAAGCGTGGCTTTGCTCAGTTGGTTTTCATGCAATCCGTCTTTCAGGTGGCGTATGGGTGACACTGTGAATATCACGTGCTTGTTTTGCATTACGGGCAGCGACAGTATCTTTTGCCAGCAACATGCAATCTCGTTGACACTCAGCCGTCTGCGTGTGAACTGTTCTGACGGCATCTTGTGACAGTTGCTTACCACTTCGCCGTTCATTTCATATACCCACGCGGTGCCGAAAGTGACTGTTATCACCGAGGCTTCTTCTATCGCTCGTCTGCCGGCGGCAACACTGTCGGCAATCTTCTTCTCGAACTCTTTCTTGTCAGCGCAAGAGAAGTCGCCGTGATGAAGCATCGAATGCCACAAACCATCGTGGTGTACTATCGGCACTTGACTGTTGTCTTCGTTCGTCAGTGTCTCAATGCATCGGGCTATAGAAAGCGCGTTGTACAGAATACCGAACGGGTTGGTCGCTACCTGAAAATATGCTTCTTTGAGTTTTTCAGAGATGTTGTCGCTAAAGCACGAACCAAGCATGAGAATCTTGTCCTCATATCCAATCTCCCGTTCTGAATGTTTTATATTTACCGATGTAGTAAAATGCATATCAACTGTCAATTATCCACGGCTTTGCCGATCGTGAGAACTATTCGAACTTCATCACCTTTGCAGGCGATATCTTGGTTATTATTGCCGATGGTGCAAGAAGTATCAGCATCGATACCGCCAAAGTGCCGATGTTGAGCACTATCCACCAGCCCCAGTGGAAACAGATGGGCACGTAACTGACGTAGTATGCGGCAGAATCAAGAGGTATGATGTGGAGGTAGTATTGCAAAGTGCATATCACAAGTGCAATCAGATTGCCCCATAACATTCCTTTGCCAATGAGCATTGCCGCCTGCATCAGGTAGATGCGGCGAATGTAGCGGTCGTCTGCTCCGAGAGCCTTCATCGTTCCTATGAACTGTATTCCGTCAAGAATCAGAATCAGCAGACCCGATATGATGTTGAACCCGCTCACACAGAGCATAAGAATTATTATGACAAGCACATTCATGTCAAGCAGGTCAAGCCAAGAAAACAATGCAGGGTTTTGCTGAATCACATTCTGCGTCATCAGAAAATCACCGTCTCTGTCTGCACGGTTGGCAGTGGCGAAATATACACGGTTGCTAATCTCTTCAAGTCGGCTGAAGTCGTCTATCATTATCTCTATGCCGCTGACTTGCAGCGAGTCCCAACCGTTGAGATGTTGCACTTGACTCAGGTCGCCTATGATAAACAAGTCGTCGTATTCAGTGAAGTCGGTGCGGTAAATACCTGTGATGTGCAGTTTGCGGGCAAGAACATTGTCTTCTATAAAGTAGCACATCACTGTTGTGTCTGTCTTAAGTTGCAACTTGTTGGCTATGTTCTTCGAGATAATGATGTCTCGCTCATTCTCAGGCATTTTGCCTTCTGTCAGATTTCTTTCGAAAAACAACTTGCACTGCGAATGTGTATGCTGATTCTCCTTTTGTCTTTCGACACCTTTATATATAACCGCCTGAAACTGATTGTCAGTCTTCAGCATGCCAGGTTTGGTGGCAAAGGGTTCTACGCTGCTGACGCCGTTTATACTGCCAAGTTTGTCAAGCAAGGTGTCGCTGACAACTATTGGACGCATTTCGTATGTGTTGTTGTTGTCGAAGTTGACAACTTGTATGTGACTCCCGAAGCCGACCACCTTGTCGGTTATTGCACTCTTGAAGCCGGTCACAATAAACACGGTAAGCACCATGACCATGATGCCGATTATTATGCCCAACAATGCTACACGCACTGCCGGACGTGACATTTGCTTGCCCGATTTGTTCTCTTCGGAGAAGTATATCCTCTTAGCTATATGCCATTCGTTTCTCACGCCTGCAAAGATAGTAACTTTTCTTAATATGTACAATAATGGCTTTTGGCACGATGTTTGTTGCGCTAAATATAGTTGTTTAGTGTCATGCCTATGAAGAAATTTCTACTCGTTGTCATGTTCTTTCTCCCTGTCTTGGCTTTTGCTCAAGTCCAGGAGGATGCGAACAGACCTCAGCGTACTCCTGAGCAGGTCGCTCAGAAGCAGACTGAGCGTCTGCAGCGAGACCTTCATCTCACAAAAGAACAGCGTGATACCATTTATAAGATTCATCTCAAGTATGCTCGCATGCGCAAGCCTGAGGAGTCGCGCGACTCGGTCGCTTTGAGAATGTCAATGATGAGGGAGGAGTTGCTTCAAACTATGAACGATGGGCAAAAAGAGGTGTTTCTCTTGCTCTTGCGTGAGATTCGCGCAAAGCGTCAGGCGGCTACCCGTATGAAAGTAGCAGAGGCTGAAGCAGTGGTTGTGCAGCCGGATTCTATACAATAAATGAGAATATAAGTGTGACAAAGAATATCGCAGGCAATGCATATTCAAGCCAGTGAGGTGAGATTTTCGTCTCGCTTTTTTTTGTCACTTTGCATGCTCTAAGCACCCAATATGCTCCTAATGCGAATGTTGCGCCAAGCAGCAGACCGCATACGATGTCGCCAGGGTAGTGAACTCCAAGATACATTCTGCTCAAGCAGTTTGCTGTCACCCAAAGCATCAGAGTGAGTGTAGTACGCCAGTCTCGCCATATCAGCGAGAAGAGTAGGGCAAGCGACATGGTGTCGGCGGCATGTGAACTCGGAAAACCGTATTTTCCGCCGCGGTAATCGTTAACTATATATATAAGGTCTGCGAGTGACTCCTCGTGTGTTGGTCGCGGGCGGCAGACAATATGTTTCAGAAGATGAGAAATGTAATCCGACAGACCGAAGGCGACACCTATTGCCAGTAGCATCCACAGACACCGCCAGCCATAGCGTTTTGCAAGCAGTGCCACCATCAGCAAATACATCGGAATCCAAATGTATTTGCTTGACACATTCCACATGAATGTATCAAGCAAACTGGTGTGCATGCTGTTTATCCACAGCAAGATATCTGTGTCAATATTTACAATGTCTATTGTCAAATGTTAACTATGCACTCAATTATCTCTTTCATTGCAGCGTCAAGTCCTTCTGTGTTTTTGCCGCCCGCAGTTGCCATGAATGGTGTGCCTCCGCCTCCGCCTTGTATGTGTCTTGCTGCGGATTTTATCAAAGCGCCTGCGTTGAGACCTGCATCTATCAGCGGCTGCGAAAGGAATACTGAAATCATAGGTTTACCTTCTGACTCTGTTGCGCCTACCACTGCAAAACACACGTCTGTGAATTTGCCTCTCAGCAGTGGCAGCATGCCGCGTATCATGTCAGGACTCTGTTCGCCTTTCAGGCGTACTATCTTGATGCCGTTGATTTCTTCTGCTTGCTCAATTATCTTGTCGCGGTATTGCATCAGTCTCTCTTGCATGAACTCCTCTGCTTTCTTCTTCAGTGCGGCGTTTTCATCTATTGCCTTGCGTATTGCCGCCACAATGTCAGGAGCGTTGTTGAACAGAGAACGCAGGTTGCCGAGCATATCTTGTTGCAGGTAGAACAATTCGTCTGCCTTGCCTGCTGTAACCGCTTCTATTCGACGCACACCTGCCGCCACACTCGTCTCCATCACTATACGTACTGAACCTATCTTGCCTGTGCTGCTGACGTGTGTGCCGCCGCAGAGTTCTATTGAGTTGCCGTATTTGATTACGCGCACATCGTCGCCGTATTTCTCTCCGAACAGTGCCATCGCACCCATTGCCTTTGCTTCTGCTATTGGCGTGTGGCGACTCTCTTCCAGTTTGTAGTCTTGGCGTATCATCTCGTTTGCCAACTGCTCAGTCTTGCGCAGTTCTTCAGGCGTAACCTTCTGGAAATGTGAAAAGTCAAAGCGTAGCGACTCCGGTGTCACAAGCGAACCTTTCTGCTCTACATGTGTGCCGAGCACTGTGCGCAGAGCAAGATGTAGCAGGTGGGTTGCTGTGTGGTTGTTGGCAATAGCCTGTCGTCTGGCGGCATCTACTTTTGCTGTGAAAACACCCTCAGTCTCAGCCGGTAGTGCGGTTGTTATATGCACTGCGAGGTTGTTCTCGTTCTTCGTGTCAACAATCTTCAAGTCTTCAGAACTCGAATCTTCTGCTTTCAACCATCCTGTATCACCCACCTGACCGCCTTTCTCTGCATAGAATGGAGTTCTTGAGAGTACTAACTGATAGAATGTCTTGTCTTTCTGTTTAACTTCGCGATAACGCAGTATCTCTGTCTCGCATTCAAGCACGTCATAGCCTACGAACTCTGTCTCGCCTTCACGGAGTACAATCCAGTCGCCCGTCTCCTGTTTCTGTGCGTTGCGCGCACGCTCTTTCTGCTTTTGCATTTCTGCATTGAACTCGTCTTCGTTGGTGGTGAAGTTGTTCTCGCGCAGAATAAGTTCTGTCAGGTCAAGCGGAAAACCGTAGGTGTCATAAAGAACAAACACGTCTTTGCCGCTTATAACGTTGTCGTCTTTTGACTTCTGACTTTCCACTTTCGACTTCATAATCTTGTCAAGCAGTGAGATGCCTTTGTCAAGTGTTCTCAGGAATGCCTCTTCCTCCTCTTTTATCACCTTCTCGATGAGACTCTGTTGAGCCTTCAGTTCAGGGTATGCTTCGCCCATGTCTTGTATCAGTTGGGGCACAAGTTTGTAGAGAAATGCCTCTTTCTGATCGAGGAATGTGTAGCCATAGCGCACTGCGCGGCGGAGTATGCGGCGTATCACGTAGCCTGCCTTGGCGTTGCTTGGCAGTTGACCGTCGGTGATGGCAAACGAGATTGTGCGTATGTGGTCGGCTATTACGCGGAATGCCACGTCAGTCTTCGTGTTTTCGCCATATCTCTGCCCGTTGGTAAGACTCTCTATTTTCCTTATCATCGGCTGGAATACGTCGGTGTCGTAGTTTGACTGCTTGCCTTGCATTGCCATGCAGAGACGCTCAAAACCCATGCCGGTGTCTATCACTTTGTTTGGCAACTCTTCCAGACTGCCGTCTGCTTTCTTCAGATACTGCATGAAGACGATATTCCAAATCTCTATCACCTGGGGGTGGTCTTTGTTTATTATATCTCTGCCTGGAATCTTGTCTATCTCCGACTGGTCACGGAGGTCGATATGTATCTCCGAGCAAGGCCCGCAAGGACCTGTGTCACCCATCTCCCAGAAATTGTCATGGTGGTTGCCGAGTATGATGCGGTCGGCTGACACATGCTTTTTCCAGAGTTCGGCTGCCTCGTCGTCGCGTGGCAGACCTTCGTCTGGAGAACCTTCAAACACGGTGACATAGAGTTTCTCTTTGTCTATTTTCAGCACTTCTGTCAGGTATTCCCACGCATAGTCTATTGCCCCTTCTTTGAAGTAGTCGCCAAACGACCAGTTGCCCAGCATCTCGAACATCGTGTGGTGGTATGTGTCGTTGCCTACAGCCTCAAGGTCGTTGTGCTTGCCGCTAACACGCAGGCACTTCTGCGAGTCGCATGCGCGACGGAATGTGATGGGGTCGTTACCTAGAATGATATTCTTGAATTGATTCATGCCCGCGTTGGTGAACATCAGCGTCGGGTCGTCTTTTATTACCATCGGTGCTGAGGGTACTATCTTGTGCCCTTTGCTTGACATATAGTCCAAAAAGGACTGGCGAATCTCTTTGCTTGTCATCATGTTGTTGTCAAATTTTAATTTGACTGCAAAGTTACTGCTTATTCCTTATATGTACAAATCAAAATTTCCTATGTTTCGAAACTGCTGATTTTACCTTTCGAATCACTCTTGGGGCACTATAGGATCACTATAGGTTTCACAGATGTCATTTTTGCTCTCGATCGAAATACTTTCTCTCAATCGAAAGTCTTCATGCCTGACCTGATTACCCCAAAAACATGTTGCAAAACATATAATAATTATTTGCTCAGTTTAAGAAATCTTTGTAATTTTGCTGCGAATAGTGTGATAATGGCTTGTTGTGAAGTCCACAAAATGACATTAAATACTAACAATCAACATAATGTTTAACTAAAATCCAAATTATCATGAAGAAAGTAACTTTCTTGTTTGCGCTCCTTTGCGCAAGTACTATGATGTTTGCTGAGACGGCTGTCATGAAATATGCCGGCTCTACAACATCAAACATGACAGAAGGGAACAATGCTGCTATCGTAAGCCTTGATGAAACATTGTTCACTGTTTTGGCTGATAAGGGCGGAAATGACAACTTGCCCGGACTTAACAAAGCCGGTGATTTCCGTCTTTATGCTAACAGAGCCGATGGTAATGGCAATATCATCACAGTTGCCATTAACGAAGGTGTTATCAATTCCATCAAGATTGACTTCAAGCAGGAAGGCACACTGACTGTTAAAGTCGGAGATGAAGTAGTGACAGGTACTGCAGGGGCTTATACCATCAATGCAGCACAGTTCTCTATGCAGAACACTCAGCTCGGTGGTGAAAGCAATGTGCAGGTACAAATCAATTCCATTGAGATTGATTATACCGCCAAGGCTCCAAGAGAGGAAATCGTGTTCACAGCAAAGTCTGCTAAAGGAACATTGAACGACAGTGTGTTCGCAACAGCTAACCTGAGTCTCAGAGTCATCGATACCGACAGCAAGATTGAGATTGATGAAAATGTCGCCAAATTCGGTGAGCCCGAAGATTTCACAGAGTATTTCTATCGTTTGAAAGTTGGTGGTAAGAGTTCTGCAAAGAACAACATGAAACTGACTGTTGCAAAAGAAGGTATTGTCTATGTGGCAGTTCGTACAAGCAGTAGCAGTGCTACTGACAGAAACCTTGTGGCAGTGCAGAATGGTGACACAATCTTTAACGAGCTCATTCTGGAAAGCGCGAAGACTGTTGTGCCTATTACAGACTCAACGAGTTATAATGTGTTCCCGTATGTGTTATTCCCTGTTGCGGCAGGTGATGTTGCTATCACATATCCTGCAGGTGCACTCAACTTCTATTCTCTCGGTTTCGAAGAAGTTGCTGCTCCTGCTCTTGAGCCTGCCACATATTATGGTGTTGAGGCGTTCACTACCGAAGGCACTGTAATTGATCCGGCACAATGGACTGCAGTTGAGTGGAATATCACCCGCAATGCCGACAAGACCTTGTCGTTTGTTGCCGAGTGGACTGAGCCTGTTACCGGCATGGTTGCTCAAATCAACCTTGGTGATGGCTTCAAGGATATGGCTCTCGAAGGTCAGAAGGCTACCTATAACACTACTGCTACTTATGAAGACGGTGTCGCTCTTGAGGGTGCATTCTTCTATTTCCCGTATGCTGGCGCAGCTAAACGTATTGACATCGTTTATACAGTTGGCGCAAGCAATGAGAAACCTGCTACTCCTGAGAAACCTGTTGTCGTTCCAACTGCTGATGCACGTATTTATGCTTATGGACTCAAAGTTGAGAAAGACGGTGATAACTATAAGTTCTCATACAATGCCAACATTGATGGTACAGAGGCTAACATCGTATTCTACAACAATGGTGAAGAAGCAGGTAAAGTTGCTGTTGACGCTCCTAAGAAAGGTGAGAATATCGCTGTTATAGCTCCTGCTGACATTCCGGAAGGTGAAATGACTTGGGCTGTTGAGCTGAAAGCTAATCCTGTTAAGGAGTTCACCAAATTGTTTGAAGGTCAAGACCTGAAGAAATGCCACCTCACTATTGACAACAGTCCTGAATCAGACTACTTCGGACGTATGTATATAGCTAATCGTTCTGGATCTGGTACCGGTGGTATTTATGTTTACAATCAGGACTTCACTCTCGCAGCAGAGGATATTATGGCTGGTCAGCCGAAATGGCAGAGCATAGGACGTCCGGCTGTTGGTGCTGACGGCACTGTATATATTGCAGACTGGGGAGACAGCCACGGTGGTATTTATGTAATGGATCCGTTTACTCTTAAAGCTGACTCATTCTTTATCGGCACACAGGACGGTGTTGGTCTCTGGACTAATGCAGAAGGTGTTGCTATGGGTTCAAGTACTGCAGCAGTTGGCGTTTATGGCGAAGGTGCAAGCACTGTTCTCTATGCTATGAACGAAGATGTTCCTGCTGATAACTCACTCTATCAACATGGCGTGAATGTTTATCAGATTGGTCAGGCTGACGGTTCAATTCTCAGAACATGGGATAAGGCTCCTACACTCGCATTCCCTCTGCAGGAAAATGCTGCTCAGATGTTTGTTATCAATGCAAATGAGCATGGAGCATTCTTCTCTTGCTCACGCGCTAAACCCAACAATGCTGCAGGTGCTCGTTCACTCCAATTCTACAATGTGAAGGGTGAGCGCACATACGTTGCTCTTCCTGAAGGTGAAACAGCCGACTTGACTGGTTCGCTTGGTGGTGGATGCGCCGTATCACGCGACTTGTCAGAACTCGTTATCGTTGATGGTGACGGAAACATTCTGGTTTATTCTGTAACTTGGACAGACGATACCCCGGCATTGACCTTCGTTACCAAATATGAAACAGCATTTGCTGCTCTTGGCTCAATCTCATTCGACTATGCCGGCAACATCATTGTTACTGCAGGTGCAAACTACAACAACAGTACTGCTAACCACCTTGTAGCTTACGGTGCTCCGACTGATAATAACGAAGTTGTTGTTCCTGCCAAGAAGGCTCTCACCGTTGTTGGTACAAAGGCAATGACTAAACTTACCGAGCCTGATGCTGCCGCTCCTGTTCCAACTTGGCCTGAAGCACAGGTTAAGGCTATGTACTCGCCTACTTACAATGCCGACATGGTATTTGCTGAGTGGGGTTCAGGTACTCAGTACACACAGGATACCTATGGCAAGAAGTATGTTACTACCGACCTTGGTTACTTCGGAACTGAAGGATTCGAACTCAACTGCTTGAATATGGAATATCTCCATTACGATATCTGGATTGCAGAAGATGCAAAGATCCGCATCGTACCTATCTGGGGTGGTGCTGAGCAAGGCGTATATGTTGACCTCAAAGGACAGCAGTGGAACTCCATCGACATAGCAAAAGAGCAATACGACCAGATTACCAACTGGGGTAGAGTATGGCAGGTTAAGATTGACGAGGCTCGCAATCTCACTCTCTGGATTGGCAACGCTTACTTCTATCGTACAACCGAACTCGTTGACAGCGAGGCTCCGGCTAACGTTGCTGCAGAAATGAACGAGGCTTACTACTTCACTGCAAGTCTGAAGATGAAGGCTACCGACAACTCGGGTGCTGTTAACTTCACTATCTACAACGGTGAGGAGGAACTTGCTAAGACTGCAGGCGCTTCGGATGCTGATGTATATATCACTATCTCCAACCTTAATGCCGGCACAGAATACAACTTCAGCGTAGTTGCTTCTGATGACAACAACAACAAGGCAGAAGCTGTAGCTGTCGCTGTGAAGACTCTTGATGCTCCCGCTCCTGCTCCTGCTCCAACAGCAGCTGCTGAAGATGTCATCTCTATCTTCTCTGACGTTTACACACCTGCTACTTGGTTCAACCTTGGTGGTTGGGGTCAGTCAACTGTTATCACACGCGGTGCAATTGCTGAGGGTGACACAGTTTACTTCCTCTACAATGCAAACTACATGGGTTGGGAACTCAACAACAACGTTGCCGCATTCGATGCAACCGACTACTATGCTGTTCACATGGATATCTATCCTATCGAAGGTACTTCTATCGGCTTCACTCCTATCTGGGGTGCTGAGGCTGCTACAACCAAACCTCTCGAGGCAGGCAAGTGGAATTCTGTTGACTTCGAGTTCTCACTCTACAACGGTATCAACCTTGCTAACATCTACCAACTCAAGTGGGATTGGATGCCTGCAAAGATGTTCCTTGACAACGTTTATATCTACAAGCAGGTAGGTGACGGTGTTGATGACATTACCGTTAAGAAAGATGTTCAGAAAGTGCTTGAGAATGGTATAATCTACATTATCCGTGACGGTGTACGCTACAACGTAATGGGTATGCAGGTTAAATAAACTCAATCATCTTGATAATTAAAATCAGAGCGGCAATTTTGCCGCTCTGATTGTTTATAAAGAAAGTACTAACGAATAACTGTTAAAAGCTTCAGAATTGAATATTACTCATTTTCTTCTGCTTTGTTGTTATTCTTTGGGTCAACGTTTTCTTTCTTTGGGTCAACGTTTTCTTTCTTTGGGTCATCATCGTCAACTCCCTGTAACCCTTCTTTGTATGACTTTACTCCTTTGCCGATACCTTTCATCAGCTGTGGAATCTTTGCGCCTCCGAACAAGAGTAGGATGATAAGCGCGATGATAATAATCTCTGTTGTGCCAATCATAAGTAACATAGTCCTGATTGTTTTATTTGGTTAGTAATATGGTTTCATTTCATGACTGCATGCAAAAGTAATGTGTTTTATTGTTATATACAAACAGACATTTGAAAAAATGTAGTAAGTATAAACTCATTTCATGTGATGCAGTGTCTGATGTTTGCGTTTCTTCTCAATGGTTTTAGCTATAGCAGGTGGCAGCACAGTTTGGAATATTCCTTCAGAAAGAGGTCCGAACAGGTAAACAGGGAATGGTTTCCACGGGTCTCGTGTGCATTGTACTTGATAACTTTGAGGCATTTGACCCTTTTGTCGCGGATTCTGCCTAAACAACACAGAAGGAGCAAACGTATTGATAACTCCTGCCATCTTGGATAAGCGTTCTATTGGTGTTGTTTTGTCGATAGAAATACCCAATGAGTCGTATTGCATGCAGAAAGTGCTCTGTTGCTTATCCTTGTCGCCATGTGAATTCATGGTAAGATTATGTATGTTGCAACGGGCGTTTATACCTAACAGCGGTTTGGTAAAACTGAGAAAGTTGTTACCGCTTGTATTGGTTATTTCGGTTATGCATGAGAATTCACACTTATGGTTAAGCACCATATCAATATCTGCATGAATGTTGCCTCCGTCTTCCAAAGTGCTTGTAAGTTTTGTATGAAAAGTTTTGCCTTTGGTATTGGTGAGATTGCTGATTTTGATATTGTTGTTCTTAAGTACCATTGAACCTGAGTGTATTCCGTCAAGCGTCAAACTGACATTAAATCTGTCTGTTGTTACGCCGACTTCTCCTATATTAAGTGGTATGCTAATGCCTGCAATTGCCTCTTGAGGCATTGGGTATTGTTTGCGAGGCGGATATTGGTTGTCACGGTATATGCTCACTTGGCTGCCTTGCACATCAACTCTGCCTATCTTTATCTCGCGAGCTTTTGCCATACGAATGATGTTTATAGGAGATGTGCTTGCCTGCTTGATGTCAAATTGTGCCCATGTGGAAGGAATCTTGCCCATACGACTTGCATGCTGCTCTTTTTTGTCGGTATTTCCTCCTGTAATGTTCTTAATTATTATTTTACCTGCGTCTGCAGTCTCAATGGTTTTTGTCTTTACACGAAATAATCCGTTGGCAGACGTAAAACAGGTATTTGTGGTCTTGAAATGATATAATGAGTCGCAGAAACTGAACGTTGAATCTGCGAAATTGTATGCAAGATGATAAATTGACAGTGACACAGAGTCTGCTTGCATTTGTAGTTTGTCTGTTATTTGTGAAAAGGCGAACGAGCCGTTCTTGATGTTTACAGTGCGTATCTCAATACCATGTACAGGTATAGGTCCGTGTTTGGCAGTATCGCTTTCATTGTGTGACAAAGCCTGCATTGCTTCTTTCGGGCTTCGTGTGATGATGTGTGGTTGCCTGATGTTTATCTTGTCAATACGCAACACACGATGCTTGATTAGTTTTATCCAGTGGATTCGTCCTATATATAGTTTGGGTATCTGCACCATGATGCATGCAGTATCGTGTTTGGTCTTATGAGCGGCTGTTAGATTTAAAGTAAGGCTGTCAATGCGTATTGAACCGTTTATTAGATGTACGTGCATGTCAGACCATGTGAGTGGCAATTGCTTTTCTGCAGATAACTTGTTAAGTTGTTCTGTTAAAATACTCTCAGCCATAATGTCAGCTTTGAGTATAACAAAAGCACATGCCCCTCCTGTCAACACGACAAAAGAAATGATAATAGCTATTATAGTTTTACGAGTCATAGTCGAGTGTTAATGCTATTAACAATTTTGTTTAGGTTTAAAAGATACCATCTCTAACTAAATGTAGAGATGGTATCTGGTTTTGATAAATTATTCTGCCATCAGCAGTTGCATGACGACTTTAGCACTATATGCTACAGGAGTACCAGGGCCAAATATCGCGGCGACACCTGCCTTATAGAGGAAGTCGTAGTCCTGTGCGGGGATGACACCGCCGGCGGTAACGAGGATGTCCTCACGACCGAGTTTCTTGAGTTCGGCAATAACCTGCGGAATCAAGGTCTTATGACCTGCGGCAAGCGAGCTGACACCAAGTACGTGAACGTCGTTTTCAACGGCTTGTTTGGCAGCCTCTTCAGGAGTCTGGAACAGCGGTCCCATATCCACGTCGAAGCCGCAATCGGCATAACCGGTGGCAACGACTTTCGCGCCGCGGTCGTGACCGTCCTGACCCATCTTGGCAATCATGATACGGAATAATACCTTCTTAATTATGTAAATGTTCGCTTTGTCTAAAGGAAAAACTGAAAACATATCCAGAACCATTCCTTTAGGCATTGCAAAATTACAAAATATTTCTCAAATCCGCAACAAATCATTCAAAAATCTTCAAATCAAACGAAAAAGCACCGCAACCCTCTTGCACATCTCCAAATAAAGCAGTACCTTTGCAGCATACTATAAGCGACACAGAGCGGGTGATTAGCGGGATGTTAGCACGATATTACCGCGTTAGTCTGCAGACCACACAATACTCACATCGTATCAACAGACCGAAGACAATAGTACCATCCACAAAACAACTCAAACAATATATATCATAAATAGCATTTCTCCACTGCTATAAAGGAAATAATACGCTTATCTTAAACCCTTTAATATTTAACCTCATCATGGCAATTGTAAATCTCGAAGTCCCATTTGCCGAAGTTCACGGCACACTTGTCAAACAAGGCATTATCCATCGTCAAAAGAAGTACAAAGACGAAAATGGCAAAGTAATCTTTGAAGGCAGACAAGAAGCTTATGCTGTCCGTCATCCTCGCAACTACAAGAAGAACCCGCCGCAAGGTGCGGAACTTCGCAATATCCACATCTTCCGCGAAGCCAACCGCCTTACTACCGAACTCATCCACCTTGACCAAGAACTCCGTGCCGCCCAATCGGCAGACAATCCTGAAGCTGCCACTCAAGCCGTCTTAAGCGACCCGACCAAAGCCGCACAAGCCATAACATTAAACGACTACAAATCTCGCTTCAAAAAGCAGATCCGCAAACCCGACCCACAAGCTCCCATCGACCCGACAACCCACAAACGCAAACAATACCGCACTCTAAACACCTTCATCCGTGCTCTTATTTATCAAGACCTAAAAGCGCAAGAACCTACTATTTAGCCTTCATATGGACTCTGTAACACAATAAAACAAGTGCAAACTTAAACTTCCCAGCACACAAAACAGCATAAAAACAAGCAATCTTCATAATTTATTTGCAAATTTAACAAAAAAGCAGTAAATTTGCAAGCAAAATTCATTTATCATATTATGATAGCAGAAGTAAAATCTTTAGGTCCTATTAAAAGTGCTACAATAGACCTAAACAAGCCACTTACCATATTTTGTGGTCCAAATAGTACAGGTAAAACATACTTGTCATATTTGTTATATGCAATATATGATGATTCTGAATATATTGAGTCTAAGACCATAAATAGAATTGTTAAAACTCTATTGTCTGAACATAAATTCTCATTAGATGAGACTTTGATTAACAATTTCCTTGATGACATTGCGATTGGTGTCAAGTTTCGTTTAGGTAGTATTTTTGGCATCGGAGATACAATGGTTGAGAGATTGTTTTCTCAGTTTAATATAAAATTGTATATTACTAAGGACGAATATGAAGAAATCATTCACAACCCTTCTCAACTCGGCACGAGAAATAGTGAATCTGAACGTATCTTTTCAAAAGAGGCAAATTCTAATGAAGTAATCTATTTGTATAATGGCAAAACTAACGACACAACGCGTGAAGAGCAAATAAATCTCATCTTCATGTTAAACCGCTTTTTTCGCCTTTTATGTTTAGGAAATCCCAATGGAGTTAGGATGCTAACTGTTGAGCGTAATTCTATTTATACTTTCAAGACAGAGTTGTCACTAAGACGAAATGAATTAATTGATCGTATTCAGCAAAAAAGTACTCATTCCGAAATAGACATTTTAGATATCGTAAATAGTAGTTCTCGACGTTATCCTTTAGCAGTTAGGAGTAGTTTGCGAATTGCTAATGATTTAGAAAATGTTCAAAAAATAAAAAGTACTTATTATGCTATTGCTGAAATGATTGAGGGTGGGGTGTTAAATGGTGAAGTAAAAATCACAAAAAATGGTGATGTCGAATTTATTTCATCAAGAGTTGGCGCTTCAAAACATATCCCTATTCATATGTCTTCATCAATAGTAAAAACGATGTCAAGTCTTGTAATATATCTAAAACACATCGCTCAAGAAGGGGATCTGCTGATAATTGATGAACCGGAGATGAATTTTCACCCGGATGTTCAAATTCGTCTAACACGGATATTTGCTATCCTTTCAAAGCTAAAACTCCGAATTATTATCAGTACTCATAGTGATTATATAATTCGGGAATTTAACAACCTAGTCATGGCTGGGGCGTTGTCAGATAAACAACTCGTAACAGAATTGGGATACAATGATAATATGCTTCTGAACAAAGACGCTATAGCAGTCAAGTATTTTAATTATGGAAAACGAAAACGTGATTTGGAGGTTGTTGATATAAAAGTATCTGATGACGGTTTTTCTGTTCAAAGTATTGATAACACAATAAATGAGCAGAATCAAATAACAGAAACATTATTCGATCGTTTGCAAGAAGAGAAAGATTATGACCGAGTATGATATATTATGTAGTATACTAAACAAACGTTTCTCCTCAATACCTCAAAATGTTATGATTGAGGAGAAAGGAGAATTGGAACCTCAACGAGTAGCAATTGATGGGACTGGAAGAAAAAATCTCTTGTGGACTTTGTATAGATTTAGTATGGATGATTTCAATTTTTTACCATTCTTTGCTAAGCATCCAGACAAAGTTCCAGAAGGATTATGCAAGTTTTGTGACTACATATTGATAGTAGAAACAAAGTTAAATACTTTTGTCTTATTGATAGAACTAAAAAGAGGGCAAACTGGTGGAAATGCAGAAAAACAATTACATGCTTCTGAAATTTTCATGAAATACATTTTTGCAACGGCAAGTCGTTTACATCAAGATTTTCAATCGGATTTATTTAATGCAAATGAGATTGTCATTCGAAAAATAAAATTAAAGAAAAAAGCATCTTCCAAAATAACAACAAAGATGCAAAATATTGATTTGAATCAAAACTATATTCAATATGACTCTGTTGGCTCATTCCCCATTGCAAAATTCTGCTAACAATATATAAAAATGTGATTATGGCAAATAAGCACAAACTAAAAGAATACGAACGAGTTCTGCAACGCAACCTTTTTGCATTTCTTAAGTATTTGTTTGCATGGAGTGTTAAAAGATATAGAAGTATTCCTATAACAAGTGATGAAGTTCATAAAGCATTAGAGTTTGCCAATGCAATGCAAAAAGGTAATATTGAAACCAACGAACAGCTATCACAAGAAGAAAAAGAAAAACTCCAAGCAGCAAGTGACATAGAATTTGCAAACTTTGAAAAGAACCTAAAAGAAAATGTATTGAAAGAAATAGCATGTAGCAAGTAATATGGATGATGTAACATTTGATATTAACAATAAATTGATTACGACCCCATTTGAACAACAAGTCGTATTTAATATACAACAATTGAATTATCGTTATAACAAGTTATTATCAATTGATACTCATCTTTCTCAGAATCAAAGCGAATATTTAATGGTTTTTGATTCTTTCCTCGTTTTATTTAGGGTGATGTTTCTTGAAAAAGGTAATAAACAATACTCCATTCAGAATTATTACCATGAAAAAGGTAGAAGTGAAATAGCACAGGATATAGATAGTTTCCTAAACACAAAAGTTTTTGATTGGCAAGATCTTTCAATACGTAATATGCTTAAATTTATTTCAGACAAACTTGTATGTCACGTTGATTCCATATCATATGGTGAATTAGCAATTGCTAATTTTTATATGTCACATTTAAGTAATCCTGCAGTCAAAACAAATCTGCAATATATTATGACTGAAATAAATAAATTAATGAAATAATTTAACCGCCTATGACCCACCGGCATCGTAAAGGCGATGCAAGACATACATAAATAAGCATTTGCTGTATTAAGGATAAATTCAATCTTCCTCAAATTAAAATGACTTTCCTCAATATTGCGAATGTTCACACTATAGGTGTGGGCATTCTGCATATATTGGAAGTCATGGGAGTGGAAGCCCGAATTTACCGATATATATAGTTTGTTCACACTTTTGTTATTACATAAAGTCAATAAAAGTTAATAAATATAATTATGCTCCGAGAATACAAACCATTTTTTATGATAGATGATTCATGCAAAGATGGGCATGTTGAAACTATTATGGACTATGTTCTTTCATGGTGTTTTCGCTGTACCAATTATCGCTATGTAAAAGAACACCAACCTATTTTGTACCGCTATTGTATGTATATGCTATTCAAACTACTTGGCAAAGAATTAGACTTGAATTATACAGTAGTTGATAGAATCAGTGTGAAAAAGCAACAACAGAAAATAGATTTGTGGGTGGAGGTCGATTTAAAGAGGAATAATAAAATCGAAGAACATGCCATTTTAATAGAAAATAAATATTATTCTCCTATAAGAGATCATCAATTAGAAACCTATAAACCAATTTTTGATGAATTCTATGCAGATAAACCTAATGTACACTTGCATTATGCAGCAATAACATGTCTGTATCATGAAGATACACACTATTCCGCCTTTGCCCGAAAAGCGAAAGAAAATGGTTTTAAAGACTACTTTATCTATGATTTATTTGATGAATCGTTGAACGGTCAAGAATCTGAAAGTGAAATCTTTAATGAATTCTTTATTCGTGAATGGCTATAATTATAATATAATCAATACTGTTATGAAAAAGGGATTATTTTTCTTATTCGCACTTTTTATGTTTACTCCCCATATTCAAGGGGCAGTTTCTACAGGTACATGTGGAGCAAATCTAACGTGGTCATTGGATTATTCTACCAAAACACTAACTATTTCAGGTAGTGGAAACATGTATTCATGGAGTAAAGTTGCAGGTACTTATGCTCCATGGTATCAATCTCGCGGATCGATTGAAAAGGTCATCCTACCCAAAGAATTGACATCTATTGGGGGGCGTGCTTTTTATAGTTGTAGTCATATACATTCTATTACCATTCCTGAAAATGTTGTTTCAATAGGAGCTGATGCCTTTACAGACTCTGCTATTGATACTGTAACATGGGATGCGTATAATTATCCTTCGCCGTTAAGTTACAATAATCCTTTTTACGACATACGATCACAGATAAAGGATTTTACATTTGGTAATAGCATAGACACGGTACCATCTTATTTATGTAATGGCATGGATAACTTAATATCGGTAACGTTGGGCAGTAATGTAAAGGTGATAGAAAAAGAATCATTCAGTGGTTGCTCTAAATTATCTGTTATTACCAATAATTCCAATGTTCTTATGGAAATAGGACGGCTCACATTTAGGAATTGTTCATCTCTGGTTAGTTTCTCTATACCGCTTGGTGTTACCATTATTGAAGAAAGTACATTTAGCAATTGTATTGCCCTTTCCCAAATAGATTTGCATTATGGTATAACCAGTATTAGAAGTAATGCATTTAATGGATGCACCTCACTTAGTTCAATTGAAATACCAGAAAGCGTAGACTCAATATATAAGCAGGCATTTTATGCGTGTGCGTTTTCTTCTTTGACGTTACCGCAGAGTGTTATGTTTATAGACGAATCTGCTATTGACAAATGTCTCTCGCTTTCATCTATTATATGGAATAGTCCATGCCAGCCTAAGTGCATACATCTTTCGCGGCAAAAGAATTCATTTAATACTTGTATACGCGACTCTGTAATATCTTTTGTTCTCGGGAATAATATGACTACCATACCTGATAGTTTATTTAGAGGAATGAAGAAATTAGCAACAGTCAACCTTCCTAATTCTGTTACCATGATAGACAATAATGCATTTCGAGATTGCAAAGCCTTGGCTACTGTTAATATATCTAGCCAAGTCACTACAATAGGGGAAAGAGCATTCGCTAATTGTTATGCACTATCAGCGATTACGATTCCTCAGAAGGTCACGTCAATCGGTCAATCCGCTTTTAGTGCATGTCAGGCACTGTCGCAAATCACAATTCCTAATAGCGTGATCTCTATTGGCTGGGGCGCATTTCAAAGTTGTTCTGCACTACAAACTGTCGTTATTGGCAATAATGCAGCAATCGGGGAAGCTGCTTTTCAGAGTTGCACATCCTTAACAAATGTTACTCTCGGTAGCAGTATTCCATCCATAGGAGCAAGTGCGTTTAAAAGTTGTTCTAATCTGACGGCTATCAACATCCCTAATAGTGTCAGAAGTATAGGAACTTATGCATTCGCCGATTGCATATCGCTAGCATCTAGTATTACTTTGCCTAACGGATTGAAAATAATAGAAGACAATACATTTAAGAATTGTGCCTCTCTCCAGACTGTTGTTTTTCCAAATAGCATTGACTCCATTATGGATCATGCCTTTGAGGATTGCGTAGCCTTGAATACAGTCAATCTGCAGGATGGTCTCATTTATATCGGTTATTGTGCTTTCAAGAACTGCTCTTCTTTAGGTATGATCAGTATTCCTAATAGCGTTCAGAATATAGTTAAGAGTGCTTTTGAGGGATGTTCTTCTGCTAAAAGCCTCACTCTTTCAGATGACTTGCAATTTCTTGGAGAAAAAGCGTTTTCTGGATGCACAACCTTAGAAGGAGAGATTGTTATTCCTAACGGTGTTACAGATATAGGCAGTAGCATTTTTTCTGGTTCACGTATCACCTCGTTAGTTTTTCATGAAAGTGTTACGCTTGTTAACAGTAAAGCTTTGTGTTCTTCTTTACATAGCATTACCTGCAAAAATACTTCTGCTCCATATGTGGAGAAAGAATATTTCGAGGGAGTTGGTAAAAATGTGATATTATATGTACCATTTGAAAGTATAGATTTATATAGAAATGCAAATGGTTGGAAATGGTTTACGACGATACTGCCAATCCCAGGTACGGAAGTTGTAACATACTACACTATCACATTTAATAACTGGGATGGTACAGAGTTGCAGAAACTTACAAATGTTGAAGAGAATACTATTCCATCCTATACAGGTGCTACGCCCGTTCACCCGAATGATGATGAGTATACATATGTGTTCAGTGGATGGTCACCTGAGATTGTCGCTGCCGTAGCAGATGCCACTTATACGGCTACTTATGTAAGATCTCCTATTGCAGAAGGCATTGAAGATATCCACATAGATGGTACTTCCCCTCACAAAGTGATAGTAGATGGCGTACTATACATAACTATGCCAGATGGACGGATTTATAATGCCGTTGGAACAGAGGTAAAATTGCCTTACCATCCTCTGGTCTAACACTTGGCGCTATTCCGCCAAGCCATCCATTCGATATATCCTTATCTAGATTTCCCGATATATCGGTATCAAGCGCGGCATGTTGTCGCGCTTCTTATATCATTTACTTTGTTCTATTTCCATCCTTAAACGACCGGAGATGATCGATGAAAGCAAGTATTTAGCTCATCACGGCGGCGGTACTGGCGGTTGGCGGATTAGTGCTCTTGTTCTGCGGGGTGTATATCACTCCGCAGGGCGAGATACACGAAAGCCTGTTGGTCGGCTTCGGCGAAGTAGCGACATTTGCAGGAGCAATAATGGGTGTCGATTATTCATATCGGCACCGGGGACCCCAGTAATTTTAATTTCTGGGGAGAGGAGGAAGCGCGGCTACTTTCGCAAAACACCGTTTTGCAGTCGTAGCAAGCCGCTTCCGACGAGGAATTGACTACACTTACAAATGGAAGAGCAAGCATGGAAATCATCCGCCTAACGAGAATTAGCCGAGAAGGCAAAGCGGTACGCGGGATGATGCGCGTGAATGGACGAGACATCGCAACGCTCGAAAATGCGGACTACATCATACCTGTAGGAACCTATCCGGTCTCTGTGACGTACTCGCCGAGGTTTCAAAAGAACCTACCGCTAATTGACAAAGTGCCCGGTCGGTCGGGCATTCGCATCCACACAGGCACGTTGCCCGAACACTCAAAAGGCTGCGTGCTGGTGAGCGCGCGGGATAAAGAAAAGATTATGGAGTATCTAACCAAAAACAAAGCGAACAATGAAGAAACTATTATTTGTATCAGCAGTGCTTATTAGTATCGCAGTGTGCGTTGGAATGACCAGCTGCAAGGCTTGGAGAACCATCAGCACAAGCGCGACCTACACGCAAGTAGGCGACAGCACGAAAACTACGACCACTATCACCACGAAGACCGTGGAGGAGTATCAAGGTGTGAAGAAAAATTAGCACCGCTAATAACTATGGACGGAAGGGGAGCGAAACGGCTCCCCTTTGCTGTATGTCCAAATTAGATTTGGACGTAATTGACGAAGAAAACGCAACATCCGCGACACCCGACCGATAGTAATTTTAAGAGCGAAGCGAATTTCTTTCCCCCATTTTTTGCGGAGTGAAACGGAGCAGAGAGAAGAAAAAAAGAAGAAGCAAGAAGATATATAAAGCGAGGTATTATTATGCGCAAGGAAGGATTATAAAAACAGAGGGCATCGTAGAAAACGATACCCTCCATTCATTTGCGAGACTTTTCGTATTATTCTTGCATCAAAAGCTGCATAACAACTTTTGCTGAATACGCCACAGGGGTGCCGGGACCGAAGATGGCGGCAACACCGGCTTTGTAGAGGAAGTCGTAGTCCTGTGCGGGGATGACACCACCGGCGGTAACCATGATATCTTCACGACCGAGTTTTTTGAGTTCGGCAATCACTTGCGGGATGAGGGTCTTGTGACCAGCGGCAAGTGACGATACACCGAGTACGTGTACGTCGTTCTCAACGGCCTGTTTAGCGGCCTCTTCCGGTGTTTGGAAGAGCGGTCCCATATCGACGTCGAAACCGCAGTCGGCATAACCTGTAGCGACGACTTTGGCACCACGGTCGTGACCGTCCTGACCCATTTTAGCAATCATGATACGCGGCTGGCGACCTTCTTTCTTGGCGAACTCAGCCGTGAGACGACAAGCTTCCTGGAACTCGGCGTCCGAAGTTGTTCCTGCTTTATACACTCCTGAAATAGTTCTAATAGTTGCTTTATAACGTCCAACGACTTTCTCGCAAGCGTCGGAGATTTCACCTAATGAAGCGCGGAGACCGGCTGCTTTGACAGCGAGCGCGAGGAGGTTCTCTCCCTTACCGCCATCTGCCCAAGCCTGAACGGACTTAGTGATTTCAGCCAAAGCCTCTTGTACAGCCTTCTCGTCACGATGTGCACGGAGTTCTTTGAGACGAGCGACTTGCTCTTCGCGAACAGCGGTGTTATCAATCTCAAGGATATCAATCGGATCCTCGTGGTCAAGGCGATATTCGTTGACGCCGATGATCTTCTGGTTGCCGGAGTCGATACGTGCTTGCGTACGTGCAGCAGCTTCCTCGATACGCATCTTAGGAATACCGGTTTCGATAGCAGCAGCCATACCACCGAGTTTCTCAATCTCTTGGATATGCGCCCAAGCTTTGTCCATAATCTCTTTAGTCAGAGACTCTACATAGTACGAACCAGCCCATGGGTCAATCTCCTTGCAGACCTTGGTTTCCTCTTGGATGTAAATCTGCGTGTTACGCGCAATACGAGCAGAGAAGTCTGTCGGCAGTGCGATAGCCTCGTCGAGTGCGTTGGTGTGGAGCGACTGGGTATGACCGAGTGCGGCACCCATAGCCTCGATACAAGTACGACCAACGTTATTGAATGGGTCTTGCTCAGTAAGTGACCAACCGGATGTCTGGCAGTGGGTACGAAGAGCCATAGACTTCGGATTCTTAGCGCCGAAGGACTTAACAATCTTCGCCCAGAGCATACGTCCTGCACGCATCTTAGCAATCTCCATGAAGTGGTTCATACCGATTGCCCAGAAGAAGGACAGACGCGGAGCGAATGTATCTACGCTCATGCCGGCGTTAACACCTGCGCGGAGGTATTCCATACCATCGGCAAGCGTGTAAGCCAACTCAATGTCAGCGGTTGCACCTGCTTCTTGCATGTGGTAACCGGAGATAGAGATGGAGTTGAACTTAGGCATGTTCTGCGAGGTATATTCGAAGATATCAGCGATAATCTTCATCGAGAACTTAGGCGGGTAGATATAGGTATTACGCACCATGAACTCTTTAAGAATATCGTTCTGGATGGTACCAGCCATTTCCTCGAGCGAAGCACCTTGCTCAAGACCGGCGTTGATATAGAACGCGAGGATCGGCAGCACGGCGCCGTTCATGGTCATGGAGACGGACATCTTATTCAAAGGAATACCTGCAAAGAGGACCTTCATATCCTCGAGTGAGCAGATACTTACGCCGGCTTTACCTACGTCACCAACGACACGCATGTTATCGGCATTATATCCGCGGTGTGTCGGGAGGTCGAATGCTACGGACAGACCTTTCTGACCGGAAGCAAGGTTACGGCGATAGAAAGCGTTAGACTCGGCGGCGGTGGAGAATCCGGCGTATTGACGGATAGTCCAAGGACGCAGCGGGTACATAGCGCTGTACGGGCCACGAAGGAAAGGAGGAATACCGGAAGCATAGTTCAGATGCTCCATGCCTTGGAGGTCTTCTTTGGTATAAACAGGCTTAACGTCGATGAGTTCCGGTGTCTGCCAATCGGCTGTATTCGGTCCCAGCACCTTTGTTGCTGAAACCTTCTTGATATCAATTTTCTTAAAATCTGGTTTCATAACGATTACTTATTAAGGAGTTGGGAATTATATTGTTTCAATGTTTCGAGCACGTTGCAGCGGATGTGGATAAAGTTCTGGATACCGAGCTTTTGGAGGTCTTCCATGCAAGCAGGAGCACCAGCCACGATAAACATCTCTTTCGCGCCTTCAAGCTCTAACCAAGCTTGTGGAGCAAAGGTTGCATATTCGTCATCGGACGAGCAGAGCACGATAATGTCCGCTTTCGCTTTACGGGCAGCCTTGATACCTTCGTGAACGGACTTGAAGCCGTTATTGTCGATAACCTTATAGCCTGCGCAAGCGAGGAAGTTACAACTGAATTGTGCACGTGCGATACGCATAGCGAGGTTACCGATAGTGAGCATAAAGGCAACAGGTTGTTTCTTAGCACCTTCGGTCTCGAGACGGAGTTGTTCGAACTCTTCGGCAGCACGAGCAACAGGGAGAGTCGGTAAGCAGGCTTCGCCTTTATCGCCACAGCCACAAGAAGACTTAGCTTCTTTCTTATCCTTGCAGTTGCAGATAGAACTGCAAGCGCCGGCGTTGTCCTTTATCTTCTTAGCCGCTTTCTCGTTGAAGTTCGGGAACTGGTTGCTTCCGAGGAGCACCTCTTTGCGTTTGGCAACATCGCCGAGACGGGCCTTAAGGTTGGCAGCGACAGCGTCCTGAACCTTGCCCTCTTTTACCATTTGGAACATACCGCCTTGATCCTGAATAGCAAGGAACTGCTTCCAAGCCTCGGCAGCGATGTTGTTGGTGAGGGTCTCAATGTAATACGAGCCTGCGGCGGGGTCAACCACCTTGTCGAAGTGAGCCTCTTCCTTGAGAAGCAGCTGCTGGTTGCGGGCGATACGCTCTGCGAACTCGGTAGGACGCTCGTAAGCCACATCAAACGGAGTAACGAGAATCTCGTCCACACCGGCAATAGCGGCAGACATAGCCTCGGTCTGCGAACGGAGCAGGTTAACGTATGCGTCGAACACGGTCATGTTGAAACGCGAGGTCTCGGCACTGACATTCATTTTGGCAGCCTCCTTGAGAGCGGCAGTGAAGACGGGAGCCTTGTATGCCTCCACAATCTTCGCCCACAAGAGACGGGCGGCGCGGAACTTGGCAATCTCCATAAAGTAGTTGCCGCCGATACCCATATTGAAACGGATATTGCGTGCTGCCTCATAGTTAGGCACGCCTGCTTCGGTGAGCATAGTCATGTACTCTGCACCCCAAGCGAGGGCGTAAGCAAGCTCCTGTGCGCAGTAGGCACCGGCGTTGTTGAGGATG
>CAJOIR010000018.1 GCA_905234685.1 Paludibacteraceae bacterium
CGACATGCGTGTTCTTGCCGCAATCGGTATAGAACGGCGGAAACATACCAAACGACTCCGGCACGTCTATCGCCCATAACTCACTCAACAACCGTCGCAGTTCTTCGGGTGTGTGGTACGAGCCGTTGATTTCGGCGGTAATACGCAGGGCTTCCTGCGAGTATTTATGGAATTCCATGTGCAAGTCCGAGCCACCTACTATCGGCTCGCCCGTCGCCATGCGTTCACGGAATTGGTCTATGGTCATATTACATTTATTTTTCATGTTAGTGCCCACGGACAAACTGCCCTTCGGGCTGGTACTCTAAAAAGCAACTGTCATCCCGCTGCTCCTCATCCATTGCTTGCTGCTCTTGGGCTATGTATTCTTCGTATGTCATAACATTACGCAGATGCGACCGGCTTCCTTGGTGAAGATTGAGGGATAGCGGCAAATGCAGGCATAGACCTGCGCGGAGGTAACCGGTTTGCCGTCCTTGCGGATGTGCCAACCATTGCGGTTGATAGCTGCGGCTATCTGGTCAGTCGTCTTTCCATGACCATCCGACATGATGGCGTACGTTATGGCTTCCTCGATTTTCATTTGTCAATCATCTATTACCCTAAATCTGGTCCGGCGAATGATAGGTCAACACGCCGATGATAACTATGCCACACAATATGAGCACTATCCATAACCGCCAGTTATTCTGCACGAACGGAAATGTCCGCCAGCGTTTGGCAAGGTGGATTGCGCCAATCATACAGGCGATGTAAATGACGATATCCAGCATCATCAATTCATGCCGCACAAACACCCAATAAGAAAAGAATGCCAGGACAATAAGCGGCATCACAGCCAGTCCTCCAAGGACGGGAGCGCCTATTTCACGAATATCGCGACGACTAATTGTGAGATACAAACTCAACAACAGCATCGGATAAAAGACCATCTTCATGTGTGCCATCACACTCTCCGTCACGGGGAAGATATAGCCCATAAAATGGTTGAAGAATGGTACGTGATGCACAAAATGCATGCTTGTCAGTATGGCTGCTATGATTGTTTCTTTGCGTGTCATAATTGTAGTTTGTCTATTTTAAAACTTCACTTCACGGACAGGAATAGCAGTCAAAATTCAAAACGTTCCAACTTCATCTGTCCGCAAGCCTCTATCTCGGCTACGTATTTCTTGAACTCAGGAGTCTCGGCATGCGCCTTGAGCGAAGCATCATCTTTCCATGTCTCGCATAACATGAACACGTCCGAGCGGGTCGCGCTCTGGAATACATCATAAGCGATGCACCCGGCATGATGGCGGGATTTCTCGGTCAGAGCTACTGCAGCACGCAGAGCGTCATTGTACTTTGCCGCGTCTGCGGCCTGAAAAAAGCAATTTAAGCGTATCATAATTAGTTTGTATTTAGTTTCAAAATAATGTCGGTTCGTTTTTGATGAGCATGGAAGTCTGGACGGATGGTTTGATGGTGTCCGTTTCCTGCACATGTCCCAGCAGCAACGGCGACTTGGGATCATGCAAACGGTAGTTCTCCAAAGCCTTCGCGTGGTCTTTATTGGCATAACAATACCGGCAGCCGTTCGGACAGGAGTTGTAATCGCCTAATCCCCGGCTTTCCATGCACGAACAGCCAAGGCGATTGCCTTTGTGGGTCTGCCGCTTGAAATCGATGCCCAAGGCCTCCGAGAAAATCTCCGTCGTCATACATCCGCTGCGGTGGATGCCGAACACCTCATAGTCCTCACGCGTAGCGCAGGTCTGCAAGTACAAACCATGCTTCTTGGCAATGGCGCCTAATCCTTGTGCCAACGTGCGCTTCTGTTCGTCCGTCAGCGGACGCAACTCCGGCATATTCACTTCCAGTTTCTTATACATCTCCACGAAACTGAAGATGCACCGGCTGACGTATGGTGTCAGTTCGCGCGCCATGCGGTCGAACGTCTCCAAATGCCGCTCGATAGTATAGCTATCTGTCAGCAGAACCGGGTCGTACCGCCAGGCTATCTTCTCTTTGCCCACCATCGCAGCCAGCCTTTTGCAGGTCTCTATACTCTGCTCAATGGACGGCACACGCGGCTCTATGTCTGTTCCGTAAGCCGTGATGGTATAGTGGTAATAGCAGTTGAAGCGGTCGCTGATCTCATGCAGGCGGTCGAGTATCGGCGCATAGTCCTTGGAACAGAACACCACCACGTCAATGGTCTCCGGGGTCAGCTCGATACGATTGATGAGGTTCGGGAACAGCGGATTGCGCGAGAGCACATAGCCTTCGCGAAAACGATTGAGCAGCCACTCGGAATAGTACTGCACAGTATCTGTCCTTCCGCCTGTATTGAGTATCATCGTTTATCTCTTTTGTCCCATCCGGTCGTAGTGGTTCCACATCTCCCAAATGAGTATTTCTTTCTTCTCTTCGTCTATCTGGTACACCAGCCGATGCTTGGCATTTATGCGCCGGATATAAAAGATGTCGCCATCGTTCACTTTCTCCAGTCCACCACCGCCATTGGAGTACGGGTCACGCTTTATTTCTTCCACGATTGCCATCGCGGTCTCTGCGTACGGACTCCGGCTGACTTTCACCCAATCCTTCTCGCCTCCTTTGGTGTATTGAATGGTGTACATCTGAGAATCATCCATTAATCTTCAGAGCTTGCACGGCATCTGCCAAAATCTTGTCATGGTCGAAAGCGAGTTTTGGCAACGCATTTATCGGCCACCATTGTGCAGCAGCGGCATCGTCTGAGGCGGTCGCCTCCGGCATGGTAGTCATGGCTGTGTAGGCTGCCGTGATAACACGACCACGCGGATCACGCTCCACGCCGGAATAGATACCCACTAACTGCATGCCGGTCAAAACAATGCCGGTCTCTTCCTCCAACTCACGCTCGGCACAACGAGCTACCGTCTCATCCATCTCAAGAAACCCACCAGGAAAAGCCCAGCAACCTTTGTATGGATCGTTACCGCGCTGAATGAGCAGCACGAATGTCTGTCCGTCGCGCTCAGCAAAAAGCACAGCATCTGCCGTCACCGATGCACGGGGATATTGGTAGGCATATAGCCCGTCCGATGTCTTTGTGTAGTCTATCATGCTAATGTACTTTTTAATGCGCTAACGTATCTTCAAAAACCGATATGAGATAAGTTCGTCTATCCATGATTTTGATAATCGATACTTTTGACTTTTTACCCGGAGCGTCCTTCCATTGAATTGGAAGGAGCGGCTTCCGCCAAGGATGGTAAATATATTCCAATCAGCTCTTCCATAACGCGTGTAATATTGTTCTTCAATTAGGGTTCCCGCAGATTTTAATCTATGTGATTATGTGGGCAGGACATGAGGTTAAATTAGCCAATCAAGGTACAATTTTTTTTCGAATTGTGCAAATTTTTTGGAGTATAATCCGAGAATTTATATTATTTTTTGGAATACAATCCACAAAATCCATGCTTTTTGTGATTATGTTTATCAAAATCAGACTGAATTATATAAACTTGAAAATATTGATATTCACATATATGTATGCAATCTCTCCCAATCTATCCCTGTAAGCATGCCGGGAGTTTAGTACCATGTTCTTTGTGGTGTAATACACAGGCACAACAATGTCCGTGACGGGGACATCCTTCTTTTGTACAGGGACAATCGATATCGTTATATGGACAGGACATAATGGGTTCTATTATTTACTTTCTTTGTTAGGTAAAGATAATGGTAAACTAAATCTGACATGGTGGATATTTTGCTGTATATTCTGTTGCGTATTCGAACCAGATATTCCGCCATGTAAATCAAATCCTGCTTTAGATAAGGCCACTTGTAGTTTTAACTCGCCATCAAGACTACCATTCCCTTCTACCTTCTCTATATCGCTTTTAGAAACTTCAACAGCAATATCAAAGTCAACTTTGACGAACCGTTTAATCTTTCCATCTTTAGAAATAGTTGCGCCAAAGAATCCTTCTGATCCTGCAACATTCTCCATTGGAACAGACGCTCCTTTATTACCCAATGCAGTATTTGCGTCTAACACACCGTCTACAATTTGCACCAAGGCATCTTTTATAAAATCCTTAATATCCATGTTACTAACATTTGATGAGGTTTTATGATTACAAAGCAGGAGGCAAGAAGAATTGGTTTGTTTCTTCTTTTAGTTCTATGTGACCATCAGGGATGCCACTTTTAACTGCTTTAAAGTTCTGTTTGATACGATTCGGATATTTGTCTTGTATATATACACCTGCTTGTGACCTTAAACAACTCAAGATGCGTCGATCTATTTCTCGGTTGAAAAACGGGAAGGTGTAACCAATTATTACAAGCACATCCGTCTTCTCCATGATTGCATCAATCTGCTTATATAGAGCCTCTGTTGGCTCATAATCATCAAATGCAAAGGACAGATTGGTGTTGTCAGTTTGTCTGGAGATAAAGAGTTTAAAGAGAAAGACCAACTGCATCATCTTGCGTTGTTTCGGAAACGGATTAGGGTCGCGACCATATGTACCCTCTACAAAAGGATTAATGGCTTTTAACTCTTTTAGATATTGTTTCCTCATTTTAACGAGACTATCTTGTCCATCAAAACTGGCTGTCCCGTTAATCTTAATCACTTCCACGCATGGAGGAACGACTTTGGATTTTTTACTTCCGGTATACAGGCTTTCTCCTTCGTTATATTCATCATACGCGATTTCAAATTGGCTGTCATAGTTCCAAGATAGCACATGAATGTTTTCTGGGAAGTGAAGATTGTCTTGTAAAATGCTTGCTAAGAAACTATCATAACGTGAATCCGGTCTATTCTCCATTTGGAGATACATAAAAAACAAGGACAAGAGTTGCTCCAATTTCCGAAGATTCGTCATCTCTTTTCTTAGACGTAGTTTTTTTGCATAGGTATCAATCGTTGAATGCTCGGAACATTTTTCCAAGAGTAATTTAAACTGGGATAAAGCTTCGTTTTGGGCTTGTTCCCAATCTGTTTTACTATTAAGTCCAACTTCCTCATTCGTCCATTCTACTTCATCGGGGAGTTTTGTTATTTCCAAAAGACGAACTATCTCTTCTAAACATGAGGAAATCTCGTTGACACAGGGCAAACCTTCAATAATCCGATCATCTGTAGGTAGGCCTGCGGGTAAGTCACGCCCGCGCAAACCGGCGCTTGCCCCTGCTCCAATGAGATAAGTTACGTTGGACATGAAACTTTTGATTGTTACTATATGTATGATATTATTATTTTAGCCAAATATCCGGCATACGAGTTTTGAACTCTGGATCAATGTTATGGCATTGCTCTTTTACGATGCCACGACGATGAATGGCCGGTTGCAGGCAATACATATCAAACTCGTTTACATCCACGTCATCAATCGAACGCCATTGCGGGAACAGCAGTTTCATATACCCAACAGCAATACGTTTGATGGCATTACTATCACGCACATCTGCTTTTTCCTCAAACTTCACTATCTGGTCAAAAATCAGGCCATAAATATTTTGCGTGCGCATGGAATGCAGAATCTCCGAGAAGTATTCCACGTTGATTGTCCAACCCTTGAATATCATACTCTTATTGACACGTGGCAACAACCAACCCTCAATAAAACAATGGAAACGGTCAAGCAAAGCTGATTCGCGGAAGTTCTCCGGCAGATTATCAAAATACATATTCGATACTGGCATATTCTGCGAGGTCAACGGGATATTTCCCATCAGCATCAAGCCGCACTCAGACGAAAACTCATTATTGTCAATCGTCGTTTTGCCGCTTTCCAGATACGATTTCAACGCTGCTTGTATCTCTGCTGGCTCCTGGAAAACAATCGTTTGGATCTCGTCAAAAACGGTAAAATCATGGTTCTTAATGATACCATTCTGCTGTTTTGCCTTATCGAAGAACAATTTTGCACGCGTTACTTTGCCACCGCTCACCAGCCATCCGTATTTCGACAAGTTGCCAAAGACATAACTCTTACCCGTTCCCTTTGGAGCCAACTCAATCACATTCAATCTCGGCTCAATGAATATAAGCAATCGCGTCAAGAACTCCAATTTCTGCGTCAGCGAAACAAACCCGTCCGGATCATATTCCATCGCAGACAACAAAAGGTCAATCCATTCCTGCGTTGTAAAGTTCTCTCGCGCACTTGCCAGATAATTTATATCTACTGAACTATATGGCTTAAAGGGCTTGTAGTCAACCATCTGAATATGGTTCTTCTTGCCATCATCATCTGGAAGCAAGCAGAGCTTGATGATTCCCCAACGCTCTCCTTCTACGAAATCACCCTGATGTTGCGAGTAAACATATTCCGGAATAATTCCCTCTCGTTGCTTGATTCCGTAATCCGGGATAGCAAACTGCCGCTCATTCTTCACGATGTCAATAAACACCACGAAACGCGCCAACAGCATAACCTCCTCACCGCTCTGCAACCGGTCTTTGACACTTCCTTGCTGTGCCGGAATGACCTTATCCAAGAACTGTGTTAATGCCGGACGATCCACTTCTCCTATCTGGATATTCAGATACCGTTTCAACAAGAAGTCTTTTACGAATGACGGTAAGTTACGTCCCGCAAACAAACTGGCAGTTGAAGCCGGATCTTTGTAAATCGACATGGCAGAGAAATTCTGCCGAATCTTATTGCTAATTTCTTCTTTCATAGTCCTTACATATTGAACAAGTCATCCTCCACAACACCAGTCGTGATGTTGATTTTCATTATCTTATCCGTATCTCCGATTGTTAATGTAATCATCTTCACATTTGCATCCAGTACCATATCTTCAGTCTCGAAGAGATCACCGGATACGTTATGAACCGAATACCTTGTATTGTTATACGTCACATACGGCATATCCGTTGTCGGGATATTCTTAATCGTAAACATAATCCGCGGTGAGGTTGCCTTGATGTCCGGAGATACAATCTCAGCCGACCAATTGGTTGCAACTGGACAACTGGAGATGATAAATATCGGCACCAGCACTTCTTCAGGTGTACAACCACCATGTATTCCTTGTCCTGCCGGAACCTTAGCGCACAACGATTCGTGCTTTAGTGCGCACAACGTCTTCTTGTCTTCCAACCGATAATAACTATTATCAGCCACATCCGACTCCGTCTTGCGCACTGCTATTCGTCCATGATGGTCACTCTCCACTCCGGCCATATTCTTGCCTTGAACCAACTGCGACAGATAGGTTAATCCATGGTCAGATATAATAGCAATCTTCTTGCCTATGTACAATTGCAGAATTTCTTCAATACTCTTGCGCACCAAAGCTATCTCCTTATTAATCGTGAAGGGACTGATATTGTCATTGCGGTGAGCCAGACCATCCAAGTCTCCACTCTTTTCTAATGGCAATTTCGGTCTCAATCGCTGCAAATCTACCTTGTTTATTTCCGTTTTTGTCGGTAACAAAGCACGAGCTACCATAATCTCATTCAGATAAATCTGCTGCTCTTTCTTCTCTGCGATTATCTCCTTCACCAAGGGAATCCAATCTATTCCGAGACCATCAATCCAGTAGAACACCTCAATATCTTTGCGGCTCTTGAGTAATGTATACGTAGACTTGAACTCATTATACCATTTCTCAAAATGCGCCTCGTTCGCGTTGCATACATTGATACGTTCACTAATCTCCGTCGTGTACTTATTAGCAATCTTGGCTTCCTTATAGCACTTAAAGTAATCTTCCATCCAGCCGGAAACGCCAACCGATATACCAACATCATCCTTTAAATAATCGTACAGATCGGGATAGAACGACTGAATACTTTCCAATCCTATTAGTTTCTGTCCTAACCAACTTATAGCAATCTCTTTCTCTTTTGCCGAAACACCGGTGAAATAGCGCATGGCTTCACTGTAGCCCACCTTCTCCGGCAGACTCTGCAATGCCTTTGCTAACATGTTCTCTGCTGCCTCAGACAACAGCACATGTTGTGAAGCTGCGTAATGTAAGCAGTCGTAACGGACCTTGATATCAACCTCTTCCTCCGGCATAGCGCAAGCCATATTCTCGATGAACTCCGTTGTACCGTAATTAGTGGTTTCTTGAAGAATTCGACAGATATATTTATTGCAATTATCAAGACTTGCATAGTATCGTGCCAGCAACCAACGCTCAAATATTGCGGGATGACTGAACCACAGACGAATGAAATCTTTGTATGTTGAAATCTCATCTATACTCAACTGCGCACGAACGAACTTGGTAAAGCTGAAACTCTCACTCATATCAATACGCTCCGCCAGTAATTCCCAGTTGTTCCCGTCGCTAATTTGCGGCTGAACACCACCAAACGAAAGACCTAATCCATGAGCCAAAAACTCATACGCATTATGGCATACTTCATAATTGAAGGCATTATCCGGCTGTGCATAAACGGCATTCGCAAAGATAGAATTCGATTTACAAATGATTTGTGGAGTGATTTGGCAACGAGTATCCTTCCAAATATTCAGCCATTCACGGATGTTATTGATGATGGTATAATTCTTCTCCAAACCCTTTACTCCGTAATCCTTATTGGCTGTCAAAATAAGTTTGTACGTTAAATCTTTGTTTTCGGACAATACCCGCCAAATGTTCGTCTGACTATCATTGGTAAATGTCTCCATCTTACCCTCAAGTCCGACAATCGGGATATACACGCGCTGATGATGTTCAACAGCTTCCGGATTAGCTTGAATAGCCTTCACCGTTTGCAATAAAGCATCAAAGGTTTTCTTTTGATCATTGTTGTAGAAGCGTGCCAACTCCGAAAATGGAGCAATCACACAATCATTCGGACTCTTCTTGCGTATGTGCTCGCAGATACGTTCGCCCAACTCGACGTACGTCAGCATGATGTCTGGATAATTGCTGTCTATCCATCTATCAACACTCTCAACGTGTGCACCACAATCCGCTTGTAGAAACTCTACAAACTCATAGCACTCACTGAAATTATCGAACAATATAAAGCGAATGGGATAACGGTCAAGCGTAGAGGCTCCTATTCCTTTAGCCAGCTTATCTTCATGCACCCATTGCTTTAGGTCGTTAATGTCACGAAAAGACTTATACATACTTCAAAAGGATATCAATTATATAGCCATCTTCGGTATTAATCAGATTCTCCAAAGCTTGCTTCAAGTTAGGATTATCTGTAATCTTATCCAAAGCTTTTGCTCGTTTTTGTTTCAGCAAATCAGGAGAAACAGGTTTCCATGTTGATCCACCTTGACTTCCACCTTGCCATGGAGTATGCCCACCTTGACCAATTCCTTGATAATCGTCGCCATCTGTAGTCTCTATGATCTGCAAGGACATACGCCAATCCTTCAGTTTATCTTTAACCTCTTCTTCAGTCCAACTACCAACCTCACTTTGCAGATGACCATGAAGATAGGCAATGGCATCTTCCAATTCCTCATCCTTGATATTGACAATCTCAATACTCTTTAAATAAGCCACAAAGCCCTTGCGGAAATTATCCTCTTGCGGAAGAAGTAAGTTTCCAAAGTCTGTCTTCAGCATGTCATACCCATTCATCGTTGCATCCAACAAACTCGGATTCTTCATGCTCTCTGAGTCAGTAATGACACGCACAAGATTCTCAATAAACTCCTTCATGACATCGCTGCAATCATCTACATATTTCAGCGACCACAACGGATAACCTTTTTCCTTACAGTAATCATTCTGTACTGCCCAACGAGCATCTTTCAAACTACTGATATCCGAATAGCCTTTGAGTTTATTAAGATTGAACATCTTAATTAAACTCTTGCATACACGTCCGGCTTCCTTGCTCTCAAACATAAAGTTGAGTTTGTTGCTTGACTTGCCGCTCTCCCATGCTTTGAACAACTCTACCACATCATCCACTAAGTGCTGTGCCGTACGTTGTTTTCCATTCGTATCAAAGATAACATTACTATACTTACGCATGGCGAAAGCAACCATCGCCATTGGTGCATAGCTTTGGAATAGACCAAACGGAGCCTCTGTCAAACCAATCAACTTATCACCAAGATTGAAACTTTGATTGCGGCTTGTATGTTTTCCGCTTAACCACTCGTCCACATAGTCGCAAACTAACTTCAAAGGATGATTTGGATTGATACCCTCTTTCCATTCAAGATTCTCGTCAACACTATCTTGCAACAAATAATCAACATGTTTTGCTTGCCCACCGCCACATCTGTCAATGATATCTTGCTTTGTATCGTAACCCAGGATTGCATCTACCGTTGCACGAACAGATGCTTTCTTCCAATAGGTCACACTACTCTTTGAACGAATGATTTCCAAACCTTCCGGACCACTGGTAAAGATGCTTGGTGCAATAATCGTGTTGATTGTACTGGTCATTTTACTTCCCACAACAGGCGTATCTTCTCCACGCAGATAGAAAGTAGCATTCGTACCACGCATCTTAGCGATCCAAGCTTTAACCATTTCATTGGCTTGCTCGGTATATGTCTGGTGTTGTTGTGGCAGACCATGACTCTGGGCACATTGAGCATTTGCTTGATACTCAATGAAACGTTCATATTCCTTGTCGCCAAATGGAGCCTCCATTACCACAAAAGCGATGTTGGGGTATCTCTCATCTTTGCAATTGCGCTCTGCAATATCCTTCAACTGGAGAATCTCTTGTACGTTTCGTCCCACTAGAATTGCCAAGAACGTCTCATAAGGCTGTGCCTTCTTCTTTGCAGCATCTATACGATTCATCAGTGCAAACTCATTGCCTTGCAGACTGAAGAACGCAAAGTTCAATGGACGAGCAACCTGTGAGAAGTTGTGTGTAAAGATATTGCGTGCAGTATCTGAGAAATTGATTACCTGATCTGTGTAGAGGAACGACGAGCCTTTCAACTGCTCCTTAATCTTCTGAATCTCATCGCCTGGCAGTGCAGTAAATAAGATGGAGAAGTTGCCATTCGGCTGACGCTGAATAATACTCTTGTCATTGAAGAAGTCCAAAATCTCCTGAAGATTCTCCTCTACCGGTGTTCCGATAAACAAGTTTTGAATATTCTCTAAACTTGGAGTTACCAAGTCGCTATTGGCGATATTATTAAGTGCATTCAACAACAATATACCCTTGAACACCTTCAAATATGCCTCGCCTTGGCTTTCAACTGCTAAATGGTGAGAATTATATCGCTCGGTAACAGCACCAAATCGGGTTGCATTCTCCTCAAAGTAACTATGTACATAGTCCCAAAGATAGTCTGCGGTAATGGTCTGCTCCTGCTGATACATTTCCTCATTATCGAAGAAATCACGAACGGAATCACCAGCCAAGAAATCAAATACACTACGGCTACTTGAACCGGCTTCACGTGCAAAATAGGTTGCCAAATTGGCTGTGCCCGGATGTAACGGGAATAGGTTCTTGATATTATCTTGTGTCTCGGAAATATCAGCACTCGCAGTCGAGAACATATCTAACAACTCCGGATGCAGGTCGAAGAATCGTTCTTGACGCTTCAAATACAAGGTATAGTTGATAATTTTGAATTTCTTTGACATGATCTTGAACGCACTCACCGACTCCATGTTATAAATGAAGTAGTGGTAGCGTCCCTTAGTTTTTTCGCGCTCCTCTTCACGCAAGGTTAAGAGCGCGGACGGGTGAGATATAAGCAGGAAATAGGAATCGTTATCCATATTCATCATTGCTTCTGCAATCTCTTGCAATTGCACCAGCAAACGCGTTCCCATATTACTGGTCATTATTTCCGTGAACTCATCCCAGATAATCAGTAAACCATTATAATCCGTCTTTTCGCGCAATGCGGCTTGCACTTCAAAGATCCATTGTTGCAGATTGTTGTTTTTTAAACGGATTTCATATTGTCCATCGCGCAATGCTTGGCGAACACAATCCAAGATATCAACATCCGCGGCCTCTAAACGTTGTTTCAACTTGGCAATATCCGGAGTTTTGCTCGCTAATGCAGCATTTTGAGCAATAAGGTTCTCCCAGAATTGAGGCTGCGATTCAATATGCTGTACGTAGATATCAAAGTCCGTCTGGACAACAATGTCTAAATCGGCTTTTGCTAAAGCACGTTTAATCTCACGTTGTATCTGCAACGACAAGTCTTCCTCATGCGAGATGTACTGCTGACCGTACAAGTTAACAGGGAACAATCGCTTCTGCTCACGCAAGGTAAAGATAGATTCGCGCAGAGTATCGTATTTCTCTTTGCGATACTCATCCTCCACATAGTCTTTTATTTCTTCTACTGGATCGCATAGCAAGTGCTGAATAACTGCACCAGCATGTGATTTACCGGAACCATATGTACCGGCAATCCAAATAGATTTGTGAGTATCAGCGTCATTCTGTCGAACAGCACTGATAACTTTCTTTAGCAAATCATTAAATTGATCGTTAGCAATGAACGTCTTCCATTCACCACTACTCTCCTCTTTAATGTTGTAGGCAGGGCGCATCTGCCTTAGTGTCACGATGGAACTATAAGATGACATATAGTATAATTGTGTTTTCTATTTTACAATGCAAGTTGTTGCAGACAAGACAATGCTGTAAGACCGTCTTTTAAGGTGATACTATCCAATCCCATATTCAATTCTGCAATCAGCACACGTTTGTCGTCACTATTCAACGAACGTAACAACTGCTCAAAAGCCGGTTTGGTAAGACCAAATTCTCTATATGCACCAATTGTATTGTCTGGAGCATACAAATCGGATATACGCAATGAACGTACACCTTTCTGCTCTGCATACCTAAACAACGAATAAGCCAATGCCTCACGCTCAACAGTATCAAATCCTTTTTTCAGAATTTGTGTTTTGTTGATACTCTTGAACAAACCGAACTCTCCTAACGGACTCTCTTTCATCGTACGTGAAAAAGCGTATACAACGTTGTGAACAGTCGTCTTAGTGTTGTCGCTATAATCATTCAGCACCAATTCTTCCATATCTTGCTGCGTGAAATAACGTCCCCATTCGATACCGGAATTATACCACATAGCAATCGGAGAGTTATACGACAAGTTAATCCAAATGATTTGCCATACCAAATCAGGATTATCCATGTAGATTTCAGCAAGTGTCTTGCCCAGTTCTGTCAATTCTTTCGTCTTAGTGTCAGCAATAATCTCCGCTTGTTGTAACCACTTAGCGAAACTTGGCATTTGCTCTTTTTCATTCAAGCCTGCCAGATTCTCTTCGAAAAATAATTCTGGGTCTGAGAAGAAAATGTCAACCCATCCTTCGTTCATACCGAAGTTGTTGTATCCTGTTAATTTCATCTTGTGATTTTTTTGATTTCCTGTAATAGCTAATGATGCGGCTGAAATGCAACCATAATCATGGAAGAGTAAGCATTTTCCGCAATTGATACACTTGGTTGAGTCAATATAAGCATTATGTGGCTCAATATGCAGTGCTCCTGTCGGGCATTCCACCTCGCACACCTCGCAATGTATGCAATAAGAGGCTTTGTAGAACACTCGCTTTAACAATCCTTGCAATGTCGGCTCTGTTGCCGTATTGTAGAAAACAATCTCCAATTGGGAATCCTCAAGTGGCTTTATGGAGAATTGGAATATCTTCTTCTGATACATCAATTCTCCGGTTCTCAATCCATTCTCGCCGTTGTGTACCGTATATTTTCCTACGGCTCTCAGCCAAGTCAACAATTCTTCTTGTGGCTGTGTGGAGATCATCTTTAAATTGGGATTCGTCGCCTCTATGCGCAACGAAGACGGAAAAGACATACCACGGCCACCGGCTCTGCGTTTCCAGTTGCCTGCCTTGATATACTCATCCACATCTTTTATGCCGGATTTTTGAGTAATCGCTTCTATACGACTAATAAATGGTTCCAGATTTTCAGAGTAACGCTGCCTGGACACCATATCATTCCATTCTGACGAGAAAGGACATATCAAACAACCGACACGGGTCATGCCATTTCGGTATGCCTCATTGATTATAAGTTTATGGCGCCATAGATACAAGAAGATCTCAACCGAAGACCAGTTCAAAATTGGACTGGCATTGATAACCGTATCATGCTTAACACCCTTGCCGATTCGGCTATATGTAGAACGTTTGGTACTTTCCTCTGCTCGAACACCATCAAACGTCAAGACTCGCGCTTGTTTGTTGTCCTCTTTCTTCAACATTCGATACAATGGAGCTGTCTTCATAACAGAACAGCACCAACGATGAGTATCGCTAGGAGTACCAATCTTATCCCAATAACTTAACACTGGTGCATGATTTCGAGCTATGGAGAACTTCAAATCAGGGAACTGTGCCTTATAGTGTTTTTGAATCTTCTTGTATAATTCCAACGATGGCGGTAATTCGTATCCGGTATCACTATAAATCACCTCAAACTCTGTGCTTGGAATTGCTCGTGTGCAGAGATCAAGTACAACCTGGCTGTCCTTACCGCCGGAGAATGAGGCAAGGAACGTATCAATCTTTGTAGTCTGATAAATCTTCTTTCCTTGCTCTTCCGCCTTATCCAATGGCATGATGTCAAACGAATCGCAATCCTCACGCACAATCGCCATCTTCTGTTTACTCTGAGCCTCCAACCGTTTGGCTAATGCTTCAAAGTCCACTTGATTCGCCTTCACACGCTCGACGCTCTTGCGTGCGCGTGCATATTGCACATACACCTCACGGATGAACTCAATTGCCTCACTTTCTAGCAAGAACATGAATTCCTTCGTGCGCTCCAGCATTTTCTTCACATTAACCGGCTTAAGGCTCAATTTCTCCATTCCCGGCTGTAACACAACTGTCGCCGGTTCATATACATTTGCTCCTTTTGCTTCAAGCACCAATTCCCCATTGTACCAATACTGCTTATTGATAGCCCAAAGCAATGGTTCGTCGCAATGAGGATATGTCCACCCCATCTCATTCAACTTGAGCAAATCCAATTCTTCCCAAAAGACCGGACGAGGAGATGTTCCAAGCGTGCCCTCCTCGATTCTCGAAGATAGTTTGATACCTCCTGTTTCCTTATCCCACTGTATCTTGAACATATTTCAATTATTATCAGGTTTGCATACACAAAAAGCGTGGAATCTAACGTTTGTCAGTTCCACTCATTGAGGCCTTCGCATTGCCTGTTTATATTAGAACCAACAACACGAGACCCACGCCGATATATAGACACACCTATCACCCATAGCAATAGGCAGTATATTCTATATACCAGATGAGCGTCGATTGTTGCGTCGTCTGAATATAAACCTTGAAAGTTGCGAAGTTCCAATGAGCCAGAACGAAGCGTCAATAAACGCCTTTTATGTAACTGCTTTTTAACGTTGCCAGCCTCAACGGTATATTGAGGTGTCGCAAATTTTGCGACGACCTAAATTTATTCAATTATCTCCCAATAGCCACCGTTGTCAAAACCGATGCGACGGATTAGATTTTTTTGCTTCATCCTTTTAATTTGATAATTTACTCCATCGCGTGTGATACCACATTTTTTAGCTATCTCGTCTATTGAAATCTCACGATTTTGTCTCATAAGTTCAATGATTTTCTGTGTAGTGGTCTGTGTAGTGGTCTGTGTAGAGGTCTGTGTAGTGGTCTGTGTAGTGGTCTGTGTAGTTTCTTCCCTACTTTTCTGTATGGTTTCTGTATGGTTTTCTGTGACATTTGTACTTTCAGTAGTTGTAGCCACACGTGTCGGCAACAATAATTCAGTTGCAAATATACTGGGATGTTCTGATAATACAGGACGTATGTGGTAAGCTTGCTCCCATGTGGAAACAATCGCGGGGAATCCTGTACCCAGGTTCTCTCCGAATCCAATCATACGCATCATGTTCTGCATGTGTGGGTTACGCGCAAGTGAAGTTCCTCCTTTATAAATATCCTCTAACGGTAAACGCAACATGCCCGGGTTGGAGAAGAAGAAACCGTCTTCCCGCTTCTCTACTTTCAGCACTCCCGTCAGCAAATAATCAGCATGGATAATCATGTTGGTAAATGCTTCACGTACCATGCGGTGCGCAGGTGTGTCATCTTTTCGCTGTATGCCTTCTAGTACGAACGGTCTTGGCAAGTCACGAGTAAGACGCGGCATGGTAAACATAAAGAAGTTAAATAGGTTGTTTTCCCATGTAAGGTCATACGTCAGTCGGTCAGAATAGCGCATGTCCCCATATAACTGCGTCAAATCCACATAGTCCATGCGGATATTAGAGAAGCATTCTCTTATCGGCAGGCCTTTGCCAAACATCATTAACCCGGCCATGGTCAAACACTCCTTGCCCGTTTCTTGGTCTAAAGCAAGACCTCCCATCTGACGAAGAAACTCTTTATCGTCTAAACCGACCAACCAATGCTCTGGGTATATAGTCCGGAACATCTGCCGATAACCACGAAGCGTTTCTGAATCAATATCGGCAAGTGAACATCCATGAACCAACATTCCGTCATTTCCCTCTGCATTGGCGTCACGTACCATGGCAAAGACATAATCTTTGCGGCACAAATAATCTCCTTCATGATTGCGGCGGAATGTTCCTTTGGTTAGATTATCGTTGATATAAACAGGCTTTGCACTATATTCAGCTTGCGGCACATGAATAGCAATGATATTCACACCGTCAACCGGCACTATCTGCACATCGTCATCCGTAAGCAGATTGACATTCACCTTATTCGGATTATTGGCCAAGTTCCAGAAGTCGATAATCAGTTTATCGGGATTAGCGACGCCTTGAATGGTGAAACGCCGGCTTGGCTCTGTTTCACTGCGGTGCTCTTCTATGCCTAACAGGATAGTACCGCCATACGAATTAGCAAACGACGAATACGTTTCCCAAAGACTATTTGGGAGTTTATTCTCGCATCGTTTACATTCCAACGTAAGGCGTTCGCCTTGTTTGAGCAATTCATGTATTTGTTGCGCGGTCATAGTAATAATCTCAAAATGGCTGCAATGGTACAAAAAATAATTGACATATACAAATAATTTTGTACATTTGTACAAAGTCAGCCATATTTCCGAACAAAAATTGTACGTTCACGTCATTCATCGCACCTTTCTCCGCAGTTTCCGTGAACTTGTCTGCGAACCTATTGAAAGATTATTCAATGAACTTCCAATGGTCAATCGTATCGGCTCGGAAATAACGGTACTCGGCTTCCTTAATGGAAACTTTAAAAGGAGAGAAAGAGATAGATGAAATGATGTCCTTTATCTCGTCCAGATCGGCATCTTTCGCATCAATACGTCCCAACGTAATATGAATGAAGAAATCTTTGCTTATCTGCGAACCACTATGGATGGCCGCGTTTCGAAGCTCGTTAATCAGCGTCAATAACTCATCTGAAGGATGCGACGGTGCCAGATTGATGATTAGTTCTTTCCCCGACTGAGTTTGAAAAGTTTCCAATCTGTCGAGGGTTATAGATGGCGCCTTCTTTCCAGAAAGGATGCGTGCAAAAGCCTCTCGTAACTCTTTCACATGAAAATCATCATGCATAAAAGCAACGGTGATATGATAAAAACCATTCTGCCAGCGAACCGGGATGCGTACTTCCTGCATGGCTTCGCATAATTCTTTATACCATTGTGCATTTCGCTGAACCGGAATCTTAAATTCAAGATAGTTCTTCATTGTTAGTAGATTTTTTATATAGTTGACGGAGAATTTTTTGTATCCATTGTGGAGCTAAACTAATATCATGCAAGAAATCTTTCTCAGGAACATGCGTGAGATGCATGGAAATGATTCCTAACTCTTCGTCGGTTAGTTCATCTGCTCCATAATCGCGCATGGACAAGACAATATCTTGCATCAAGAATGACTTATAAGCGAAGATCTTGTGGTCAGAAGTGTGCACAAAACGCGAGTTCGAGTCTCGTCCGCACCGCAAAAAGGAGTCACAAAGGTGGCTCCTTTTCTTTCTATTAATCAAAATTTCGCTTGTGTTGTTCATCATGTAATTTTATTTTTATCCATCTTCCGTGAATAGATGCGCGCAACAATCGCACCGCTGATATTATGCCATACGCTGAAAATGGCACCCGGGATGGTAGCCATCGGATAAGCGGCAAAGTGAATTGTAGCTAATGACGAAGCCAGTCCGGAGTTCTGCATACCTACCTCAATGGAGATTGCGCTTTTCTTCGGGTCAGCAAGACCTAACAATCGTCCTATCAGATAGCCAAGACCCAAGCCGAAGAGGTTATGAAGCATCACCACAATGATGATTATAAGACCGCCAGCCAGCAGTTTGGAGGCATTTGCAGAAATGACGATAGCGACAGTGAAGGCAATAGCCACTGATGAGAATGCAGGGAGATAGACCTTCGCCTTCTCTGTAAATGATGGCCATAGTCCATTCACAATGATTCCCGCAACAATAGGTAGGATAACCACCAACAGAATACTCAACAGCATACCCGCCACATCCACATCGATGCTCTTTCCCGCCAGCATCCATGTCAGCAGAGGTGTCAGCAGTGGGGCTAGCAAGGTAGAAATGCCTGTCATTCCTACCGACAAAGCGAGGTCGCCTTTCGCTAAATAGGTGATAACATTCGATGCCGTACCGCCCGGGCAACAGCCGACCAGCACTACACCAAGCGCCAAGGCCTCGTCGAGTTGAAAGGCTTTTGCCAGCACCCATGCCAAGAGCGGCATCACAGTGAACTGAGCCACGCAACCGATGATGATATCTTTCGGGCGACTGAAAACGATTTTGAAATCGTTGAGATTCAGCGTCAGTCCCATGCCAAACATAATGACACCCAACAGGTAGTTGATGGTTTTTGTGGGTATCGGTTGCAACACAGAGGGGAATGCCAAAGCCAACAATGACGCCGCCAGTACCAGCACGGCCATGTATTCCGATATATAATGACAGAGTTTTTTCATTGCAGGTTATATGCGTTCCTTTTGTCTCATCAATGTTCTATCATGAATTGACACTCAGACATGCTTTCGTTACAGAAGATTCAGGAAGATGGTGATGATGCCGGTATTGATGAGATCTGCAAACATAGCACCTATGATAGGCACGATAAGGAAAGGTTTGACCGTATAGTGGTATTTATAGCACACGGCGCTCATGTTCGCCATCGCATTGGGCGTGGCTCCGAGTCCGAAACCGCATATACCGGCACATAGTACAGCCGCATCGTAGTTGCGACCTAACAGAGGGAAGGCGACGAAGAACACGAACAGCACCATCATCAACACCTGCGATACCAGAATGACAACCAACGGAAGAGCGAGGCTCTGCAGTTCCCACAAACGCAAGGATATCATCGCCATACCGAGGAATAGGGACAGGCAGATATTACCCACACTGATGATGCGATCCATATCCAGCAGTTTATCTGCTTTCACCCACATACCGTTCTCTTTGTAGGGGATAAAGCCTATTGTATTGCGCATGATGGCGGCTAATATCAAGGCACCGAAATAGGATGGGAACGTGACACCCGTCTTGGCGAGCGCCCAACTCAACAAAGTGCCGCCCCCCATAGCTAAGAGGATCCAATAACACGCCTTTGCATACTGCCGGAACTCCTGCTCGTTGGAACTGATACGTTTGGCACGTCCCGTAGGCGAAGCCTCGTCGCTCTCGATACCCGCCATCGCAGGGTCAATATCCTCATTGGGCGCCTGCATCTGTTCCTGAGTTAGTTTTTTGCGGATAATGAACTCTGCCAACGGTCCGCCCACCATCGAACCGGCTATCAGACCGAACGTAGCAGCCGCCATGCCTATGGTTCCCGCACCTTGCAGTCCCATTCCTTCCAGTACATCTGCGAAGCCTCCCGCCGTACCGTGTCCGCCAGTCATGGACACGCTGCCGGCAGCGATGCCGATAAGCGAATCAACCCCCAAGAGGCGCGTAATACCCCACGGCATCAGGTTCTGCAGCGTGATGATAAGCACTAACAACACCAGCATGATTGCCAATGCCTTGCCGCCCTGCTTGAGCACTTTCAAGTCGCTCTGGAAACCGACGCTTGTAAAGAAAGCCAGCATAAAGACATCCCTCAGCGTGCCGTCGAACGACAACTCTACATTAAACCAGCCATAAAGCGCTAAGCCGAGCAAGGAGAAGAGGATACCGCCGCTTACCGGCGACGGGATACAGAACCGCTGCAGGAAGGCAACTTTTCGCGTTAACACCATTCCAACCAAGAGCGCAAAGGCTCCAATGCCCGCCGTTTGAATCATGTTCAGGTCAAGACTTGTCATACGCTATCCCTTTCATAATTAAAATCTATACTGTATCTTAATATTGGCAGCATGCCGGTTGACCTTCGCCTCTTTGCAGAAGGAATCAAACATATCGTGCCATTCGACTGCCAGATTCAAGAAATTGCCAATTTGTTTGTTCACCGACAGACAACCATATACGGGTGTGCCGTAAAGGTCACGTAAAGGCGACTTGGGCGTGAAATAGACGAGCTGCAAGCCGATCTGCCATTGGCGGGGAAGATACGCCGTCGGCGCACATCGAACAGATGCAAAAACTGTACTCTTTGCAATACGCAGATTCGCTCCTCCAGTCAGCGTCACCCATTGGGTTTTCCAATACGCCGAGGCGCCTATTTCACCAAAATTTTCTTCGCCTTCCACAATATAGAAACTCGCATCCGGCTGAATCGTCAACTTCTGCGTACTATAGGCATAAGCCATCTTAACCTGGTTGATATCCCGTTCCTGCATCAGCCCTTTAGGATTCTCCCATTCCAGAGCAGGGTTATAATATTTGCGGTAATAGCCCAACTGAATCTGATGCCGGTTATTGGGCACAAAAATGACACAGGCATTCGTGTTGTTGCGCACATCAAAATGCTTTTGTACACCTTCGGTATCAGTCAACTGGTAGTTATAGAACATCACACGATGACCCACCGTAAACCGCCATTGCGGCAGACTATATGTGAACTGCAGGTAGATATCATGGTTGAATACGTTCCAACTCCTTTCCGTACCTTTTTGCCTCGTCATCTGGTAATCGCCTTCCGCTCCCACCATCATGTCCAAACCTTTCACCACAGGCGTATTCAGTTCAAGCACAAACATAGGTAATTGGTTGACCGTCACAGGATCGGTAGCATACTGATAACCGCCTAAGACCAAAAGTTCCGTGCCCTTGTCGTTGAACGTGTGGAAGTACCGTGCCCGGCCCATGATTTTCTGCGAATGTCCTTCTGGTAGCACCAGGTATTGCTGGGTCAGATAGGTCAACAACTTGTTCCGCTCGTCAAAGCGATTGGTCATGTGAAGCGACACATACTCCTTATGCCCTTTCTGATAGCGATAAGTAGCGTTAGCGTAGAGGTCAGTACGCTTACTGCCGTATAGCACATTCACCGTCCCATTGCCCTCCAACTCTTTGCCAAAACCGCCTTGACCTTCCACGAATCCTTTTAAGGTGTCAGCAGGCATCGCCATGTTGATATCCAGAACCCTACCTGTTCCGATTGTTCCCTTCGCCACACCCGTGTTAGTGCAGACCTGAATCTTGGCGATGTCCTTGGCCTTCATCTGATTAAGTATCAACCGCACATCGCCATTGATTGGCACGTTGTCGATGCGGAGGTTATAGGTAGCTATTACCTCTTCAAAACCTCTTATCATCAAGTCCGGCATCATCTGGAGCACATCAAGCAACGACTCTTCCCCAGTCAGTTCCATGCGCTGAGGATAAATCATTGTCCGGTCAGCCTTCACCTCTATGACAGGCAAACTGTCCTCAGCATATAATGCAGATAAGAGGCAACAGACCATCAAAACGGTAATAGTTCTATACATTCCTAATAAATACTACGTGTTTACGTACTCCTTGAAGGTCGATTGGTAAGGATGTAAATTACTCCTTTGTGTTCTTTGATCATATGTGGTATTTGTTGCGTTTTGGGCGCGAATATTTATTAGAAGATTAGAACGGGTAGCCTATGCCGAAGTTGACGCGCAGGGCGTCGAGTGCAGATGGAATGTTGAAATAGGTATTGATAGGTTGCGTGATGTCGGGTTTGCCTTCTTTGTCGTAACGGAAAGTCTGATACGGGGCATGAATGCCCACGCCGATGTCAAGACGAATGACAAGTCCGTCTATGTCAAGGCGCAAACCGGCGCCGGTGCCAAGGGCAATCTGGCGGGCGAAGTCGGGATTATTATACACGCCGTCATACAGCGTCTCAGGAATCTCTAAGCGCGTGATATAATCTTCCATTCCGGCGGTTTTAAACAGGTCAACCGTTGAGAACCAGTTCCATACGTTACCCGCATCAACGAAGGCGGCTCCGTAGAGTTTCCACACAATAGGGAAACGAAGTTCGAAGTTGGCCTCCAGTTTCACATCTCCTGCGTGAAAGAAGTTCTGGTTGTATTTGGCGGAATAGAAGTTACCCGGACCATAGGCGTAAGGCGAAGACGCACGAAGGCTGTTAGGCCCGCCAGCATAGAATGCTTCTGAAAGCGGAGCGAAATTGGAGTTACCGACAGGCATGTTGGCACCCGCAAAGAGGCGCGTGGCGATAGAGACCTTGTCGGTGAGATTGAATTTATTACGCAGTTCAGCAGAGAGTTTGACAAACTGGTTGAAGGTGATTTTTCCGAGCGGCTTGTCCTCGTCGTCCCACTTGTATCCAAAGAGGCAGTAGATGGCGTTGATGAGATTGCCTGCCTCCTTGACACCGAGATTGAACATCGTGTTCACGGCCCGTTTGGCGCGGTAGTCATTATAGATAAAGTTATAGCCGACGGAGGGGATGAATTCGTCCCCGGCGATGACTTTTATCAGTTGAGGGTATTCCGCCGCTTTGTCGAGCAGGCTGTCAGTCTCGGTTTTCATCAGCACAACGGAAAGCGAGAAGGGCGTGAAGGCATGGGTGATGTAAGACGAGTGAGGAGATTGGATGAAATAGGTGAATGAGCCCGTAAGTTTGTGCACGCCATAGCCCCCTGCTATGTTCTCGTACTGGTAACCGAGCATATAACGGGTGTCGCCATCAGGATTGCTCTCGCCTGTCCAATGCAGGTATGGGAAAATGAGTGAAGCATTGAGACCGAGTTTGTAGGTATCGGTCTTCTTTGGGTCACCTGGATGTCGGTTGCGCAGTGCCCAGTAGTAGGCACCATTGCCTTTCAGCGTAAACGTTTCGCCATTGCCCAAGACGTTTTTTATACTCGATTTGAGGGTGAGGTCAGGACCGATACTGTTGTTAGAACGGTAAGCAATGCCCGCGTCTGCGGTAAAACCGTATGTTCGGGTGATGCTGTCGCCACGGTATAGTTCTTGGCGGCGCCAGTCTTTAATGGCGCGTACGCCGAGACCGGCTTTGTAAAGTTCTCCTTCAAGGACATTGTTATAGTCACGTTGTGAGAAGAGACGCAGTAGGACGCTGCCGTCCTTAGTCAGTTTGTAATCCGCTGTGAGGTTGTTCAGCAGTCCGTTGGTTTCGTTCACTTCGGGGTTGTCGGTGAGAGTAGAGCCGAGTGTGACACGCAGTTTATCTTTGAAGAAAGACTTGCTGATGGATATGTTCATATCGTTGGTCTTGCCCGAAGCGTGCGTGCTCTGTCCGCTACTGATGTCTATATCGATGAACTTACCAACTTTGGAATTCGCCAAAGCGGCATTGATACGGCTGTTGATGATGGATGAGAGGGCGTATCCGTCGCGTTGCGCCGCTACGTTACTTTCGCCCACATACATGCCTGTAGCAAGCAGAGTTGCCGCCAGTCCTTCGCGCGTCTCTTCGTCGAGTGATGCCAGTTCGCGCGTTATGGTCTCGTCTTTCGGCGCTTCAAGGAAGAAACCGATGCTGTTCAGGCCTATAGAGTCCAGTACGCCGTTCACGCGTACGCCGGTGGTAAAATCGACACGTCGTGTCTCTTCGCCGGCCGACTCGACATCAGCTTTCACTTTCTGGGATGCAGAGACGTTGAGTCTGGTCTGTCCGATGGGTCCATTGAAGGCGACATGACTGCCGGAATCCACATGAAAAGGCATGATGGGGTATGCCTTGGGCGAGTAGCGGACGAAACCATCGTCCACGTTAATCCTACCGCCGAGGTCGAGTGCGCCGTCAGCTGTACCATAGCGCACGTTAACCGTGCCGTGGGGTTTAACTTGGGCAAGGTTTTTCTTGCTGATGGGATATGTGATGTCGGTGACGGGAAGGATTGTTACGTCCACATCAGCGATGATACTGTCTAATGGACCTGTGACGTGACCGCGAATGTCGGTCGCCAAGTCGCCATAAACTGGTATCGGACCGCCTTTCGGCAGTTTTGCCGGTGCAAAACTATCTGCCGCCAATGCGATGTCCATGCGCATGGTATTGAGGTCGAGACCGCCAGTAAGGGAGAGATAGGTACTATCTGCGGCGTATATCGGCAGATTGTTGAGGTCAATATGGTTGTGGGACATAATGATAGGTGTTTTGCCAAGGCTGACACCTACTTGGTATGGCTTGTACAAGGCAGATATACCGAGCGGTTGCACCTCTGCGGAGATGTCGGTTTTTGCAGGCAATCCGTCCACAGAAGCGAAAGCACGTATTGCACCGTTGAGGTCTATATCAGTGAGTGTGACAAAACTGCTTACGAGTTCCAGAGGAATGTCTTCCGTTTGAACGTCTGCACGAATGGCGTTCGGATAATCCTGCGAGGGAACTATTTGCAAGTCTATGGTGTGGTTGCCCAATTCCTTGTTGCCATAGTAGATACTATCAAGAGTCAAGCGTCCGTCGCCGTGCAGGTCACGCCCGTTGCGCTCCAGATTCATGGAGAGCGCGGCATCGGTACATAGGTCATATATGCTCATAGCGCCCTCTGTCAAGTACGTATTGGCGAGGAGAGACGCATTCGTCTTGCCTTCGGTCATTCTCACTCCCATGGTTGCCTCTACAGCAGGCAGACGAAGAGCCGTGCTATCTTTGGGATGCTCTATTACAGGTGTAGATGCGGACAATGAGAGCCCTGTTTGCTGTGCATCGGAGGCGAGCGACAAGTTGAGTCGGTTTATATCCAAACCCATACGTTCGATGATATGCTGCACGAGGCTTCCGTGAGTCAGTTCTACGGCTGCATCCATTTCGGGAATAAGACGCCGAAGTGTATCAAGCATGGTCAAGTCGGTGAGAGAAGTGATGGGCTGGAGGATAGTGGAGTCGCTGACCGCATTGAGCAATGGTTGTATCTCGTCCACCAACGTCAACACATGCATCGGGCTATGAGCTGTGAGATTGAGTCCATCGGTAGCCAAGTCCAGAGATGTGGTTGAGTCCGTCTCAAAATCCAACTGCAGACGGTTGGCTGTGAAATCTTCGCCTGCCACGTGCGCGCGTACACCGCTCATCTGAGTATGGTAGTCCACCGTCATTTGTTCCGGCTTCATGAAATCTTCCACGTGGAACTGATGTTCGGTCTGAGCCCGGACTTGCATAGCGCTGTCTTTCATGGTGACGGGCAGATGGAGAGTGCCGTCAAGCGTTTGTTCAGCCAATGTGGCATCCATGGTAAGTCCTGAGACGTTGATGTTATCATAGATAGCATCGGTCAAATGCATATGCACCTTCGTTCTCATCGTCCGAGATTGCGGGTCTATTCCCCTACCCTCGGCTTCAATGTCTCCGGCGAGGATGACTCGTTTGCTATCTTTCATGAAGGGACTTAGATTGACGCGCTCAACATGCACTGTAGCGTCATAGGCTTCGTCATCGATATCATATGATGCGCACAGTCGGGCTTTACTACCTTGGTACTCGGCATCGCCGGTCACGTCCACGCGCATGGTCTCAAGGTTCATCTTCGTAGTTGCGAGGTCGGCCTGGGCTCCCATCTCGCGAGAAAGAACATGGAGCCCGTCAGAGGTAATGAGGTTGTTGGCCAGATTGACACAGGCATCACCGTAGATCGTGTCTGCGGGTATGGAGAGATTACCAAGTGCAAAGGTCAAACTGCCTATATCTATACGACGTGCATCGTAGAGGTTAGCGCCCACATCAGCCAGGACATTGGTGCCCAAAAAGCCGGTATGTATATCCATGCCAAGTGGGGTGAGACGGAAATGCACGTTGCGCATCTCGCCGTCCGGCACGTCGAATGCCATCAGCAGCGGCGTAGTATCCTGTGCCGTAGTGTCCGGAGGGGTGTCGCGCAGATCAATAGCAATGTCGGCATCAATGAGACGCAGCCCGTGCAAAGGGTACTTGCCTTCGGCGATAAGGATTTGCGGACTCTGCAACATCAACCTACTTACGATAGCATCAATTCCTACAGCCTCAATTAGACTGTCGGAATGGAAAGTCGTTTGGTCGAGCGATAACCCCTCGACCATAATCGGAATGGACGTGAAGTCGCTAAAAGGCGCTGTACGGCCAGACGTCAACAAATTTGCCTGGAGACGCAACGCATGCGTATATAGTAAGGTGTCCTGTCCGCGATGGCCCACGAAAAGGCTGTCTATCTGTACGTCCAAGGGCAAATCGGCCTTACCTTTGTAGGCATGGTAGAGCACTATAGGCGAGTGGTGGAAAAGCGAGAGGTAGATATGGCCGAGGTCAATGTCATAGCCGGTTTGCTCATTGGCCACAGCAACGCCTTTCTCAAGCACTTTCGAGCGTATAGAGGGTACGTATAACACACAAGCTACTGCGACCAGTATAAGCAATACTATACCCAACAGCACACCTGTCACGGCAGTCGGGATCTTCCATATCAGACTGCGCTTGCTCATTTAGAAGTTATGCATGACACCGAATTTTAATCCATATAACCCAGGTGTAAACTGGTTAGCAATCAAATTCTTCAGTTTGCCTGAGAAAATAATCACATCATTGCTATACTCATTGTGACGTTCGCCGGTAAGCGGATCTTTGTAAAAACGGGTTGTTCCACTATAACCTAAACTCATAATGGAGAAAAATATCTGAAACGTGCTTTTACGGTTGAACCGATAGGTTATCACCGGTGAAAGTTGCGCTCCGTATATCAGATTGTATTGCAAGCCTTCATAGTCGGTGCCCTTCACAACTCCATCCATTACACGCGGAAAATCCATCCCTGTGTACAAGTGTGCTTCCAACCAAATTCCAACCTTGTTGTTAAAGAGGGTCTTGAGGCGATACCGCACGTATGGAGTCACTTCCCAGGAACCATGCATCACGCGAATATCCTCCGAGAATGTCGTGTTATCCTCCTTTATATACGTATAAGTAGTATATGAATCCTGATAGGCACCACCGACCCGTAATCCTAAATATAAGCGCTCCTTCAGGCGCCAACCTATCTCGGGAGTAACGGCAATCGACCAACCATTTTCTTTCTCATTGCTCTTCGTATCATGGTGAAAATAGATGTCGAAGCTATAGCCATAGTAAAACTTCTGCTTCCATAGCGGAAGCTCTTTGACCGGTGCCACAGAAGCGACACTATCTCCCGGAGTTACGGTTTCTCCTGCTATAGTAGCTACCGAAGTCAGACCTTCAACTATATGGTCATCCTGGGCTATCACGGGAACTGCGCAAAGCACCGCTGTGGCAATCATAAGATACAATCTATTCATGACTTTCATCATTTTAATCGTTTGGTTTGTCGTTCTCGCTCATATTCTTGATAAAGAGGTTGACAACACGTTTAGTAACAATGGTTCGACGTACAGCATGACGCACCTTGTCTGCCGTGGAAGGAGCATCAGTTGCGGTAGCAGACTGTGAAGCCTGCTCTGCCTCCATTACCTCCTGCTCACGGTGGTCAATCTTGCTGCGCAAACGGGATGAAGCGTGCTTATACAAGAAATTATAACAAGGTACAGTGGCTTTCATGATATAGGGTGTAAGGAAGGTCGTAAGCACACTGGCAGCGACAATGATAGGATAGATAGCAGGGTCAGTGACGCCGAGTTTACTACCCAGTGCAGCAATGATAAACGAGAACTCACCAATCTGCACGAACGAGAAGCCTGTTAGCATTGAGTCTTTGAAAGTTTCGCCACCCCACCAACAGCCTAAAGTACCAAACGTAATCATACCAACGATGATAATGAAAGAGACAAATAGGATAGAAGACCAATAGGTAACGAGTGAAGATGGGTTAATCATCATGCCGACAGAGACGAAGAAGATGGCAGCGAAAACATTCTTAAGCGGTGCCATGAGTTTTTCTATACGGTGCGATTCCAGCGTTTCAGCCAATACCATACCCATCACGAACGCACCGAGCGCACTGCTAAAACCGGCTTCCTCCGCTGTCAGCACCATACCAAGGCACAAGCCTAATGCAAGAATAATCAGCGTCTCATCATTCAGATATGGACGCACTTTGCGAAGCAATGTGGGAATAACAAGAATACCAACTACAAACCACACTACCAGTGTGACGGCAAGTACACCTACTTTTTTGAGCAATTCGACACCCTCAAAACTATTCTTGACAGCTATACTGGACAGCAACACCAAGAGCACTACGGCTACAATATCTTCGAAGATAAGGATACTGGTTGCGCCTTTGACAAAACGCGCTTTGCTCAATCCTGCCTCGTCGATAGCTTTCATCACGATGGTGGTACTTGACATACAGAGCATCGCTGCCAAAAAGAGCGAGTTCATGTTATCCAGTTCTGCAAAACGCCCTACGCCGTAACCTAATACCAACATGCCGATGATGATGGTGGCAGCACCAACGAGTGCCACTTTACCACTTGAGAGCAGGTTCTTGAGGCGGAACTCCAGACCAATACAGAACAACACAAACAGCACGCCGATATTACCCCATGCTTCGACGTTCTCGTGGTTAACAAGATTCTCGCCAAAAAGGTTCGGGCCTACCAGCACACCGGCTACGATATAACCCAATACAACAGGTTGTTTCAGCAGTTTGAACAGCAGACTCACTACGCCTGCAGTAATCATTAAAATGTATAAATCATGTACCATATAATTAATAATTTGAAGATTATTATTGAAGTGGTGTTAACGGATAAATCAAGTTGACGATTAGTATGTTCGCCGCCAGAATGATGATGTTCATCAACAGACCTATTTTAAGAAAATCGCTGAAGCGGTAACCGCCAGGGCCATATACGAGCATGTGCGTCGGTGAGCCAATAGGGGTAGCGAAACTGCTGCTAACGGCAATCATCAGCGCAATGAGGAATGGGTATGGTTCGTAACCAAGTTTCATCGCTGCCTCATACATGATGGGGAAGAACATGGCACCTGCAGCGGTATTGGAGATGAACTCCGTGATGAATGTGCCAGCAAAACAGATTGCCGTCATCACCACAATCGGGTTCGTGCCGCAGATGTCCAGTATGCCTGTTGCCATACGTTCGGCGATGCCTGTTTTCTGAATAGCCAACCCGAGTACGGCACTACATGCGAAGATCATCAGTATATCCCAGTTAATGGACCGCATTGCTTGAGTCGGACTACAACAACGGAAGATGAGCATGGCAAAGACAGCCAGTATCGCGGCTTGGAGCAGACTCATCACACCCAGTGCCGAGAGAGCTACCATCACTATCATTATCAAGCTGGAGAGGAACGTTCTCCACCCGATGTTCGGTATTTCTTCTGAATCAAAGAAATGTAGGTCACGACTCATCGCCTTGGTATTGGTTTTCAACTCGCTAAGACTCTCCAACAATAACGTATCACCTGCCCGCAACACCACATTTCGCGGAGACTCTTCGAGACGGAGACCTCGACGGCTGACTGCCACCAATGTCACATGATGTTCTTTCTCAAAGCCGTTCGTACCCATGGTAGTACCAATAAGACTGCTACCGAAGTTGATATATGCTGTACGCAACAAGTGCTTATCTTGTGCAGCATCATTGTAACGGAATACATGATGGTCGGCATTGACCAAGCCATGCGTCTGCTCCAGTTCCAGCAGTTCGCCAATCTGACCGGCATATACCAACCGATCGCCACCCATCAGCGGTTCGTCATCAGGCACAGGAGACAGAATCATTTCACCATCGAAATGCCGCAACTCTATCAGGCTACCCCCTTGCACTGTATTCAGCCCCAATTCACCTATAGTCTTTCCAATATGGGGATTATCGGAAGGAACTAACATCTCTACCGTGTAGTCCTTTGCCTCCTCGAATGCGTCCTCGGGCGCTTGGCGGTTGGGCAACAGACGTCGCATGGCGATAATAGACAGGACACCTATAGCGAGACAGAACAGGCCAGGAATGGTCGTAGCAAGTATGTTCATAGCCTCACCTGTCTTCTCCTCATAAAGGCCACTGATAATCAAGTTGGGCGGTGTACCAATCAACGTACATACACCGCCCATTCCGGACGCGTAACTGAGCGGTATCAACAACTTAGACGGTGATATGCCGAGTTTCTTCGACCACATCTTTACGATATTAACGAACAACGCAACAACGGTAGTGTTGCTCAGAAAAGAACTCAATGCTGCTACAGGCAGCATCAGACGCAATACCGCTTTGGCGTAGGTCTTGGGGGTACCCAACAAGTGTTTCACAACCCATTGGAGCACACCTGTATGCATCAAACCGGCAATGACCACAAACAGTACGCCGACAACTGCCACAGAAGTCTGACTGATACCAGACAATGCTTCTTTGGCATCCAGCACACGAGTGATATACAGGACACCTACCGCACAAAGAAACACAACGTCCGAGCGTAACTTAGTGAACAACAACACAGAGAACATCGCCAACACCGTGATGATGGTAATCCATGCGTGTAAGCCAAATCCTAAAAACACAATCGAATCCATGACATTCCCTTAATTTGCATGCAAAGTTACAAAATAATTTGGAATAATACAGCAGTTAGTACTAAATAACGTTGTTGGAATTAAACATTTAACGGATTACTAATAATATAAAAAAAGAGATTGCAGCGTGCTGCAATCTCTTTTAGCATTATATCTACAATATTATTTTACTTCTGCACCAAGGAGGTTATACTTAACACCGTTCTTGAGAATGTAAATCTGACCGTTCTCCATAACTTTCTGTGCCTTTACAGCCGATGCATTCAGGTCTTCAACGCCCGATGCAGTGCCGACGGTAATGGTGTGAATACGGTAGCCGTTGGCAGTCTCTTTCAGTTTGATGGAAGGAGCGATAGCAGTGTACTTCACTTCCTTTTCAAAATAACCGTTAGCATCATATCCATCCTTGCCTGCCTGCTCACTGGCTTTATCAACCTTAGCAGGAAGAGTTACTTCAGCAGTCTCAGCCGCACCTTCCACAACGGTAAGGATAGCATCTGTGCTACCTTTTGCACATACACTGAGAGTAACGGCATCGCCTACATTAAGCCTATTGATGGTGAGAATACCGTTCTTTCCACTGAACTCTACATACGACTTGCCTTCTCCAAGACCTACAGCCATTGCCTTAGTCTTTGCGGCTTTGTTAGAAAGTTCAAACAACACATTCGGGTTCTTCTTTACCACAATTGACATTGTGCTTGACTCACCCTCAGTTGTTGGTGCAGGAATATCATAAACCAACTTGGAGTCTGACGACTCAGAGGTGTTTTTAGTACCTACTGTGACAGTGAGATCATCTTCGCCAGCGATGCTTGTGAAGTCATACACCGTCTGAGCATTGATTGCTACTGCAGCAAAGAGAACTGCTGCGAAAGAGAAAATTTTCTTCATTTTGATTGTTGTTTTAAGAGTTAATATTTATTGTTGATTATATTCCATAGTTTCACGTTGCAAAGATAATGCCATTTGATGACACAAGCAACCATTTATTGCCGTAAAATGTGGAAAAATATTTTTCACATACCATCTTTGGCATGATATTAGTAATAAATCCAGTATATTTGCAAAACAAAAGAATTTGAACAATATGAAAAAGATTACATCACTGTTGACGCTGGCATTGCTTGCCACAACCGTCATTGCCCAGAGCAAATACGACAAGTATTACACCAACCTACCAGTGGAACTTGAGCATGTAAAACCTGTGGAGTTTCCCAAAAACGCATTGAACATAGCTCAGTTCGGTGCTATACCTGACGGAGAAACGCTGTGCACAGATGCCATAGCCGCAGCCATAGACAGTCTGACTAAACTGGGTGGCGGTCACGTTATAATACCCAAAGGCACATGGAAGACAGGTCCGATAGTTCTAAAAAGTAATATTGACCTAAACTTAAGGAAAGGTGCGGTACTTGTGTTCAGTGAGAACAAGGAACTATATGTGCAAAAAGGAGACCCACGTGACGGAAGCAAAAAGTGTAACGCATTCATACGCGCGTCAAAATGTGAGAACATAGGTATCACGGGCAAAGGTGAGATTGACGGTCAGGGCTTCTACTGGCGACCGATAAAAGAGAAGAAAGTGGTGCGTGACGGCGGTTTGCAAAATGTATGGGACGCTGCTGTCGCCATGGGCGGCAAACTTGAGCAGGACGACAATACATACCGTCTGTGGTATCCGTTCAACCTGAATCCAGAACTCGGCATTCCGAACATCGCAGCCACAGCAGAGATACAAGAGAAGATGCGTCCGAATTTGGTAAACTTCACAGATTCGAAGAATGTAGTGATAGAGGGTGTGACACTGCGCAACAGTCCGAAATTCCACCTTGTACCTACACGAGTACAAAACCTTATTATTGTAGATGTTACCATTGACTGCCCATGGTGGGCACAGAACGGAGATGCAATGGACCCAGGAAACGTACAAGTGGCTCTAATAGCAGACTGCCATGTGAGTGCAGGTGATGACGGAATATGCATGAAAGGCGGTGTTGGCGAAAAAGGTGTGGAGGCAGGTCCAAACAGAGATTTTCTTATCACAAATGACACCGTATATCGCGCACACGGAGGATTTGTAATAGGTTCTGAGTTCTGCGGAGGAATGCAGAGAATAGTTGTAAAGGACTGCATGTTTGACGGGACGGATATAGGATGCAGGTTCAAATCAGCCCCAGGTAGAGGCGGTTGGTGCGAGGACATTTACTGTGTAAATATCGTTATGAAGAACATACGCGAGTCAGCAGTTTTCTTCCAATCAGGCTATGCTGACCGCTCTGCAGGCGGCAGAGGAGCCACAGACACTGATGACAAAACCAAATTCTACCCAGACTGGAGCAATGTAACATTCCGCGACATAACCTGCATAAACCCCTATCAGGCAGTGGATATCACAGGCATGAAAGGCATGCCGGTACACAATCTAATGTTCGAGAACGTAAATTTCTACGGTGTAAAGGTTGGTATAGCGATGGATTATGCTGAAGATATCACATTTAAGAACTGCACAATTTCACCAGACACGAAGAGTAGCCTGAAACATACAAAGAATATAAAATACAACGGGAAAGAGTTGTAATTGAAAATAGAGTGATACAACAACATTAATAGCCATGCGACAATGCATGGCTATTAATGTATCAGTGAGCCTAGGATGAACTTAGAATGAACTTAGAATGAACTTAGAATAACACTTATACATTATTGGTACAAATGACTGACAAGTGAGTTGAAATAGATTTCGATGTTGGTGTAGTCCTTGTCAAGAGTATATTGCGTAGCATCACCATAAGTATGAGGGTCAAGCCCATGCTCAGTCTCCCACGCGTCCGGCATTCCATCACGGTCGGAGTCAGCAGATGCAGTACCCTTATACTCCGGCCAACCACCTACGTCTTTCTGTGAGTCAATAAGACCATTCTTTGACGGACTCTTTATATCCTTGCCTCTGTTGCTACCTTCATAAGTGAAAGTACCGTTTCGTACTTCCTCGACAATACGAGTATCAATTTTGTCTCTCACAAGCGAGCAACCTGCCTTTGCAAGCACTGTTTCGAACGCGTCTTCTGAACTCTGAGTCTTAAGTTCGTTTTTCATGGCAAAATGATGGTCTGCCTTGGCGGAAGCAGTGGTAGAGCCTTGCCAGTTGTCGGCAGTTACCGCATCGGAGCCATACATATAGTTGCCAGTCATATAGATCTGTGGCGGCACTACAGTACCCGAATATTTGTTGGTGCAATTAGAGCATTTTGTCCACGGGTCAACAAGACGAGCCTTGACTTTGTCAGGAGTGGCAGGTCCGGGCTTGTAGAAATTATTGACGAAGTTGATAGTACGCGGTGTGTTAACACTCTCACCTCCGTATGCAGAGTTACCACTCCAATTGTAAACGACATTATTCACGAAGTCAAGTGGGCCACGGCATTTGTTATCCACATAATCATGGGCGAAACGCGGATTACGACTGTCATGATGAGCCAAGAGGTTATGGTGGAACGAAGCCTGAGTGCCTCCCCAAATACCACCGAAACCATGTGCGCCATCCGCATGCACGGAGTTACGAAGACTCTCCGTAATGAAGCAATACTGCAATGTGAAGTCGGTAATACCATAGCAACTGACGCACTCATCGGTTGACCACGAGAAGGAGCAGTGGTCGATGATGATATTGGTTCTGCCACCGTCACAACTGAGAGCATCACCTTCAATGCCATTCTCATCGCCCATGCGAAAACGCAAGAAACGGAGTATCACGTTAGAGGTCTTTATAACCACCGGCGCACCAGCGATACATATACCATCGCCAGGTGCAGTCTGCCCTGCAACAGTAAGAGCACCTTCGGTAATATCAAGCTGACGCTTGAGGTGAATGACACCTGCAACATCGAACACAACAGTCTTTGAGCCAGGGACTGCAAGCACATAGCGCAGTGAGCCAGGCGTAGTGCTATTGTCTTCGAGTGTGGTCACATGATATACCATGGCGGCGCGACCACCAGTAGCATACATTCCCCCACCCTCTGCACCAGGGAAAGCAGGCACAGAGGGAGTATTCTCATTGTCAGGCGGAGTGGTATGACCACCACATGACAACATACATACGCAAACGAGCGGTAATAAAAGCAGCCTCTTCATATTTGACAATTACTCATTAATAACCATAGTCGTTCCACAAGGTGCCGTTACTTGCACTGATATTTGAGTCAAAAATTGGCCAATAGTGACGCATGTCAACATCAACACCAGCCTTGTAGAGGTAGTATTCATCAGGGTTGAGATGATGTGCATCTTCTTTGGTGTAGAATGCTTTCTTTACCCATCCCTGACTCTTGTCGTATTCAGCAGGAGCAGTATCGCCAAGTGTGAGACCATACATCTTGTCGAACACATAAGCGTGACCCTTTGTGGCAAAGGAGTCATCAAGTTTGTATTTGAAATACACACTATCCATTCTGCCTGCAAACTCGCCAGTGCCGGCATCAAGGTTTGCGAGACGCGTCATGGTGTTCTCAAGTTGTGACTTGAGCTTGCCCCAGCGCATGAGGTCGTACTTACGAATATTTTCTCCACAAAGTTCAAAGGCACGCTCTTTCATCAGGTTGTCCATATTTAAAGGTTTAGATGCAAGACCTGCACGCAAACGCACCTTGTCGAACTGCTCTTGAGCCGACAGACCGCAGAGGTCAGCAGGCGCATTGCCTTCTACTGAGCCTATAGCAGCCTCAGCAAACATAAGAAGCACATCTGCATAGCGGAGTACAGGCATATCGATAGCGTCTTCGTTGCTATCCCACTCACGTACCATCCACTCTACACGATATTTGCCCAAATAAAGAGAAGAAACATCCTGGAATTTCTGATACAACTTCTTGTCGGCAGTCTCTGAGCCAGGGAAGCAAGACGGGTCACTGCTTACGCCACTTCCATTGTCATACTCCCACTGGAAAGGACATACAGTGACGTCACGACGTTTATCGCCATTCTCGAAATCGAACATGAAAGTAGGCACAATCTGTATCATAGCCTGAACCTTGGTATTGTTTTCATTGCCGCTACCATGAGATATAGTGTTTATCAGAACGCCTGGAGTATTAGTCGAAATCTTCAGTCCTGACAGACATAGCACCTGACCACGGACACCATTGTTAAACGGGATTGCCCAAATATACTCCGACTTAGAATAGTCTGTCACGTCGGAGCAGATATCACGGAACACCTCTTCAAAAGAGTCCTGCAGTTTGGTATCCTCCTGCTTTATGATTTCCGAGCAAGCCCAAACAACCTCCTGATAAAGAGCCTTGCGTGCTTCGGCGTCTTTCACGTTGTACTGCACAGAACAATCAGAAGTACCGCCTTCGACTATTTGATTGGGGCGAAGAGCGAGACCTGCATACATCAAATCCATACGCGCCAAAAGACCATAAGCCAATGCTTTTGAAGGGCGACCTGTGTAGTTGGCAGCTTTGCCCGGGCATTGTGCAGACCACGGCATCAGACGCGCAGCGTCCTTGAGGTCGATACGCAACTGCTCATATATGATATTGCGGTCGCCTTTCTTTACATACAACTCGTTCAGGTCGTTGCCATCGAACGACTTGAAACAAGCAGGCACGTCACCCCACAACTTGACCATCTCAAGGTAGCAGAAAGCACGCAGAGTAAGCGCCTCACCAAGAAGATAACGGAATGCCTCATCAGTAGTGTCGGAATACTGGCGTATGCCATCAATCACCACATTGGCACGCTCTATGGCGGAGTTGAGATATGCCCAAGGGTCTTTGCCGTTACTGGTAGAGAGGTCACCGGTACCCTTGCTCATGATGTATGTTGACGACTCTTTAGCCTGACCGCCACCTTTGTTGCAGAATTCGATATCCGTGTTCAAAGCCACATAACCACCACACAAACGGTTACGGAATGACTTGTCCTCGCCAAACACATTGTAGATTCCTCCTATCGCCTGCTCTGTCATGTCAGCCGACTTGAATACCGACACGTCCATTGCAGAAGGTGAATCCGTCTCAAAGAAGTCCTTTTCGCAGGAAACCATAGTGAATGCCATTATGCCTGCAAGAATATATTGAAGCTTTTTCATATATGTAGTGTGTTTATGTGTTAGAATTGTACGTTAAGACCAAAGTTGAAACCACGGCTCTTAGGGTATGCCGAGAAGTCAACACCCGGAGTCAGAGGGTTCTTGCTTGAGCGTGTGTCCACCTCCGGGTCCATACCAGTGTACTTGGTAGCACAGAAGAGGTTTGTGCCTTGAGCAAACACGCGAATATTGTTTATCACCTTTGTTTTCTCCATCCATGCCTTCGGCAAACTGTAACCTATAGTCAGGTTTTGGAGACGGAGGAAAGATCCATCCTCCATAGCAAGGTCAGTAACAAGATAGTGCGACATCACAGGCGAAGCATGAGTGACTCCCTTGGCAGCATTCTGAGCTTCGAGTTCATTAGCCATTGCAGTGTATGCATCACCGAAAAGAAGAGCCGCACCTCCCGACAATGCCGCAGGCAGATATGCGCCCTGCTCATTGAAGAGAGAATAGCGGTTATTGTAACTGACATCGGTAATCAGGTTACGCATCCTAGACTTTTCAGTTACGGTGGTGTACTCCATTTTATTTAAGTTAAGTATCTTGTTGCCAACAGCAAAAGTGAAGTTGGCAGCGAAGTCAATTTTACCCCACTTGTCACCGCCAATGTTGAATGTCAAGCCAAAACCACCGGTAACTTTAGGAATTGTATTACCGAGTATAACCTTATCTTTGTCGTTAATCACACCATCACCGTTCTGGTCTTTAATTTTGATAGAACCCGGCATGATGCTGTTGGTAAGGAAACCATCATCATACTTGACAACGCCTTCAGCAATACCCCATGTATTGGTGCCAGGTACGTATGAAATAAAGTCCTGTGCAGTATACCAACCGTCAGTCTCATAGCCAAGCACGTTACCCACAGGTTGCCCTACCTCAACGAGGAACTCAGCCAATGTCATGTATTCAGACGAGCCGAAGCAGTTGGTCTGAGCAGAAAGTTGAGTCATATTACCAAGGTCAATGACCTTTGTCTTGTTGTACGAGAGGTTGGCATCAAGAGCGAGATTATAGTTAAGACTTTTTGACTTGTAATCAAGGATAATGCCCTTAACAGAGAACTCAATACCCATATTCTGAGTAGAACCTATGTTTTGATACTGCGCATTATAGCGTGCAGGCAGTGTCTGGCGAATGATGAGGTCTTTGGTGTTGTTCCAGTAGAAGTCAATAGCACCTGTCAAGCGCTCATTGAAGAATCCATAGTCAATACCTATATCACGAGTGATAGTGGTCTCCCATTTCAGGTGCGGGTTGGAGGCAATCTTGTCTGAGCCGCCCACAACAAGAATGTTGCTTGAGCCGCCACCCATGTCGATATATGTCATCTGCGACGAAAGGAAATCCTGATGCAGGTATCCGAGGTCAACGTTGTTGTTACCTGCCATACCGTAACTGAGACGGAACTTGAGATTGCTTAACCATGAACTTGCACCCTCCATGAATGCCTCATCAGACATACGCCATGCGGCAGCCACCGAGGGGAAGAAACCCCACTGGTTCTTTTTCTCGAAACGAGTAGAAGCGTCAGCACGGAATGTAGCAGTTATATAGTAGCGTCCTTTGTAGTCGTAGTTGGCACGAGCGAAGAACGAGAGTTGGTTGTCTTTTGGGTCGATATAGTTCTTCATCTCGCTGTATGCAGCCTGACCGATATAGTTGAATATCTCACCATTCAGAATGTCGTAGTTACCCTTGTAGCCGAAGCCTTCAAGAGTCTTGGTCTCACGCTTGTGAATGATGGTCTCCTCACCAATGAGCACAGACACTTGATGCGCTTTTTTGAACTTCTGTTTCCACTCAAGGGTGTTAGCATTGCGAAGACGACTTTCCTTCTCGCCGATAACCTCTGTTTGAGCAAGACCTGCATCAACGCCTGGGCGTTTCTCAGAGCGTGCACGATAGGTAGTCACACCATAATAGCGGTTGGTGTTGATATCACGGGAGTCATAACCCAACTCAACCTTGGCAGTGAAATACTTTGCAAACTTATATTGCAAATAGCCGTTCAAAGTCCATTTGTTGTCAGTCTTGAACTTGTAGTTGTCGCGAATAGAAGTTATCGGGTCATAGAGGCTGCCTACGGTCTCGTCTTCTGTTGCCTCCACGGCACTCTTTGACAAGAGGTCAGTAGGAGTATAGACCACGCAGTTTCTCAAGCGGCTCTCTGACTGTGTTCCGTTGTTGTCCTTTATGGCGTTGGAGCCTGCTCCGAGTATGTCGGTGTTGCTGTAACGTGCAGTGAAGCCGATAGTGAAGTCCTTGAAAGGTTTGAACTTAGCCTTCAAAGAGAGGTTGTTACGAGCATAGTTAGATTGCTCCATAATAGCCTTGTCGTCAATGCGGTTGTATGAGAGTGTGAAGTTGGCATTCTTATTTCCGCCAGAAACACTGACACTCTGGTTGGAGTTGAAACCCCAGCGACCGAATGCAGCATCCTGCCAGTCGGTGAAAGGATGACGTTCAGCATCGGCATATTCCTCAAGTATAGAAGATATCGGAGTAGTTTCTATCTCTTCCTCGGTCTTATACTTGGTGTCGTTGTAAAGTTTGTCGAAATAGGCATTGAAGTTGCTCTTGAGTTTGTCTTTGTCTTTGAGATATGCCCACTCATACTGCATCAAAGTGAAGTCACGCACATCCATCACTTCGTATTTCTTGGCAATCTTCTTCCAACCTATGTAGCCAGAGTAGTCAACATGGAATGTCATCTTGTCGGAATCGGTGTCACTATCCTTGGTGGTGATGATGATAACGCCGTTAGCACCCTGAGCACCATAGATGGCAGTAGCAGCCGCATCTTTAAGAACATCCATTGAAGCGATATCGGAAGGAGCGATGTCAGAGATACTTGACACGGGGAATCCATCGACGATATACAAAGGGTCGTTAGATTGCGTAAGAGAAGTACCTCCACGAACACGAATCTTAACATCTGCGTCAGGCGAGCCTTCTGTAGTCGTGACCGACACACCTGACAACTTGCCCTGTAATGCTTCCGCAGCCGACGTAACAGGAATGTCTTTCAACTGCTCAGCGCTGACTGAAGCCACAGAGGTAACAAGGTCACGCTTCTTTGTAGTGCCGTAACCGGTTACCACTACCTCTTCAAGCACTTCGGAGTTCTCACGCAGAACAACGTTAATAACTTCACCTGTGATTTCAATCTCCTGTGTCTCCAGACCTATGTAGGAGAACACAAGCACTTTGGCATCGTCAGGCACATTAAGTTCGTAGTTACCATCGAAGTCAGTAACTGTTCCGACAGTAGTACCTTTGACCACTACCGAGGCAGAGATTATGGTCTCGCCTATCTGGTCGGTCACAGTACCCTTTACAACTTTGGCTTGCATCATACCTGCCGACAAGAGCAGAAGAGCAAGCGAAAAGAGTTTCAGTTTGTTCATCATGTGTTATTATGGTTTTGTTTGTTTCGGTTAAGCAAGATTGTGACAACTCGCACAATATACATATTATTACACGTTGCAAAGATAACACTATATTTCCACACTTATGTAAAAAAACTGACACAAGATGTAGTTTTTTTTCACGACTCAGGTCATACGGCATTATATATTCTCTTTTTACCGATTTAACAAAATGTCAACATTTCATCAAAATGCGCTTACATAATGCAAGCGAAAAGTGACATTAAAAGTTGCTTGCTCTTATAGTGATCCTATACTAAAACGACGTTTGACATTATGACAGATTTTTCCCGGTTTTAATGACATTTTTTCAGATACTGCTTAGCATAACATTTTGTAATACGAATGATTTTTGCTATCTTTGCAGCATGATATTGTGTATTGCAGAGAAGCCATCAGTAGGCAGAGACATAGCAAAAGTACTCGGAGCAACGACAGCTCGCGACGGCTACATGGAAGGCAACGGCTATCGTGTCAGTTGGACTTTCGGTCATCTGTGCTCGCTGCTTGAACCAGACGACTACAGAGAGGAGTGGAAACGCTGGAATATGTCAACTCTGCCGATGATACCTGACCGCTTCGGCATCAAAGTTAGCGATGAGCCCGGCATCCAGAAGCAATTCAACATACTGAAAAATCTGATAGCAGAAGCTGATGAAGTGATAAACTGCGGTGATGCCGGTCAGGAGGGTGAACTGATACAACGATGGGTATATCAAAAAGCAGGTTGCAAAGTGCCAGTTCGCAGATTATGGATATCGTCGCTGACAGAAGAAGCCATTCGCGAAGGCTTTGAGCAATTGAAAGACCAGAGTCATTATGAGCGCTTGTACGAAGCAGGTCTATGCCGTGCGATAGGCGACTGGCTATTAGGAATGAACGCCACTCGTGCATACACGCTGCGCTACAGAAAAGAGAATAAACAGGTGCTTTCGATAGGACGAGTTCAGACACCGACATTAGCGCTGATAGTAAAGCGCCAACAGGAGATAGAACGCTTTATTCCACGCACTTACTGGGAGTTGAAGACAGAATACCGCGGAGTGACTTTCTCAGCGATAGTGCGCAAATCAGAAGAAGACCTGTTAGATCAGATAGAACAGCTCAAAGCGAAAGGGCTAAAAGGTGACAAGGGGAAGGAACTGAAGACACCCACACTTGAGGAGTTGCAGCAAAAGAATCCAGGCATCGACCCGATACCTTCGCCAGAAGCAGGCGAGGCTATAATAGCCTCGATAAAAGACATGCCTTTCGTGGTGACCTCAGTAGAGAAGAAAAAAGGCACAGAGTCTCCTCCACGACTATTTGACCTGACCTCGCTGCAAGTGGAATGCAACAAACGCTTCAGTTACTCGGCAGACGAGACACTGAAACTGATACAATCGCTATACGAGAAGCATGTAACCACGTACCCGCGCGTCGATACAACTTTCCTGCCAGACGACGTATATCCTAAATGCGGCGGAATACTGAAAGGCATAGAACCGTATTTCAAACAACAGATAGAACCTCTGCACGGCAAGCCTCTGCAGAAGTCGAAGAAAGTGTTCGACAACTCGAAGGTGACCGACCACCACGCCATAATACCAACCGGTCAAGCGCCCAATAACCTCTCAGAGCAAGAGAGGAAAGTGTTTGACCTTGTGGCACTGCACTTTATTGCCGCATTCCACCCAGACTGCAAGATAAGTACAACGACGGTGATGGGGGTAACCTCTCCCCTGCCATCTCCTCAAGGAGAGGGGGTAGCTTCGCTGATACAAGGCAGTCACGGAGAGATACTATTTCGAGCGACAGGAAGACAAGTTCTGGACAAAGGGTGGAGAATGGTGTTTGAAGAAGAGAAAAAAGGAGGAGTGTCTTACTCGGAAAACTCAGAGAATTCGGGAAACATAGAGGACTCAGAGAACCCGGAAAATGCTGTTCAAAAGACTCTGCCGGACTTCAAGAAAGGTGAATCAGGAGCACACACCCCAAAACTAATAGAGCGTCAAACCACACCGCCACGCCCCTACTCAGAAGCTACGCTACTTCGGGCAATGGAGACAGCCGGCAAGACTGTGGATGACGAAGAGTTGCGCGACATGATGAAGGAGAACGGGATTGGTCGTCCTTCTACGCGCGCAGCAATAATAGAGAAACTCTACCAACGCAGATATATAGAAAAGAAGCGCAACGTGCTTCGCGCCACTCCAGTAGCCGTAGAACTGATACACACAGTACACTCACCTCTGCTGAAGAGTGCTGAACTCACGGGTCGCTGGGAGAAAAAACTACGCCAAATAGAAAGCGGCGAATATACCGCGCAACAGTTTATAGAAGAACTGAAACAAATGACACAAGAGGTGGTGTCAGACGTAAAACAGGACAAAGCCGGTATGCTCTGTCCTGTATGTCACAAAGGGACTATAATCCGCGGAAACACCATGTACGGTTGCTCACGCTGGCGTGAAGGGTGCAACTACCGCGAAAAATTCTAATTATCAAATCAGGCTTTTTTCTTGCTGCTCTCACCGTAGCCGTAGCCATAACCATAACCGCCGTAGCCATAACCATAACCGCCGTAGCCATAACGGCGACCATAACCGTAGCTGTAACCATAGCCTCTGCCAGAACCTTTCACACCGTTGAGCACGCAAGCAATGTTCTTCAGTTGCTGCTGGTCGTTAATACGATTGATGAAGTCAGCCACACCACGCTCAGTGTATTCAGCACGCGAAACGAAGATGGTGACATCAGATATACGGTCGAGCAGGAAGGTATCACTAACCAAAGCCAAAGGTGCAGAGTCAACAAAGACGTAGTCGTATTTTTTACGCAACTCAGCAAAGAGTTCGTCAAGACGAGCACCCTGCAGCAGTTCGTTGGGGTTAGGCGGTATGACACCTGCAGGTATGATATCAAGATTATCTTCAATATTAGACGGCACAATGATATCGTCGAGCGTGTAGGTGGAGTCAGAAAGATAAGATGTCAGAGCACCACTTGAAGGTAACCTGAGATACTTGGCAAGCATAGGTTTACGTATATCCAAGCCTACCAATGCGACACGTTTACCAAGGAGTGCCATAGAGAGAGCGATGTTGATGGCGACAAAAGTCTTACCTTCGCCGTTGATACACGAAGTTACGAGCACTACACTTGACGTCTCCTCAGCGGGCAACATGAAACGGAGGTTGGTACGCAACAGACGGAACAACTCGGCAGAGACGCTGTTCTCATTCTTGCGAATAACCACTGGTAACTTCGTCTTGTCAGAGACTTGCAGCAAGTGACCCAATACAGGCAGGCCACCAAGAAGCTCCTCATACTGTGTACGGTCTTTAATCTTGTTGTCAAACAAGTCGTAGATATAAATCACAGCAACAGGTATCATAAGACCAAGGAGGAAGGCGATAAGGAAGAGATTTCTCCTGTTAGGTGAAACTACATTACCTGCCACTTGTGCACGGTCGATAATCTTTGCGGGCATCACGGTGGAAGCCAAAGTAAGAGCATTCTCTTCACGCTTCTGGTAAAGGAACAAGTAGATACTCTGTTTGATTTCCTGCTTACGTTTAATCTGCACATACTCACGCTCCTGAGTAGGCACTTCGCCTATTCTGCCAGCAAACTTGGACTCCTGTTGTGCGAGGTCGCGGCGCATAATCTGTAAACCACGCTCGACACTCGAAATGCTCAGTTCGATATTCTGGCGCATAGCCTGCAACTGGTCATCCATTTGTAAGAGCATTGGGTTGTCGGATGTAGCAGAGCGGATTATCTTCATACGGTCAAGCAAAAGCTTGTTATACTCGTTGATAGAAGTAGTCAGCGACGGATCGGTTAGACCTATGTTAGCAGGTATGAAACTGAATTTGTTCTTTTCGTCCTGAACGAACTGACGTAGGAAATCAAGCAAATTCTGCTGAGTCTCTATTTCCACGCGGCGTTTCTGATACTCGGTAGAGCCTTGCAGGTAGAGAGCAGCCTCAGC
>CAJOIR010000019.1 GCA_905234685.1 Paludibacteraceae bacterium
GAACTGACGTAGGAAATCAAGCAAATTCTGCTGAGTCTCTATTTCCACGCGGCGTTTCTGATACTCGGTAGAGCCTTGCAGGTAGAGAGCAGCCTCAGCGCTGAGTTCAGTAATACCATTCTCCTTCTTATACCTCTCGACATTCTGTTCCTCCGACTCAAGTTCTTCGGTAACCACACGCAGACGCTCTTCTATGAAGTTCTTTGCGTTGGTAGCCATGATATTCTTGTCAATCACAGCATCGTAGTTATATAGCTCTATCATCTTGCTGATAAGGTCTATAGCCCGATGAGGCATGTCGGTGTTGGTAGTTATCTCTATAACATTCGACTCCTTCTGAGCCTGTGAAGCAGTAACAGAGTTGAGATATGACTCGGCGAGCCTTTTGATGGGACTTGTACGTATCTTATATTTAGCACCATCCTCTATCGGGCGACGAACATTGAAAGATACAATACCACAACAAGTCTCAACAGGCTCGTTTAGAGTAGCCAGTTTATGCTTACTTTTCTGCCTCTTGCCATATTTAACTTTCAGGTAATAAAATTCGCCGTCATATTTCAGACTCATCTTTACCACAAAGCGAGTGGTGTCAATGAAAGACTCCGGATACACGACCTGTATGTCAGAAGTTGGGTACTGACCAATCCAACACATACCTTTCTTTTTGCGGTATTCAGTCTGAAGCCCCAGTTCGCTGATAGCCTGCTGCATGATAGTACGGGAGTTGAGAATAGACAACTCGTCGACAACCTGTCTTGATCCGGTCATACCCATCATGGAGAGCACATCGGAGTACGGCAAATTGCCAATACCATTGTCCTCAACCGAGCGCAGCAAAAGTGTAGATGACACCTTATAAACCGGCGTGCGAGAGAAATAGTAGAGCGTACACAATCCCGTACATAGCAGTATTGAGACAAGATACCAATACCAAGGTCTAACGACATAATGAATCAACAGTTCACGAATGTTAAGTGTGTCCTGCTGTTCCTGCTGATTACCTATATTCTGCTGAGTCATGATTATATTTATACTAATATTGTGATTTTATTAAGACTACCGACACTATCACAGCTGATACTGATGCCAGAGTGGTGACCATACTCAGGTAGAGAGAGACATTCTCGGATGCGATAGCACGCGCATTGTTCGGCTCAACATAGATGACATCGTTCTGCTGCAGGTAGAAATACGGAGAGCGGAAGAGGTCTGCAGAGTTGAGATTAATACGCACAAATTCCAATTTACCATTGCTGTTCTCACGAGTGAGGAGTATATTCTCACGCTTACCGTAGATGGTAAGGTCACCAGCAAGAGCAAGAGCATCAAGAATAGAGATATGCTCGGTTTGAGTGGAATATCTGCCAGGGTTTTTCACTTCACCCAGCACAACAACGGCATAATTAAGGTAATTGATGTTGACATGAGGATCGTTGACATATGCACTGATCTTCTCCTCGAGCATGAGGCGTGCCTCAGAACGAGTGAGACCAGCAAGATGGAGTTTGCCCAATATCGGGAAGACGATATCACCTTGGTCATCAACAGTATAGTACTGCACCTGAGCAGTGGAATAGTTCATGGTCCTATTAGGCTCCTCCTGACGAACAGCTAACATGTTATAGGGCATAACAGCCTCCATATCAAGAGCTGAAACATTGATGAGCAACTTATCCTCAGGCTTGATGACAGGTTCTTTAACAGGAGTGTAATCGGCATTGATGCTGTCGCTGCCAACTTTATCAATATCATGGAAATAGGAGAGTTTCTTCTGCGTGACACATGATGATGCCAACAGAGAGACTGCTGCAAAGATAATAAAAGATATTTTCTTCATTATTCTAAGATTTGAAATTCAAGCGTGCAAAGGTACGAAATATTTTCTATTCACACAAGGCTATGAAGAAAAAAGTTCCAAGTTTGGCAGGGTAAGGAGAATTAATATGAAATATGAAATATGTAAGTAGCAGACACAAGTCTCTACGAAATATCAATGGGGTTAGGGTGAGCTTTGGATGAACTTAGGATGGAGTCAGGTACTATCGAACTATGAGTTTGTGAGATACGACAGTGGCGGGAGACTGAATCCTGACAACGTAGAGACCTGACCGGCATGGAGCAGACATACGAATTGTTCTACTTGCAGCGACTTTCTGTCGTGAAACGAGAGTTCCATTGACATCAAGTGTCTCAACAACGACATCTTCAGCAATACTACCTGATGTCAACGAGAACACTCCACCCTGTTGAACTATAGTGGGATACAGCTGCCACTCAGGAGGCAAAATATGCGAAAGACCGTCACTCACAGTGTCAGAGTCATGCTTTTGCTCTTCGGGTGAATTATACGAAATAAGGAGAGAGTCGGCAGTAAGAGTGACATACATGAATGCCTCGCCGTAGCGTGCATAAGCAACATGCCATTTGTCAGCCTCGCCCAAAGCATAGGTATTCAGGGTGTCACGATATACATGTGCGATCCGGTAAACACCTTCATTCAAGGCAGCAGGGTTGAGTTTGAACACCTCGCGACCATTCTTGTTGGTGCCAGTGCGGTAATAACCTGCTCTCAACGAGAGGCGGCGGCTATCAAGAATGTCAATTATAGAGTCGCGAGTATGATGAAACAGTGCCAAACCGTATCTGCCTTTAAAGTCGTTCAGGCCAAAGTTCTGAGTACGTATCATATTGATATTTATCAATGTTGCTTCTCCTGTCTGCGGGTCAGGAGCGAGAGAGTCGCGATGATATGCCATGGTGTCAACCGTGATACTGTCAATGCCCATGAGCGGCAGCGGGAGGATGTTGTCGTTGGAAGGCTGAATGCCAGTTATAGCAATATGTTTATCACTATATATCCTACCTCCACCGCCCGTTCCCTGCTCTGCGGGGGCAAGTGCAGACAGACGGTACCAACCATCGCATCTACCATTCCAGCCCCAGTTGATATGAAAACAGCCGTCGGTATCATAGCCGTCACAAATGAATGCATGGCGAGTGTTCTGATCGGAAGTGGCACCATAGATGACAGGTCGTCCTGCCGCCAACTCATGACGGAGGATATGTTCGAAACTGTCGGTAGGTAGCACGTCAGCATTCACATGCTGAATGCCGAGGTCATAGTCGAAATACTCGACAAGCGACTTAGCCGCTATCTTTGTGCCAGTAGTACTGGTAGAGCCATATTTCATTTCGGTAGCTACACCACATTGATATACAAGCAGAGAGACAGCATCAGCGAAGTCACCAGTAATGATTTTCATCTTGCTGAGCAACTTCCAGTTGTATTGCACGGAGTCGAAACGTGCTGACAGACGAACGGTGTCATCTACACCACGTGCCCAGTCGTAAGCATGACTGCCACGCCCAGTCAGGGGATACTGCCAACGCGTCATCACCTGAGACATAGCAACAGCCACACAACCTGCAGCGGCACGATTATCATCATCATACATCGGACACAGACGGTTATATGGGTCACGTTGTCCCCATTCGGTGGTGCAGAGAGGTCCTATGCTGTCAGGCAGAGTGTTGTCATACGACACGAAACGCATGGTTGAGTAATGAGAATGAGAAGAATTAGCCTGCCTACATCGCCACTCTCTGTCGTAACCTTCGAGCCAAAAGCGCATTGCGGGATTCAGATTGTCCATATCGAACACGCTGTTGTCGGCATAACCCAAGACCTCAGGTTGCTCATTGTTAGCGCCGACGATAACAAAGCCATTGCCAGTATTGAACGCCATCCACGAATCTGACTGCGCGGCAAGACTGACATTGAATACTGCAGGCACACGATGCCCATTGCAGTAGGCGGCTTTGGCTTTATAATGCCGAATTGCGATGTTCTCTGCTTCTGCAAGACTGCGGAGCGTAGCATGCGACATGAGAGCGAGAGCCGACACTACACACAATACGAAGACACGACGAGACATCACATCAAGAATCTGCTATAACACTATCATCTTCTTCCGGTCAACCTCAGTGGAGGAATAGAGGACATTCACTATATACAAGCCCGGTTCGGCAGGAGCGGTAATATAGGAGAGTCCTTGCGACAACGATGTTACCAAGCAGCAACGACCCATAGTATCGAAGATTTCGACAGTAGCATGCATCGGAAGACGCAACGGCACACGCGAAGAACTATTAACCACAGAGGGACCAATGATACTCGGATACTGAGTTATATCGGTATGCTTGACAGGGTAAACAGGACAGGTGGTGAGGACAACGCTGTCGCTGCGGGTTAACTCAACATAATACGGTTGCCCATAGTCGAACTCGGCGCCATTGAGATAGAGGTATGGTCCGGTAGCACCTTCAATGATGGAGTCACCTTTATACCACTGGAATGCAATAAAGTTGTAGCCACCGTTGTTGAGACTGTCACGAATAGCAATGACGTCATTCCACTTTTGATGAAGGATGGAGTCAGGGTAATGGACAACCAAGTTTACATGTACTTGTTTATGCAGAGTATCAGAAACCAAATCATAGAAAGTGAATAATAACGGATACTTATCAGCTCTAATAGAGTCGGGTATACTCAAATTTATATCAACTTCAGACAGTATCTGCGGGAATAGTGTCGTATCAATACTCTCTATAAAATCTGAACTACTAATCATAGAGAACTTGTCTGTTTTTCCAGGTTTGAATGAGACAGGTATCGTCACGTGACCAGCATCTGCACAGACATTTACAACAGAATCAATTTTCACACTAAGAGAATCGTGAACATAAAGTTCGTAAGTAACCGTCTTTTGGCAACCGCCCTCCAACTCAAAATGACCAGAATACGTACTATTAGTTTTAGCATTTGTAGTTTCAACTTCTTTCACACCAGCATAGCCGGAGTCATAATAATAAACGTTGCCTCTAAGAATGGTATCATATACGGTTGTATCGATATGGTCACCCATCTCCAAATCAAGCACAATAATACTATCACAACCTACAGATGAGACTACCGTATCTTCATATATACCTGTTTCATAATAATACTTGTCAATAGCAACCGAGTTATCAGAATTACGATAAACGGCATGATAACTACTTCCGCGACAGCCTTTCTTTTTTAATGGTGTTTCAACCGGTCCAATAGGAGGAATGTTAACCCAAACCGAGTCAGAGTCGGAACATGTTTGATAATATGCAAACATTTTTACCTTGAACATACCACCCTCGGCAGGGAATATAACGGTATCAGGATTATAATTATATGAGGATTCTGCTATATCTCCAAAATCCCACCTTATGTAGTCGCAAAGTTCTGTTGTGCGCGATACTTCATGTGTAATGTGGTCTTCCTCTTTCATATAAAAATCACCCTTGAAAACAACTTTGTTTTGACAACCTTCACGAATCACTTCGTAACTGCCTCCAGCCTTAGGACTATGTATCATAGATGATGCATACAGGGTGAAATAGCATGACGAGTCACCTACAAACATACAATCCACTGCATATCTTCTCGTATCATTCGTACCGACATCAATTGACTGCTGGCGCGATACGACAAGTGATTCATCCCAAGTCCCGGTAACATCATGAACTTTCTGCTGGTCAGACCTTAGATACCACCTGTAGTCAAAACCGTCAGGAGCCTTGAAAACAGGATTAACCTGACCACATTCCATACCCTCCAACTGACCTTTCGAGCACTTAAGAACAAAATAAGAATAGCCAAAATGACCATTCTGAGAGCAATCATAAGATGACAACTGAATTATCACTTCTTGTCCATGATATGCAGACAGGTTAACACCAACCTGAGTCCAATCTTTCCAATAGATATCACCAGCGTTCCGTGTGCCAGTACCATCCTTGCTGCTTGGAACTACAACTGTTGTATTCTTAGAGTCAATAAAATGCCAACCTTCATTCTGCCAATTAGGATTAAATTTCACTTCAGAACCCGTAAAGTCAGCTGTGGCGCACTCTGGAGCATCTTTAAGTATCCTATGTCTGCTGTCGAGAATTTTCATTTCGAAACGCGGATCTTTATGACTATTCGGTATAAGTTCTCCTTCGTGAATATCATGCCCAGGTGCTTCAACTACAATCGCATATTTCAAAATCACCATAGGATTTGTCATAGTATCAACAAGAAATCTGAATTCAGCCCTTTCAGCTTGTGCACCATTACGGTTATTACCCAATCTCACAGAAGCAAATTCACCAACGGGTATTGTTTTTAACCCTACTCCACCAACATCATATTTAGTAATCTCGTCAATTTCATAGGGGTCAACATGAACGGTATGCCTTGATGTATTAGCTTCGGGACCATCATTTACCAACCCGTTCTCCCAATCCGAATCCGGGAAAACTGTTGAAGGGATATTTTCAGCCACATAACAATTTTCCTTTGTCAGAGTAAGATAGTCAAGTCCGCAGTGGCGGTTTATCAAATATATCAATTTAGTAATTGACAGCGGCACACTATATACATGATTACCCAAATTGTCAAGTCCACAGTCACGGCGTATATAAAAATCAGAATAGCCTTCATCTATGTCTGTAACAACATAAGAAGTGCCTGTCACATTAACGTCTTGCCAAGAATCTTTAAGGTAGTTATATATCCGAATATTATAATTATCATCTTCATCACCTGTCCAAGAGAGTTTAACGGTTTCATCAACTTCTTCAAACTCGAGGTCAGTAGGTGCTTCACAATAATCAGTCGGCATAATCAGAATATTGTCTATACATGCTCCCGGGTCGGCAGCGTCTGTTTCATTGCTCAGCCATACAAACACCAATTTGCTCTTCTCTCCATCTGCATGAAATATCAACTGTTCGTTCCGCCATGTGGATGAGAGAGACAAATAATTCAAGTTGCGCATCTTATCCAAAATAAGTGCATAATCTATGACAAGTTGAGGCAATGCTCCAGCGGGAGAAGTGTTTACATCCCCTTCAGAATCAGGTACCCATGCCACATACAATGCATGCTCGCCTGTGAGTATACCACGAGCACGCCAATCGAAAGATAAGATATAATCATCTACCTGTAAATCAAGTTCCACATACGCTACTGCCGCACAACCAGAAGCAACATAATAGGCACTGTCGCCTACTCCATCGGCTGAAATATACATAGAGTTACTGCCACCATTGTTCACAGCACTACCTATATACCAACGATTGGATATTTTATAACCATAATACCCAGGATTTAAAGACCATTTAACATTGACCTGCGTGTTCTCAAAGTCGCAAGAATAATAGTTTATCTGCTGTGCAAGCAGAGTGCCTGAGAAAACAAGCACAAGCGAGAAAAACAATATGTGGCGTCTCATATTATGCATAGATTATTTTATCAATACTTTCTTGACAATATTCTGCTCTGCATCGGTTACACTCAGCATATAGTAACCGCTGTTTAACGCAGGAACAAGTATTCCAGACTCTTTGGTGAAGTACTGCTCAGCCATCACGTTACCAGTGTTGCTTATCCAGCGTGCCACACCACTGCATTTGCGCGGAATCTGCTGACCGCCGAAGAGCAATGTAGGTATATTCTCATCACCACTCATATCAACAGTTGTCACAGGGCAGATGTAGAGCATCACACTATCGTTACGCATGACTTGTGCCGAATACTGCGCTCCTATCTCCAAGCCACCTTCGACATAGAGATATGGTCCGGTTTCGCCCTCAATAGGCATATCATCCTTATACCACTGATACGAAAGGAACTCATAGCCGCCGTTATAGGTACTGTTCTGAATGCCGAGGACATCGTTCCAACGCTGAACAATGATAGAACTGCGGTAGTTGATGTCGAAAGGCAGAGTAAAGATTTGATTGCCGCAAGACTGATGCTGATAGAATTCCACTTGAGCGGTGTAATGGTCAGGTTGCACAGAAGCGGGATAAGGTATGTCAACATAGGCAAGCGAAGCATCGTAAATCATGGTGTCACGCAGTTCATGTTTGCCACCAATGAAGCGCACAGCCAAGCTGTCGAATGCTCCATGGAACACATCGAAGTTGACAGTCAGTTTCTCTGCATCGGCACAAACCGTAGGCACATGGTCGACATCCACACCCAACTTGGTGAGTACAGTAAGGTCAAGATTAATGATACTGTCGCAACCATGTGTATTTCGCAACCAAGCCTCATATATACCAGTCTTATTGTATATCAACGAATCGAGATGATATACACCGTCAGAGCAGATAGTGTCTGAGATGAACTGCTCAGGACTATTGGGGAAGACGGTCAAATCGAGATAAATAAGGCTGTCGCAACCTGAAATGTTTTTAAGCGGGTTAAGATAGGTGCCAGTCTCAGTACGATATTCGCCTGCAAACATGATAGCATTGCCTTCACAGAACTCTTTCTTTTCGGTCTTGTCGGCAGTAAGAATACTCGGTATGTTGAACGTATCAACACGAATATCCGCACATGACTCCTCAGCAAGATATGCAGTTAGAGTCACTTCTATCTGGTCACCATTGACATCGCACTGGTAAGCAGGGTTAGGCAACGACACCGACATAGGCGCATTGCCCGGATGCTTAAGACTACGAATGTCCCACAAATAGGACTCGCATGCCTCGTCACGATAATGTTCAGTGAGAGTATCGTACATCATGATTACGTGACTTGTATTCTGGAAGCGGACGGTATTCTTGCACTTTGAAGGCTCATGACTGATAGAATACTCTGCAAACGGATAACGCGGCGAAAGTGCAGTAGAGAGTTGGAAGCAGCAGTCGGATGCCTCCTTGTAGCACACTTCGCAAGTATAACGCTGATGGTCGCCACGCCCTACATTAATGGTCTTGTTGTGCGAGACGATGCTATCCGACTCGTTTGTCCATGTATAATCAAAGCCATCAGGAGCATCTACTTTTATCAGCGGTATGTCACCGCAAGTCTCAGTAAACAATTTCGCACTGGTGCAGTCCATCACATAGTATGCGTAAGTGAAGTGACCGCCCTGACCGCAGTCGAAAGTACTGAGGCGCACCTTAATAACCTGCCCGTGATACTCAGACAAGTTGAGTCCGATAGTAGTCCAATCCTTCCATTTTCCTTTGTGGTTGGCATAATTCCAGTCGTTCCACTCGCCTACATCTTCCTCCCTATAAAGGAAGTAAGCCCTTCCGCACAATTCATCGATAGGATAGTCGTTTTCATCAAGTATATCAAGATGGAATTCATTAAGGTCAGATTGATGTCCGGGATCTTCGAATACGACAGCATAGCGCACAAGCAAAATAGCCTGATCGGTGCTATCAACCAGCAGACTATATGTCACGCTCTCTTCCTCCGAACCAGGTTTCCAGTTGCCAAGGCGTACAGAAGCCTGACAATCTTCAGGAACCTTGAGCAGACCTTTACCGTTACCATCGACAGTACGCGGGTCATATTCACCCTTATGTGCACAGACGGTATGCCGGCTCTCCTGATCGTACTCACCATGGTCAACAATACCGTATTCCGAATCCGGATTGCGGTAAGTACCATAACGGCATTCCACATTCTCTCCTTCGAAATTGATGTAGTTGATGCAATGATTGTCCCAGCAGAACAGCCTGAATTCACGACAATAGGCGTAAGCACTCGTATCCTGTCCCAAGATTCCCCGAACACGGAACTCATACAAACCTTCCTTCATTTGCTCGATAGTATAAGAATACTTCGTACCATCTTTCGGGTCACGCAAATCAGACGCCACCAAACCATTGATTACGCTCCAACGATAACTGTCAGCTTCGCGGAATTCAAGAACGAAATTATCAAGCAAACTCTTCCAAGTCAGCACTACGCTATTTGTTTCATTAGAACAATCCATCTCTGCCGTGAAATTGGATGGACGCTGTGCTCTGCTATAGCACAACTGAATGTTGTCGATACAAGCACCCAACGGCAATTCCTGCACAAGGTTCGGATCAGTATTACGATTCACCCAAATAAAGGCAAGGGCAAACGTAAAACGGTCAATATTCTTTTTGCTGACATTAATTTGATATGACAGATTCTCCCAAGTTGACCTGTCGCACAAAGCACGTGCTCCACCCTGACCAAGAGGCAACATACTGTTGACAGCCGCACTGGTAAGAACATTGCCGGAAGAAGCAGACACTGCCAGAGAAGACAGATTCTGCTCAGGACCAAAATAGACATACAACTCAGACAAGTTTTGCTGACCTTCGTTTTTCCAGTCGAACGACAAGTCGTAGTGCTGAATATCGGCAGTGTCGCTCGGGAACTTTATTCTCCTGTATGCCATTACCGTATTAGGACGGTAAGCGAAAGAAGGTGTCAGACCATCATCATAAGAAATATAGAGCGATTGTAAACCATCACTACGCGTGGCTGAGCCAACTTTCCACTTGTCAACAGAAGCGTCAGTTCCCTGATTTAGCACCCAGTCGGCAGTCTCTGCATCAGTTTCAAAACCGCATGAAAATGGTATAGAAATCTGCTGTGCAACCGCAACTTCAGAAACTACAGTCAAAAACAATATATATATATACTTTTTCATAACCATCACATCAAAAACATCCATTACTCTTCCTCCTTTATTTGCTTGATATCCTTACCACCAGTGTCGGTGATTTCAAACTCAACACGACGGTTCTTCTGGCGACCTTCTTCAGTGTCGTTGTCGGCAACATGCTCGGTCTCACCACGACCTTCAGCCTCAATCCGCTCTCCGTCAATACCACGAGTTATCAGGTCATCACGAACAGCGTTGGCACGACCTTCGGAAAGTATCTGGTTGGCCTCATCAGAGCCTACAGCATCGGTGTGACCAATGATACGAATCTTGACTGAAGGATTCTCGTTGAGGAATGATGCCAAAGCTTCAAGCTCAGGTTCGGACTGAGGCAGAATCTTTGTCTTGTTGGTAGCGAAGAACATATTGCGCATAACGACCTTCTTGCCCTCAACTATATGCTGCATAGAAAGATATATAGTATCTTTTACAAACGTAACCGTATCTTCCTGTGGCATGTAACCTGCAGCAGTCAGTTTGGTTATATACTGTCCTGCTTTCAGGTCAGTAACGAACAAACCATCATCAGCCGCCTGACCAAGATACAACTCTTTCCCGTCCATTGAGAGCACTGTGACATTCGCTTCGAGAGCAGCATGAGTAATACCATCACGCACATAGCCTGCAAGAGTAGGTTCAACAGGACGAGGAACAGGAGTAAGCATCAGCAACACGGTGTCTTTAAGATCACTTTCATGATTATACATGACAGTATCGCTTGGCATGAATCCTGAACGCTGAGCCCAGAGCTGGTATGCACCACGACGCTGCTTAACCACAACCATACCGTTCTTGCCTGTAGTCTTGCTTGTAACCCTGTCACGCTCGACGTGATACATCGAGAGCATTGCTCCGCTGATGCCAGAACCCGTTTCAGCATTAACAACACGAGCAGCCAGATTGGGCAACGGCTCAGGAGGTATTGGCAACATCTTCTTTTGTTTGCGTGGCAACTCATAAAAGATAGCCAGTTTCACGCCGACCAAGAACGGATTAACCCTTAGATTCTGAGTACGTTCGGTGGTCAGCATAGGAACCATGGAGAGATCAAGGGGCTGGGTTGCATCGTTAAACAGCACAGGCAGGTTTCTGCCGGGCACTATGTTCGACTTCTGCTGTATGCTGAGTACGCCATAGTCAGCAAAGACACCTATACGATAACGGAATCTGTCCCAGAAAGTCTTTACTTCCGCTTTCTGACCCTTCTTCGGTTTAGTATGTATCCATTCATCAAGATATATGCCGAATTCAGCTGCAAGAGAAAGGTCGAAACCATATTGCAGTTTTGTAGGCTGACCCTGGTAGAACTCATTAGTTACAAGTGAGTGGGTAAGCATCTCCGACAAAGGCGCAATGAGTTCGCGGTCAACGATATCTGTTGTCAGATATGACGACGTAGCAGAAGTGCCAAGGACATTGAGTCCAAGTTTGGGTCCTGCAAGAAAATAGTAACGCCCCCATTCTCCACCGAAAAGCAGAGGCAACTGCAGGTAACCTGCAGCCGAGCGGTCGACAAACTCAGAGAAATGGTATGTATATTCCATTGTCTCATAAGGCAACATCTTGAATGTTTGAGAAAAGTCCTGATTGTTTGCACCGGAGAATCTTGACAAGGAGTTATAATGTTCATATTCAAGTCCTGCATTGAACAGGAAATGCTTGTATTGCAACTGATAACCCAGTCCTACTCCACCGCCAAAACCGCCAACAGTCTTGGATACGAAGTCATTATCAGACATATTCTGGAACAAAGCCGAATAGCCCATATAACCCCATACGCCAAGCGAATGATGTATGTCGCGCTTGTTATAAGCGTTAGCCTGAGCATTATATTTGCGGACACGCTCAACCTCTTCACGATAGTTGGCAGCAGCATTGCGATCTTCCTTCTTTGCTGTCTGCTCTTTCTTTCTGGCGGCTTCCTTGTCCTTCTTTGCAGCAGCACGAGCCTGCTCTTTCTGACGCTGTTCACGCTTGCGAGCCTGCTCTTTCTGTCGTTTCTGTTTCGCCTTCTCACGTTGGAGTTTTGCCTTCTCAGCCTTAGTCATCTGTGCAGGTGCGGCATAAACATTCATATCGCAGACAGGCGACACAGAAAGGACAACAAACAAAAAGAGTAATCTATAAAGTAATTTTTTCAACATAAGCAACACAATCTCTCTTATAACTAATATTAATAGTTGTAATAATCACCACAAATGACACATATTTTCTCTTCAGGAATACGGAATGAGACAGTCAGACGCACACCTGTAAGAATATCTGTCACATAAGTATTAGCTGTTTCCGAAGCACGAAAAACATAGTTCTCAGTGAAATCAACACCAGGTTCATGGTCAACATTAGTGTATTTAACAAAATCTCCATCAACAGCCTTGCCACGGAGGTTAAGGACTCCTGCCTCGAAGAACACACCGATACGCATGTCAATTCCAGCCCTTGAAAGAATATCATCACCAGGGTCGTTAGCAAGATAGGTATTGAGCGGAATACCCACCTCACCTGCCAAACGCAAATTCAGTCCAACGGAATAAGGTTTCCATGAGTCAGACAACTTACGACCGTTATACAAACTATGATTCCCCATCTTTTCAAACTCTCCTCCAATCAAGCCTTCATACTTGCCAGTAGCATCAGTAAGTGACTTCTCACGACTTCTACCCCAAGCGGTTACAGTAAGTTTAGGTCCAAACATGAAATACACATAATCGTATATTCCACCTAACATAAGGGGTATGCTGACATTTGCAAACTCTGCCTCATCAAGACGCTCGTAAAAATAGTGATTCCATTTGAATGGGTCTCCTTCGGTATCAACTGCATCATAAACGCGAGTGAAGTCATTCACCTTGCTTCGCATATGTGAAAAACCGCCCTCCACACCGGCATTAAACAACAAATGACCATGTTTCAACTCATAACCTAATCCGAAAGCACCGCCACCACCTGCCTTAGGAGTAGTGAAATGTCCATTGTCAACAAGCATTGCAAAATCGCCTGCAGCAGAGAGGTATATGGAATGAGTCAGTTGTGCCTGAGAAGCCAACACCGCAAACACCGCAATAAACAATATCTCTATTCGTTTTTTCATCAACGTATTCAATAAGCCTATATTAAGGCAAATTTATTCAGGTGGCAAAAGTACAGCAAAAAATCCATATATGCAAGAAAATTGCAACTACAGCACATATTTTTACATCAGTATGTTTGTATGCTGTACAAAAATCATCATTTATGATTATATCGCACAGGCTAAAATCTAAGAGATTTTCGAATGTCATAAAATTACAAACACAGAGCAGGGCAACCTTTCGGATTGCCCTGCTGAGTTAACATGTATGTTCAGACAATTTTACTTGACAACAACACGACCGTTATAAGTGGTGTCATCACCTGCTACAATACGGATATTGTAGATACCTGTCTGGTAGAATCCACCGATTACAACCGGTTGAACCTTAGGCTGCAGTACGCTTACACGTTTGCCAGTCATATCAAAGATTTCCAGAGTCATGTTCTTCATCTGCTGTTGAGTGAACTTACCTATTACGCTTACAGTCTCACCAACATTGATGACACTTGGCGCAAGACGGAGTTCAGAACCTCTGATATCGTCCAGACCATTGCCAAGAGTAACAATCAGAGTATGAATAACAACAGCATCGCAACCATCGCCCTGAACATTGATTGTGTCAATGTAAGTACCCGGCAATGTGTTAACACCATAAGTCAGCGACTCATAAGTGAACGGCAGTTCTTCAGTTGTTATGGAGTGCTCAACACGAGTGGTATCAGTTGAATAGTGCTCAAGTATGAGTACCACAGTTGAGTCACAACCATCAACACTTGTCAACTGCTGACGATACAGACCTGGCAATGTGACATTAAAGCCATATTGTTCGTAAACGCTGCCCGGGCAGAAGAAGTCACGGATAGTATCAGTAATCTCCGGCAGAACAGTTACGTTGATGGTAGCTATAGAGTCACAACCAGTTGCCGTAATGAAGTGGCGTGTGTAGAGACCCGGAGTAGCTATCACTGTATCACCGAACTGATAGGTTGAACCATGGCAGATACGAATCTCCTCGGTAGCACCCTGCGGCTGACGAACGAAGAGTACGAAGTTGATGACAGAGTCACAACCTGTAACGAACGATTGCAAAGTATCAACATACAAACCAGAGCGATTCAGAGTCTTGCCATTGAAGTTATAAGTCTGACCCTGGCAGATAGTATCTTCGGCATTTGCATATACACGCGGGGTGACATACAGGAAGAACGAAGTGATACTATCGCATCCTGCTACAGAAGTCAGTTTCTTCTTATAAACACCCGTCTTATTAACCGGGTTGAACTCATAACCGCTGAAAGTCTCGCCTTCGCAGATGGTGTCACTCGGCATTACTACCTGAGGAGCTTCAGTTACATTCAGGCTAAGAGCCAAGATGGTGTCTTTCTTCTCAGGTATAAGACTCATCTTGTAAGAACTCTGAGTGAACTCGCCTGCCTCAACGTTGTCACCGTTGACAACAAACAGAGCTTCGCCATCATCGTTCTTCATCATACTCTCATAATCTTCATACTGACAAATGTTGTTTGTTTCCGTAACTACATCAACATAGTTGACGTGAATCTCATCAATATGTATTACATTGGCAGTATTGGAAACTGTTGACTCTACATAGAATGCAATCTTGATTGCCTTGCCTTGATACTTGCTGAGGTCAATGCGAATCAAGTCATCGTCGGTTACATTGTTGCCAAGGAACTTGATTCCATTAAGCGAGTAATCACCTTTACCATAGAAGTACAGTGAATCAGGTTCGTCGGCTTTCTCGTTGTTCCAAACGATAGCATTCTCACGCTTCCAAGTCTTGCCACCATCATCAGAGATGATTACCATGAACTGGTCATCATAACCTGTACCACCGGCTGCATCACTCCAGATGTTCCTCCATACACGTTCACTACTCCAGTTAGCGTTGTAAAGTACATAGTTCATCTTGAAGGAGAGCAAAGCAGTGTCAACATCATTGAGTATAACCATAGGCGATATCATCCACCACTTGGAAGTAGAAGTGTACATACGACCAGCATAGTGAGCACCGCTGAGTGCTTCATTCTGGTTAGCAGAATACCAACCACTAGTACTGCTCGGTACTGATGTCTGGATGGTTGTAAAGTCTCCACCTGCGAATATATCCTTAGCAAGACCCGTAGTGAACATCCATCCGTCAACAAGTTGTGTAGCCTCCTTGAATGACTCATGGTAGTAAGGAGCCTCAGCTGTGCGGAAGGTAGCCGACTGACTCCAGTCGCCAACACCGTTTTCAACACATGTCATCTTAAGACGAGCATAATATATTGTTGCTGACTTCAAGCCATCAACATATATCGTACTATCAGTAATAACTGTATCGACAACGAGGTCTTCGGGGTCGAAGAGATACGAGTCGGAAACTTGCACACGATATTCCTTCTTGTCATCACCGTGACTCCAATAGAGAGTGGCATGACTATCAAGCACGTCTTTGGCAGAAATGTCGGAAGGAGATGCACATACCTGCAACGGCTCTACCGAGAAGTTGTCAATATATATCGTTGTGCTTGACGTAGCCGATGTCTGACCGACATTAGGCTTCTTATCAAATACTGCACGCATATATACGTAAGGTCCAACTGCACCTGCCAGCGGCAAGGTGAATTTCTGATATGTATAGTCGTTAGCAATATTGGCAGGTGCCTTTGCCTTCAATTCTGCCACAGTATAACGGCTGTACTTAACAGTATCAATCACTACAAATGTCTTCGGATCGGTCGGGTCGGTGCAAGTACCTACTTCAACCTGAGCGGCATTGGTGTTCGACCAAGCAGTAGATACCATATCTTTATTTGCACTTGTACCTATACCATGAGGACAAGGAGTGATCCAGAATGTTACCTGCATAGTGTCGAAGTCAATACCTTCGATACGCGGAGTAATCACATAGTCAATGTAAGTCGTACTGGATGCATACATCTTCAGAGCATAGTCACCACTGAGAGCATACGAAACAGTTGCTGTTGACGGGATATTGTATGGATAACTTGTACCCAACGTCTTGGTTGTTCCAGCATTATCGTATGTCCAACACTGGTTCTTCAAGAGAGTGCTCGTGTAGTTGCGGTAGTTCTCCGAAGGTTCTCCATCGCGCTCAAAGCTTGTGCTGACAGCACCAACTACCGGCACACATTCAGTCCAGAAGTCAGCCGCATTAGCGAACTCAGAATCACCATAAGGTGTACTAAGGTGCTTAACACGCCAGAAGTACCTTGTATTCGGTGTGAAGCCATTGAATGCGCACTGAGCATTTGTTACAACCGTATCAGCAAGAAGCGTCTCAAACTTATTGTCAGCGCATATCTGAACCTGATAACCTGTACCGGTCTGCTTCGGATACCATGACAATTGTGCAGAAGTAGCTTCAGTAAGAGCTCTGAGGTTGGTCGGAGCCAAAGCCGTCTGGCGGACTTGCAACTTGACATCGTCAATATACTCACCAGCATGATAGCCCGGTTTGTAGAATGCAACGTAATTGCCATGACCACTCTTCAAAGGAACAATCTTCTTTTCCCACCAATTATCGCCATTCGGGTCACTTGCTGCCATAGTTGAGGAAGTAAGTACATCCGGGCCATAACTATAGTGTACGGTATCAATCGGTGTGAACGTGCCAAAGAAGTCTTCAGGGTCATCCACCATACCTATTACCAATGTGTTATCATACGAAACTGAATTGGTTACAGACATCTTGCCCTTGCTTGAGCCAGACAATTGCTCATAACCATCACGGAGGTAGAATACCAACTCCTTGTTACTGTAATCAGCAACATCCATATAAGGCATGATCACATAAGCACGCTGATTTGAAGCACTTGAACTTGTATAGAAACGTAAGCTATACTTACCATTGCGAGAATACTTATACGAATCAGTATTTTCCATCAGACGAGGCCAATATGTATAAGTAGATGTAGTAAGCAATGTTGTATTCAAACCATAACTCCAGCAATCATTCGGGAATGGATACTTAGTCGTAGAACTATAGTTCCACCAATAGATATCATCTTCGAAATCAAACAGGGTACTATCAGGAAGTGGCGTACACATTGTTTTAGCCTGCTGACGTGCTGACACATATCCAAGTTCAGTTTTACCTGCAACTGAGAGGAACAAGTAGTATGTGGTTCTCTCCTTCAATCCTTCTATTGTGTAAGAAGTAGAAGTAATGTTCTCTATTTTCCTTACGAAGTGACCTCCGAGGGTATCAGAGAAGTGTGCGAGAGAGTCAAATACCAATATATCCCATGCTGTGTTGCCGTTAGCATCCCATTTCACAGTAATTGTCGTATCAGTTACACCAGTTGACTTTATCTGCGGAGTTGCAGCCTGACTCTTTGCCTCAACCTTGAGGTTGTCAACATAAGCATAGTTGGTTGTCTGTGAACTCTTAGCGCGAGAGAATACTGACAACAGAACAATACGCTTGTCGGCTGGCAGATCCTCCGGAACGGGCACAGTAACATGCTCGAACAGGTAGTTGTTTTCTGCCGTTGCATATTCGCCATGTTTGTCTGTCGTATTATCAGGATCAGGATAAACGGGATCAACACTTACACTGCGAAGCATTGGCAGACGCATCTCATAGATTTGCTTGAAGCTCTCCAGACCCTTTCCTTCGTCAAACGTACCTACTACAACATAAGGTGAGTAAGCATAGTACATCTGACGGCGGTAATCATAAGTAGAAGAGTAGGAAGAAGACGTAGCTGAATATGCATATCCGCCACGGACATCAAAGGTAATCTGTTTCTGACCAGGATTAATAATACTTGGCAGAATTACGTATGCAGTATCCACAGTGCTTGTGGTATAGAGTCGCATTGCACCACCTGTTCTACTATTGTCATTATATGTGAACAAAGTGTCAAGACCATAAACATAAGTACCATTGCTGGCAGTACCAGTATTCAGTGTACGATATGCCTTGTAGGTGTATGAATTAGTCTCTTGATTGCTACCAGGAGTCAACGCCGGATGCAGATAGTAACTTGTGCTACCTTCAACCAGAGTCGAGAATTCACTACCAGAGAATGTCCACGTATAAGTGTCTATTTCATACAATGTGCTTGCCTTAACAGATTCACTCCATTCAGACTTTTCATTGTCAGGACACAATGTGCGGACTGCAATGTTGTAAACAGTTGATGATGCAAGACCTGTAAGAACGCAGTCAACAGTGTCAACAATCTGATAGATTGTATCCGGGTCATCAGCATTCGAATCCCACAAAGCGACCTCCCACTTGGAGTCATCATCCTTACCTGGCAAGAAATGCAAATCAATAGTATTCTTTGATGCATTTTCTGCTTTTAATCCGGTAGGTACGAAACATGACGGAATCTTCTCAATAATAAAGTTGTCAATATAATGATAACTCATGCTGGTGTTAGTGGGGTGATATGCCATAAGAACAACATGCATATTCTCACCATCTATGCCAGAAAATTCCTTGATATAGTCATACCATACGTTATTAGGAGAAGTGTATCCAGTTGAAGAAATAGTATCTACAGGTATGAATGTAGCAAGCAGGGTGTCGAGGTTAGTAACATCTTTTGCAACACCTACGATGGTGTATGCAGTATAAGAAGCAGTAGTACTTGCTGTACGATACTTGAAAGATACCATTGCATCTGAAATCTTACCTCCTATTCTCGGAGTAGCGGCAGTAGGACGCTTTTCGGGAGTGTTGTACGAACTTGCTGTGTACATATACAAACCGTTACCCGAATCGCCGAACTTTCCTGAACTATACACATACGGGTATATAGTTGATGTAGGATTGTCGTCAGTATTCAAACCATTGTAGAACATCTTCCAGCAGTCAGGGTGTGACGTTCCACCCGAAGGATAACTGTCGAAGTTCTCGGAATACGGTAGCGGCATGTATGCCGGACACTCTGTCTTGAAACTAACACCTGCAAAATCGAAATCAGTAGTGTCTGTTCCGCAAATACCAGCAACATGTGCATAATACTCGGTTACAGGCCGCAGGTTTTCAAGAAGGAAAGCAGATTTTTCAACTATTGTATCAAGAAGAAGATTCTTGATCTTACCGCCCTTATTAAGTGTGGTATCAGCAACGTATTCTGAAGTAACCACAAGACGATACTTGTCAGAGTTGCCGTTCCAACTAAGAGCAGCTTCGGTGCTGGTGAGCGAATCAACGCCGAACTTGGTAGGTATAGCGCATGCCGGAATATCCTGAATCTCAACATAACCAACACCAATCTGGTTGGTAGCATTGAACTCAGAGAGGAATATGACATGCTTACCCATATTGCCATTCAAGTCACCCTTGTAGTCAGCAAACGAAACCAAATACCTACAGCCTTCTGTAGTGGCAATGTCGATGGTGTCAAGAATAACAACAGTCGAAAGATCCATCGGGTCTGTTACAACACCTACTTTCAGTTTCTTAGCATAAGATGTTGATGTTGATGAACGAGCATAGAACAGCAACTGTTTCTTGGTGATATCTTCCACATCAAGCATTGGAGAAATTGCATATGCGCCCTGATACGTTGTAGTGGAATAGAGATACAGGTACTTTTCACCATAGGAACGGTAAGATGATGTATTGTTTACATACGGAATGTATGTGGTAGTAGCAGAAGCAGTGTTGCTACCTACTGTCCAACACGGAACAGGGTTGCCACTACCTGTTGTAACACTTTCGAAGTCCTCTTTATAGTTTGCAGCCGGAGAACAGAGAGTGGTGAAACTGAGGTGAGCGAACTGCGAGTACAAACCGTTTGCGGGGTCGCAAGCGGCAGCTACTGAAATATAATACTTGGTATCAGCCTTCATACCACTCAGAGACTTCACTCTGGTAGAATAAGGAAGAACTTCTGTTGAAAGTACTTGTATAGTGGTATCTGCAGCAAGTACCGTAACAGTATCTCCAGCGACAACAATCTGTTTTGTGACAGGATTTACGCCATCAGGAGTAAGAGCCTCGTCGCTTGCCTCTTTGTCGGTGAGGTAATATATCCAGTCGGTCTGACCACGCATACCTGCCGTCAGACGGATGCTCTTGTCTGTCAGACGTGAGAGTGAAGACTGCGGCTGATAGCATGCCGTACCATCAAGTACGATGTCATCAAGAAATGCAGTGGTTGTCACGCCATAAGGTGTACGGAATGCGATGTAACGGCCAGTACCTGTGTAGTTCTCAAGAGGCACTTCGAAATAGATATCTTTGCCGACACCAGTTCCAAGTCCACCACCTCCGAGCGAGTCAATTACAACGAAAGTACTAAGATCAGTAGGATCGTCCATCACACCTATAAGCAATGCATAGGTCTTAGTAGTTGCCATCTGGTATGAACCCTTCACTACTATCTGGCGGAATTGCTCATCGCTCTCTGCTTCTACGCGCGGCATAGCTGCCCATGCAGGAGCATAGTTGCTTGATGCAGTTGAACTATAGTAGCCATATATTTTCAGACCGTCACACCCAGAATTAGAGTAGTGAGCAGTAGTCAATGCTGTACCTTGATCATAATATGCAGTTGCAGAAGTACCGCCATTACTGAATACATAAGGATAATAGTTTCGTATTGAATATGTAGAAGCAGAAGAAGGATCTGTGCCTTTCAGATTACCTACTGTCCAACACTCAGGAACAAGGGCATTCTTGAAATAATTGACAGCGGTCGTTGTAGAAGACAAAGACGAAGTTACAGTCTTACCATAACTCTCAAAATTCTCTACATAACGTCCATTAGCAGGAATGGTAGCACATTCAGTAAGTGCCGTAGTAGAAGCCCACTCTTTATCACCGCACAAGCCATGGACATACAAGTAGTAGGTAGTCTGCTTGTTAAGGTCGCTGACATGAACAGAGTCGAGCGTTGTTACACCATGTGCAATAAGAATCAGAGAATCAAGTTCTCCGAGTTTGCCAAGTTCTGTTTTGGTAAGGTTTCTGGTTGCAACAGCATACTCCCAGCCTTCAGCGTCCTGACTGAGTTTGCCTTCCCAATGAAGAGTCATCTCAGAAGCACCTATATCGGTAACCCATATATCAGGAGTCTGACATTCTACAGGCATTACACGTATGTAGTCAAGATACGAGAGAACATAAGTATTACCACGAACAGGTCCGCATGTAAAGGCTATATGTTTACCGTTACCAGTGTATTTCAGGAAATTAGCCCTATTGTTTTTATACCATGTACTTGTAGTTGTAGGAATAACACTGTCCACTACTTCGAATGTGCTAAAGTCGTTAGGATCGGTCATAACACCGACATAAACTGCCGAAGCATTAAGAGTGATACTGCTATAATAGTCATATACAACCATCACATCCTGAACAGGCATTTCAGTTGCAGGCATTGCCACCCAACCTATTTCAGAAGCACTGTGCGTACGCAGATACAAGCAACCTTTATTAGGTCCAATACTATCGCTATCATACGAAGTTGTAAGATACTGATAACTATTGCCTCCCCAATACCAGCATGCGGGGCGGATACTGCTTGAAACGCCGCCTTCACGAGCGCCGTTGAAGTCTTGTACATACGGCATCGGGAGGAACTCAGGACACTCGGTCTTAATCTGGAAAGCAGAAGTCCACTCTGTGAGTGTACCATCACACTCTGCTTGCAGATATACATAATAAGGAAGAGAATAGTCGAGACCTGTAACAGTGATAGTAGGCTCTGTCACTTTGCCATTGAACATGTCACCGACAAGAAGGTTGTCAATAGTAAGTTCAGCATCATCGAACTCTACACTGCTAACTTTAACATTCCATGCCGTAGCGGCACCTTTGTTCCAACTGAGCACGGCAGATGTGTCTGTAGCTATATAGTCGAAACCAGTAGGCATCGGGCATGCAACCAACTGACTGATGGTAACATCATCAATATAGTTTGTTGAGTAGCTCTGGCCATCAGGCTCCATCCAACGCATGGCAATATATTTACCTTTGCCTTGATAAGCAATGAAATTGCCATAGCAACGCGCCCACTTTTCACCTGCGCGATATTCGCCGACCTTAACGAAAGTATTCAGGTTGGCAGGTTCTGTCATAACGCCAAGTTCAATCAAGCAACGCGGTTTATTGGCAGCAGTCTGTGCATTGAGATAGAAGTTAATCTGTACATCCTGAACACTGTCAACCATGGGGAATACAATGTAAGAGTTCTTACCTGCATCCATATTAAGGTAAAGGAACTTATCTCCTTCTTTCTTTGCAAGAGATGATGAAGAAGCAGTATTATGAGGCCACTCCACATTGGTAGAATACATCATGATATTGTCAGGATACATCACACTTGCAACACCGCCCATAGTATAGTAGCCTTCTGAATCTTCAAATCCGAAGTGCATCGGCAGACTCATTGCTGCGGAGGTAAAGAACTGACGCGGTTCAGACCATTCAGAATTACCGCCTGCATATACAGCCTGTATCGAAACATAATAACCATCCTTTGTCCAAGGCTGGAGACCTGAGAGGGTGACAGAAGCACTTGTAGATGAAGTTTCAAGCGCCTTGTCAACAATTACAAGTTCGCCTTTCTTAATACTGAGGTCCTTAGCAACAATGATATTATACGACTGAACGTCAGCACGAGGAGCGCTCCACCACATTTCAGTAGTGGTTGTACCCGGAATGAAATGGAAAGTCTGATAGTCAGGTTTAGCCTGTGCAGGACGCTTCTCAATTGTTACTTCGTCAATGTAGAACTGGTTAGGTTTGTCGAAATAACTTACAAATACTACATATTTGCCTTCACCAGAATACTTCTCAAAAGAAACAGTGTATTCCTCTATTACATCTTTAGTCTCAATAACTATGGTGTCAATAGGAGTGAAAGTAGTGTAGTCGCTTGCATCTGTAGCCACGGCAACAATTATAGCGTTAGCCTGTTTGCGGTTATGGCGCTGAGCCATTGTAGCCCAGAAACGAATCTGACAGTCTTTCAAATCTTCTCCTGTCAATTCAGGTGTAGCAAGATAAGCAAGACCGTTCGCAGGTATAGGAGTAGTGAATCTGCCTGACGAATGCAAGTAGTTACCATTAAACAAAACGGCAGGGTCAGATATTCTGGAATAAATATCGTACTCCTGCTTAGATATCCACAAGTCGATTACAGGCTGATAGTTACCGCCCCAAGTCCAAGACTCAAGCTGCATAGCAGAAATGTTATTGGAGGTGTAAGGCATGTCGAAAGTCTCTGTATAAGGGATAGACTCACGGAATGCCATTGTAAACTCCTGCGGCTCAGCCCACTCGCTTGTTTGCCCACCGCATATGGACTGGATATACACATAATAAGTGGTATTAGCCTTCAGACCTTTGATAGTAACTGTGAAATTGCCATCATATTCCATTAATGTGTCAGCAGCAATGATAGCCGGATCTATAAGACCAAGCGTATCCATCTCAGCCTTCTTGGTAGTGAGCACAACATGGAACTGGTCAGCATCCCAACTTGCATGCCAACTGATAGTTGCCTGACCATTAGCCACTCCTGTCAGAGTGATGTTGGTTGGCAATGTGCACTCTGGATATGAGCGGACCACAATAGAGTCAAGAACGATACCACGACCCATATTGTCGGAGCCTTCGAATGCAATCTGATATGCCTTGGAATTGAAATTAGGCAATTCGATTGTCTCACTCTGCCAATTGCGATATGCACGTTCGTAACTATCAAGGAGGAGCCAATCATCTTCGGGATCAGCACGATAGAACACGCGCAATGTATCGAAGTCGGCAGTCCACTTGTCCTGAGCATGATAGAAGCGCAGAATAGGACGGTAAACGCCAGTAAGGTCCATTGCTGGAGAAACAAGTTTGGTCTTGTAACCAATAGTCTGTCCAGACGAGTTGCGCAAGTAGGCGCGATAAGAACCTCCTCCGTTGAGTTTATAATCAGGAATCTTGTTGGCTGGATACTGATAATCAGCCAGAGACTCCACCTGCCACGGTTGCTCACCTTCTACATACTCCTGTGTCCAGGTAGAAGGAATAGCGCCCGATTCGAAGCTCTCCTGCAATTTCACAACGAAATCGTTTTGAGCCTTAATGCTTGTCGGCAACAACATTAAGAGCATTGCCGACAAAAGAAGATACCTTTTCTTCATAAGCACAATCTTTTGGTTTATACTAAATTGTTAATTAATATTTTCTATTGCAAGCGATTGAACAAACAATTCTTTCGCAAAATATTTCAGCGTGCAAAAATATATAAAAACTATCAAACCTGCAACACTTTTATAGAAAAAAGTTATTTTTCTTGTCATTATGGCAGAGTTTTGATATTTCACTATTCCATTTGAATCTCTGCCAATACCAGTATTTACGTATGCTAAAAAAGTATTAACACTTAAATAAAAAAGAGACGCGAACATGCCGCGTCTCTAAGATGATAATATATGCCAGACAACTGAAGCTTTACAGGAGTTCGACTGAGCGGTTGACAAAGTTGGCGAGACTTTCGCCTTTGAGCATACCGCTTGCAAGAAGAGCAATGTCGATGAGTTGGTGCAGACGAGTGTTGTCTTTGGCAGCATCAGCATAAAGTTTCTTAAGCTCAGCCTTGAGGTCTGCCACCTCTTTGGTGATAGCCGAGGCAGCATCTTTCTGCTCCTGAGTAAGGTCTTCGCTCTTTATATCTTTCTGCTCAGCCTTGATCCTGGCTTCTTCAGCCTCCTTCTGATTGAGGCGCTCCTGCAACGGGAGCAACTGCTCCTTGACAGCATTATAGAGGTCGTCAGCCATAGTGCTTACAAGCGGGTGAGCGGTGTTAACCACAAGAGTATATTGGTCAGGCATAGTACCATAGAACGACATACCCTGTTGGTGAGCCGACATCTCCTTCATACGGCGCATCCACTCATTCTGAGTAAGGAAGACAGGGAGAGCATCGGCAGACACAGACTCGAGAGAGACATTATAGTTGATCTTCTCGCCTTTGGGCAACTCACTTTCGAAGGAATACTGCAGAGCGTTCTCCTGTTCGGCGGTCAATGCCACGCGCTCTTTCTCGTCTTTCTTGCGTATGAGGTTTTCTATGACATCAGAGTCAACGCGTACGAATCGTATCTTCTCGTTCTTCTGCTCCGCCTGCGAGATACAATGTACATCGAGTTCTCCGTTCATAAGGAGTACATCGTAGCCTTTCTCCTTTGCACGCTGTATGTAAGCATACGAAGAGTCAGGATCTTGCGTATATAATATAATAAGGTCTCCGTTCTTGTCGGTCTGCTTGTCTTTGATAAGTTTCTTGTACTCCTCGAGTGTATAGTAGTTCTTGTCGAGGTTCTCCACAAGAGCGAAGCCGACTGCACGCTCATAGAATTTCTCATCGGAGAGCATGCCAAACTGAATGAACAGTTTTATGTCGTCCCACTTCTTGCAGAAGTCCTCACGTTCGTTCTTGAACAACTCAGCCAACTTGTCGGCAACCTTCTTGGTGATGTGACCGGAGATCTTCTTGACTGCGGCATCGCTCTGAAGGTAACTACGACTGACGTTGAGGGGTATGTCAGGCGAGTCGATGACACCATGGAGGAGAGTAAGATACTCAGGTACGATGTTCTCAACCTCGTCTGTAACAAAGACCTGGTTGCAATAGAGCTGAATCTTGTTGCGGCGTATGTCGAGATTGTTCTTAATTTTAGGGAAGTAGAGGATACCAGTAAGGTGAAATGGATAGTCCACATTAAGGTGTATATGGAACAAAGGCTCATCAAACTGCATTGGATAGAGTTCATGGTAGAAGTTCTTGTAATCTTCTTCAGTGAGGTCTGCGGGTTTGCGCGTCCATGCAGGGTTGATATTGTTGATGACGTTGTCTTCTTCAGTCTCCTGTTCGCGCCCATCCTTCCATTCTTTCTTCTTGCCAAAGACGATTTCCACAGGTAGGAACTTGCAGTATTTCTTCAAGAGTTCCTCAATCTTAGAGTCCTCAAGGAACTCTTTGTTGTCGTCGTCAATATGAAGCACTATGTCAGTGCCTCGTTCAGCCTTGATGGTATCCTCCATCTCGTACTCAGGCGAACCATCACAAGACCAGTGCACAGCCTTGGCGTCCTCCCTGTAAGAGAGTGAGAATATCTCAACACGTTTGCTGACCATGAATGCAGAGTAGAAACCAAGACCGAAGTGACCTATGATAGCCGCTGCGTTGTCCTTATACTTAGCAACAAACTCCTCTGCTCCTGAGAAAGCGATTTGGTTGATGAACTTGTCAACTTCCTCGGCAGTCATTCCGATGCCATGGTCACTTACTGTGAGGGTCTTTTTCTTCTTGTCGATACTGATACGCACCTTAAGGTCACCCAATTCACCTTTTGCCTCCCCGACAGATGAGAGAGTGCGGAGTTTCTGGGTGGCGTCAACTGCGTTGCTAACCAATTCACGAAGGAAGATTTCGTGATCTGAATACAAGAACTTTTTGATGACGGGGAAGATGTTGTCAGACGTAACCCCGATATTACCTTTTGACATAATATGTGATGTTTGATGTTAAAATTTCAATGTTTGTTGTTTTAGGTATCAAATAGCACTAATTGTGCCAAAGAGTAAATACTGCCAAAATGGCAGTTTTAGCATAGAGTCGTAAGCCTAAAAAGAAAGGCCTATCACACTCATATTCTTTTTACGTCCTTTTTACGTCTTTTTTTCGTCCTTTTTACGTCTTTTTTACGTAAATGGTTTAATTAGGTGAAAAGGTTAAGAGGCTAAAAGGGTAATTGAGTGAAAAGGGGATGAGGTTTGAAGATAATTTACAAATAATTTGTAAAAGATTGCACATATATAAAAAAAAAGCAGTAATTTTGCGCGTTGAAAAGCAAACAATAATACCAACTGCGGTTCTTTTGTGTTGAAGGGTTACTCCGGCAAGCACAAAAGCCAAGAGGGAATCAGGTGAAAATCCTGTACAGACCCGCTGCTGTGAGTCCTAAAGTTGTTGCTGCATAATGCCATTGTTTACAGGAGTAAATGAGAAGGCGCAGTAACGAGGACGAGTCAGAATACCTGCCGCACGTTGAGCGTTCACAAGACTCCCGAGGACTGGAGGCGGACGAGAAGTCAGCACGTGCTCTGTGCGACTCACTTCCACAACTATACTTTGAGTGTGTCTTGTTGACGCTGATAAAAGAAAGAAATGCGCAATAAGACTACATACACTTACCGTTTTCTGCCAATTAACGAGTGTTATGCGGGAGCCTTCTGCCGTGAGGCAGAGGGCTTCCGATTGTCTTTATTATCCGATAAATTGAAGATTCGAAGATTCATATATATATTGATACTGCTATTGGTTACGACGGGTGTTGCTGCTCAGGAGAGCGTGGAGGACAGTATCGCACGACTTCTAACGATAGACGAAGTGACAGTGAGTGCAAAAAGGCGAGAAGAACCTGTGATACCTGTACAAAAATTAGAGGGGGCACGTTTGGAGGGTCTCAGTACTCAGTCGGTGGCAGATGCCGTCAGGTACTTTTCTGGAGTACAGATAAAGGACTATGGTGGCGTAGGCGGCTTGAAGACGGTGGATGTGCGCAGTATGGGTACAAACCATTTAGGCGTGTTCTACGACGGAATAGAGATAAGCAACGCCCAGAACGGCACAGTTGATTTAGGCAAGTTTTCTATGGACAACATAGAGGAGATTGCTCTATACAACGGACAGAAGTCAGAGATATTCCAACCCGCCAAGGACTTCGGCAGCGCAGGCACCTTATATATAAAGACACGCCGCCCACGTTTCAGAGACGGTAAACGCTACAACGTGAACGTGACGATGAAAGCGGGCACTTTCGGTCTCGCCAACCCGTCGATACTTTATGAACAGAAATTAACCGACAACATACACTTCTCCGCCAATGCCGAATACACTTATGCACACGGGCGCTACCATTTCCGCTACAGGAGAGTGTTACCAGACCACAGCGTGGCGTGGGACACGACAGCGGTGAGAGAGAACGGCGACGTCAGTTCATGGCGCGCGGAAGCAGGATTCTTCGGCTATCTGCCAGAGGGCAAATGGCACGTCAAGGGCTATTTTTATGACAGCGAAAAGGGCATTCCTGGTGCAATAGTGAACAACGTATGGAAGAATTCGCAGCGACAATGGGACAGAAACGCGTTCGTACAGGGCAACTTCACGAAGACGATAGCAAGAGGTTATGACCTTCAAGTGAATGCCAAATACTCGAACGACAAAATGCGATACCTGAACCCGGATACCACGCTGATGTATATAGACAACACGTTTACGCAGCAGGAGGTGTATCTGAGCATGGCACACAGGCTGGCTATCGTTGGAGTAAAGGGTTTCGTCCGCAACAACGATGTCAACTGGGACTTGAGCGTTAGTGCCGACTGGCAATGGAATTATCTGGCAGGCAACCTGAGCAACTTCGTTTTTCCTGAGCGCAACACTGTGCTTGCCGCTGCCGCTACGCAGCTCGACTGGAAATACATAAAAGCACAGGCATCGGTGCTTGGCACCTTCGTCTTCGACAAGATACACCAACCTACCATCAGTACCCCCACCGCCTCGAAACAAGACCCACAGTTTACGCCTGCGGTGTTCCTGACCATACACCCATATCTGGAAGACCTCTACCTGAGAGCATTCTACAAGCGCATATTCCGAATGCCAACGTTCAACGACCTATATTACACTGATATGGGGAGCATAAGTCTAAAGCCTGAATACACAAGGCAATACGACGGTGGAGCGGAGTACACAAAGACATGGGCGACAGGTGTATGCCGCGCTATAGACCTGAAGGCAGACGGTTACTACAACGAAGTGACAAACAAGATAGTAGCCATACCGAAAGGTAACGGTCAATACCGCTGGCAGATGATGAATCTCGGTTATGTGGAGATTCGCGGTTGTGATGTGAACGCCTCTACAACGCTGTGTCTATATGGCGACAACAAGGCTTCTTCGCACGAAGTGCTACTGACTGTTGCTGCGGCGTACACATATCAGAAAGCACAAGACCTGACTGATCCGGAAGAACTTACATACGGTGGTCAGATAGCATACATACCATGGCACAGCGGCAGCGCAACAGCGAACCTGCAATGGAGAATTGGAAATAGAAGTCTGGAGCAAGGAACAAGGACACAGGATGGCGGAATATTGGCTGTGAATTACTCGTTTATATATGTCGGAGAGAGGTATCACAACTCGGCCAATATACCCGCAAACCATGAACAACCATGGTACACACACGACGTGAGCATCTCATATGAAATGAATCTCGGTCGAAAGACAAAAGAAGAAAGAGAAAAGAACAATTACATGCCGAGACTGCACTTCGCATTGGAGATAAACAACATGCTGAACCAGCAATATGACGTGATACTGAACTACCCTATGCCCGGAATCAACGGAAAAGGGATAGTGAAGGTTATTTTATAACCTCTCCCTAACCCACCCCTCAGGGGAGGGAACAAAGATAGAAATGAAGATGAATAGATATATAATCAAGTTAATAAGTCTGCCGTTGTGGGCAGGGCTGACGATGTTATGCGGTTGCCGCGAGGAAGTAGCCGTGTTCACACCCGAAGAAGAACAACACGGCGAGATACAGAAGACCGAGATAGCCGGTTTCTATCTGCTGAACGAAGGTAATATGGGTTCGAACAAGTCCACGCTGGACTACTATGACTACTCCACCGCAACTTACAGCCGCAACATATACGCCGAGGCGAATCCGTCAGTGCCGAAAGAACTCGGCGACGTAGGTAACGACATACAGATATACGGAGGGAGACTATATGCCGTGATAAACTGTTCAAACAAAGTGGAAGTAATGGATGCGGTGACGTGCAAGCGTATCGGACAGATTGACATACCGAACTGCCGCTATATCCGTTTCGACGGGCAATACGGGTATGTGACCTCGTATGCCGGTCCGGTGGAGATAAACCCCGACTACAAGCAGAAAGGCTACGTGGCACGCTTCGACACCGCTACACTTGAGGTGACAGACCGCTGCATCGTCGGTTATCAACCTGATGAATTAGAGATTGCCAACGGCAAGATATACGTAGCGAACTCAGGAGGCTACATGGTGCCCAACTACGAGAACACTGTGTCGGTTATAGACCTTGCAACCTTCACAGAGACGAAACGCATACCAGTGGCAGTGAACCTGCACAGAGTGAGGAAAGACAGTCATGGGCAACTATGGGTCAGTTCGCGAGGTGACTACTACGACACACCTTCGAGACTCTATTGTATTGACCTGAAGACAGAAAGAGTGGTTGACAGCGTGATGACGGCGGTATCGAACCTCGACATTATTGGCGACTCACTGTATCTATACTCAACAGAGTGGAGTTACTTAGAAATGGATGACGCTGTGGGTTATGGGATAGTGAACGTAAATACTCATGAGATAGTAAACAGGTGTTTCATAACTGACGGCACTGAAGAGAAGATAAAGAAGCCATACGGCATAAAGGTGAATCCACTGACGAAAGAAATATATGTTACTGACGCCAAGAACTATGTCACTCCAGGAACACTATACTGTTTCTCGCCGGAGGGAGTTCAGAAGTGGTCAGCAAGGACAGGCGACATACCTGCGCATATAGTATGGCTCTGGAAATGAGGAGAAAAGTTTAAGGTTTAAAGGTTAAAGTTCAAAACTTGATTATGAAAAGAAATATATTCTGTATTATGTGCTCTGCAGTCTGCTGCATGACAGTACTGGCGGAGACGCCGTACATATCGCATGTATGGGAATACAGACCCGCTCCAGGACAGTTTGTAAACGAGTTGCCTGAGTATGAAGAAGGTGACGATGCCAACATGATGAGGTTAAAAGCGGAAGAGGCAATAGCAGACAACAACCTCGGTATGATAAGTCTCGGCGGTTGGGGAGGCTATGTGGTGTTTGGCTTCGACCACGAAGTGAAAAATGTACAGGATGAGTATGACTTTGTGGTACTTGGTAACGCGTTCTACTCTGATGCCGGCTATGAGCAAGAAGGAAGAAAAGGAGGGTCATGCGAACCAGGTATAGTAATGGTAAGCCGAGATGACAACGGCAACGGCAAGCCGGATGACGAATGGTATGAACTGGCAGGTTCGGAACACAATAATCCCAAGACCGTTCACGGCTACGAAGTGACTTACTACCGCCCTGCTGCAGGACACCAGCCTACTCCATCGGTCAACAACAAGGCGCTGACAGACACGACATATATCCTATGGCAAGACAACCAGTCAAGCGAAGGTTACATATACAAACTGAAATACCATACACAGTCGTATTTCCCCGAGTGGTTAGACAAAGACACGATGGTGTTCACAGGCACGAAGCTACCAGACAACTACACTGACGAGTCAGGTGAGGGCACATACTACGTACTCTACGCTTATCCATGGGGCTATGCAGACAATCATCCCAATACCAGCGAGCAAGCCAAAATGAAGATTGACTGGGCAGTAACGGCGGAAGGCGAACCCGCGAACCTGAGCGGCATACACTTCGTAAAAGTATATACAGGCGTGAACCAACAATGCGGCTGGATAGGCGAGACTTCTACAGAAATAATGGGTGCACAAGATTTGCACGCGAGCACGGTATTGGAGAATGTAAGAGTTGATTACAAAAAAGAGACATATACCATAACGGGTATGAAAATAACTGAAGATTCCCGTTCAAAGCATGGAATATATATAATGCGTGAAGGAGGCAATGCTAAAAAGATAATAAGGTTATGAAAAGAATATACATATCGCTGATTGCGGTGTCGGCAGCAGTGTGTATGCAAGCGGCAGACACACTGACACTGAACCTGCCCGCCATAGTTGACAGTTACACTCAGACAGAAGACGGATACTGGGAGGACACATACAAAGACGGTGTGATTGAGGACGACATCTTCCGTTTCTCACACACAGGCACCTCCGATGGTGGCGGCGGCATGGCTTACTGGGAGGGGTTCACACTGTGCACGTCAGGCGACACGACCAACTATGGTGCTATAGGCAGTTCTGACGGTTGGATAGCAAAGCAGTGGGGCTGCATGGCAGGCGGTGGCTGTGACAGCATGGGCAATGCAGTGAAAGACGCTCCATATTTAGTGGCGTACTGGGGGTTTTCCATGGAGTTGGCAGATGACACATACCACAGCGTGCGAGTGGATTTCACAGACGATGAGCCACATAAGTGCATAGGCACATGGATATGCAACCACCCTTGGCCTTATTACGGCAACATCAACGGTGACGGCTTCGCCAGTGCTTTCACGAAAGAAGGAGACTATTTCGCTCTTGTGGCACACGGTCTGAATGAACAAGACGAGCCTACAGGAGTGAGCGTACGTCTAATGCTGGCAACATATAGCAACGGGGCACTTCATCAAAGCGCAGACTGGCAATATATGGACTTGCAGACATTGGGAACTGTAAGCGGCATCTATTTCACAATGGAGACAAGCGATGCAGACGCACTATACGGAGCCAATACAGCAGTGTACTTCTGCATGGACAGACTCTCGGTATTGTCAGCAGACAGAGAGAGTCAGGAGCTGGCACGTCCCACAGGTCTAAAAGTGACTTCCTCAGGCGAAGACAGCATTGTGCTGACATGGAACAAAGTGCAGGGGGCGGAGGAGTATATGCTGTGGCTTGACAGTACAGAATACGGCAAGGCTACAGACACATGTTATATATTCAGAGACCTGCTGCCATACAAGGAATATACATTGGCTGTTGTGGCAGTGAACAAGACCGAGACATCCGACATGGCTTCTATAACAGGCATGACAACCGACGAAACGGCACCTACAATACCACAGAGTCTGCAGGCAGAAGCGACTCAACACAGCATTACTCTAACATGGCTACCATCGGAGGATAATGTGGGTATTAAGAGATACACTGTATATACTGATGGTGAACCCTACAAACGCACCACCACATGCTCCTGCGACATAGTAGGACTGGATGCGGGCAGAGAGTACATGCTTGAAGTGGAGGCAGAAGACAACGCAGGCAACAAGTCGGAGAAGGCATCTGTCACTATAACAACACCGGAAGACACTGCACTTGAAGACATTGCAGCAGAAACAGAGGTGCAAAGTGTATATACAACAGACGGTAAATATGTTGGTAATGTCATTCCTGCTAAAAGCGGAATATACATAGTTAGGAAAAACAGCAAACAAACAATCATATTTATTAACTAATCAAATAACAACACTTACATTCATGAGAAAATTATTCTTATCGGTCATCTTAGTGATGACAAGTGTGATGTGGTTGACAGCAGCCAACGTCAAAGTGACGATGAATGCAGTCAGTACCACAATGAAACTGGCAGAGAAGACCACAGGCGATGCTGTCGATGTGGGTGAACCTGCCAGCAGAGTGTACAATTTCAGTGTTGCAATGGGCACCTACGTGCTTACCGCCTACGACACTGACGGCACTACTGTAAATGGTACTCTTGAGATCAAAGTGTCAGACGATGACCTTGACCTGAAGGTGTTTACCATTACCACTTATGCCACCAACAGCGGGTGGGCATACGGTACAGACTACGCCATTAGTGCTTCTGCCATATCACGAGAAGGTGGCGAGTTGGTAATTACTCTCGGTGACAGCAAGACAGCAGGCAGAAAGACGTTCCTTGTGCTGAACGGGAACACCTACTTCTGCGACCTTATGCCCTCTGCCGCACGCAAGGCAGAAGGGTATACCACGCTGTACAAGACAGGCACCGTTACAGCCAACACAAACGCCACAGGAGCAATACCAAAGGCTACCATAGCTACAGTGACTGCTCCGGCTGATGCAACAGTGTTTGTAGGCAGAAAGACAGCGCATTTCGTGTCATTCATCGAAATACCCTGTGACAGTACCAAAGGCAATGTGCATTACTACACCGTAGCTCAAGGCTCTGATTATAATTACAGAGTGTCACGAGCAGGCGGCCTGACACAAGGCGGCGTATTCTCAGCAAGTGCCACTGTAGCACCGGAGATAACAGTAAGTGACGCCGACTTCGCAGCAAAGAGTCCGAAATGGATAGACCACGATGTTAAGTCTAACGGAGGCTACAACGTGGCTGACTTATTCCTGAACATCAATGCACAGGAGCACCTGAAACTGACAATGGGTCAAAGTTACGACCTACTGCCATTGCGTAACTGGGAGGTAGTGAACAGCATCACTGCAAACTACTTCATTGAGCCTGATTACCACTATACAGTGACAGACCTTAACGGTGTAGAGAGTAGTAGCGTGGTGACAGTTGATGCCGATGGTACTCTGCATGCCTTAGGCAACGGTGCAGCAATCGTGACTGTTACCTACGATGCCATCTGCCTAAAGGGTATGGCAGGCGGAGACTATTGGAGCGCTATCTGGCCTGAGAATACAGGTGTGTTTGTAGTCACTGTAGGTGATGCACCGACAGGCATAAACCTCGGCATGACTATCAACGAGACCAACACCACCACTTACAAACTGGCCGGCACAGCATATGATGCAGACTTCGATGTCCTATACTTTGCCGAAGGCAATGACGCCGGATACAACTACACCTTCAAACCTACCGGCGTGACAAGCGTGAGAGTTGCTTATCCTACATTAGGTGAGAATGCTGCCACTTATCACGGTTTTGGTTCAGAAGGTGTGACATACAACAGCGAGACCGGCGAATACACCGTAAAAGTTAAATTCGGAAAGCAGATTGTGCAATTGACCAACGCCAGCGGTGTGAGCGAATATCAGGTGCTGGTAGGCAAACCAGTACATATCGAAGCCACTGCGGCAGGTCGCGCACAGACCGGCAACTTCCAGCCGGGTGACGTTGTTACAGTACAGCTCTCTGGTCTGTATCACCCCGCCAACAAGCTGGCAGGTGTGCACAACTTCAATGCCACCACAGTCTATAAACACGAGGGAACGGAGTTGAAGAGTGCAAGCAACCAATACACGTTCTGCAGTGCTCCTACAGCACAAGCAGTAACAGTAACACTGCCCGCCGACATGGATGTGGCAGCCGCAAGCAATGAGTACAAACTTGAAGAAGGGTTCATTAGAGCAGGTGGTTTCGGTGACCCAATAGGCAATCACCGCAACACATCAAAGAAATTCGGACGCGGACCCAACTTCACCGCTATCAGCCAAACTGCCATTTTCGGCGCACTGCCTCCTATCACACTGCCTCTACGTGAGCGCGTACAGAAGCAACTGAAGATAAATGTCACTCCTTCTGATGCCTACGTAATGCTGACTGACTATGCAGGCAACCAAATGACAACAACAGACGGCGTATATAACATCACCACAGCCGACTACAACTACACAATTACCAAGACGGGCTATCATACCGTGAAAGGCGTTGCACATATCACCGATGCCAATGAAGCACTGACCACCATCAACATAACCATGGAGGCTATTGATGCTACTGACACCAGTTGGGATGGCGTAACAACAGACTATGTGCCCGAAACTGAGGGCGACTGGTACCTCATCAAGTCGGGTTATCACATGGCATGGTTTGCAAGCAAAGTTAACAACGGCACACGTGACATCTATGGCAAACTCATGAACGACATCTCTCTCGGAGGATACAACTGGACTCCTGCTGGAGGTTCGACATCTACCAAGGCATTCACAGGTAAGTTTGACGGTCAGAACCATACAATTGACAGCTTGTATATCAACAGCACCGCAACATATCAAGGTCTGTTCGGCTATGTGCAGGGAGGAGAAATCAGCAAACTGACTGTAAAAGGCGAAGTGACCACCACTGGCAGTTACGCAGCAGGTATCGCAGCATATCTGAATGCCTCCAAGATGACCGACTGCTATAACTTCGCAGCAGTGAATGCCGCATCCAATATGGGCGGTGTGGCAGGTTATACCAACGGCACTACAACCATTGACCGCTGCGCCAACTTTGCTGACATAACAGCAACGGGCAACTACGCAGGCGGTATCACTGCCAACACCATGAACAAGAACGTAGTCATCCAAAACTGCTATAACACCGGTAACATCACAGGTGCCAACTACGTGGCAGGTATCACTGCCAACATGCAGCAGGCAGCTACGGTGAAGAGCGTATATAACGTGGGTACAATCAAAGGCACCGGTGCCAATGTTGGTGCTATACGCGGCCACAAGACTAATGGTACATTCGACAAGATCTTTGCTGTAAAGGCATACGCAGTTGACGAAGAGGCTACTGTGGAGTTTGCAGACGGTACAGTAGCACATCTGCTGGGTGCTCCGTTCGGACAAGAGATAGGACAAGACCCCTACCCTGTGCTGAACGACAAACCGTTGTACATGCTCTCAGTAATCGGACAAAATGATACGACAACATCTTTCGTTACCGAGACTACATTGCCTGACACCGTGTGGATTAACAATATCTACGGCGGCTACTTTAATGCTGAAGGCAAGAAGGTTACCGAGGTGAAGAGCGATACAATTGTCACTCTCATGATTGACGTGAAACCTCTCACCGGTGCTGCCACATTTGAGGAGCGCACCTTCAAGCCTGAGACCGCATGGTATGGTGACCCTGACTTTGCAGATGATGAGAACTACTGGAATTCCGGTGACTATATCTTCTCAACCTATTGGGACAACTGGGGTGCTTCGGGCATCTTCTACTATGATGTCACCATGGCAAACCTCACTGGCAAAGAGTTCGGTTGGAGCAATCCGTACTACGACCAGTACAGCGCCGCAGGAGGTGC
>CAJOIR010000020.1 GCA_905234685.1 Paludibacteraceae bacterium
GTGATAACTCATATTCCACCCTGCCACCGAGCCCCCTCACCTCTAACCCCTCACCCATAACCTCTAACCCATAACCTCTATAAAAACAAAAAATCCACCATATTTGTCATATTATATACGCATATTTGAAAATTATGCCTTATCTTTGCACTCGTATTATTATGCACTAATATGTTCAATCGCAAACAACACCACACTAATATGAAAAACATTCTTCGAAAGAGTCTCATGCTGACATTAGGCTGTCTGATAGCTGGTAGCATATTTGCTGAAACAACTTATATTTTGAGTGGCAAATGCAATGTGCCTTTAACTAAAGAACTCAAGAACTCCAAATATCAAATCCTCAAATGTGATGATGATGGGACTAATCTGTCGGCAACAACTGATATATCATGTGATGTCAACAATGCAAGTGGATTTTACTATAATTCGACTTCTGCAGCATATTCCGATTTGAAGAACATAAGCAACTATAGCACAAGTAGTTCAAGTAATCACACAATGCAGGCACTCAAACTATCAGCGGAAGGCAAGATGACTATCACACTTAACAGCATTACCATTAGTAAGATTTTAGTGGTGTATAGCTGTTCCAGTAGCGACAACACCACAATGACAATTGCCAATGAAACTGTCACCACCAAAGACAAGAATGTTTACTCTAAGGAAATTGAAGGTACATTCACATCCAAGATTGAAATATCATCAGCAGCAAAAGAATACAAACTGTTTATCATTCTAGTCGAAGGGCAAAGTGCACCTCCCGTCTCTGTAACAGGCGTTTCATTAGACAAAACTTCATTGGAGCTTGAAGTGGGTGACGAGGTTACACTGAATGCGACAGTAAAGCCTGACAATGCAACAAACAAGGCTGTAGAATGGAAATCAGACAAAACTTCTGTAGCCACTGTTGACCAGAATGGCAAGGTTAATGCTGTAGCTGTAGGCGACGCCAAGATAACGGTAACCACCAAAGACGGCAACAAAACTGCCACATGCAATGTCAAGGTCAAGGCTGCCACAACAGACAGACCTTTGCAAAGCATCTCTATTCCTGCCACATTGCAACTTACTGAGGGAGGCAGTTCACAACTGACAGTCACATATACCCCTTCAAACACTACTACTGACAAGACCATCAACTGGAAAAGCAGTAATACCGGTGTTGCTACAGTCTCCATCAATGGTACTGTTAATGCAATAAAAGCAGGCACATCTACCATTACTGCAGAAGTAAATGCAGATAAAACGAAGACTGCACAATGTATAGTAACAGTAAAAGAGGCGTCCCCTGTGCCACAGACTAACCTCACCCTTCACACTCCTGGTGTTTATGAAGACGAAGACGGATATGATACTCCATTGGCGGTATTTAGCAACAGCGAGTATGAAGTGTATTATGCCGGACGAACTTCAGATAGCAAAATGTCTATTCTTACCAAACCCGCCGACAAGACACTGGGTATAGAAGATGCAAAGACAGCAACAGCAACATATTGCAAGATTGCTGACGGATGGGGGGAATTCACTACTGCCAGCGTAAGCAACAGTTCTCTACCCTCAGCAAAAGAAGAATTCAAAGCACCCAGCGATGTGTTCAAGACTGACGGAAAGACACTTAAAATACACATTAAAGGTTTTGACCAGTTCTCATATTATGCTCAAGACAAGAATGTGGAGATGAAGGACGGCGATTTTAAAAAGAAGCAGCGTTTCCAAGTGTTTATTGACGGTCAGATGCAACCTGAGACGCAATGTAGCACCAGTGCTACAATACGCCGTTATGACATAACAACTGCGGAGCACGTGATTGAAGTAAAGGCACTTGAAAATGGTCAAAGTCTGTTCTATGGTTTCTCCCTCCGTGTTGGAGAAAGACTACCTATGCTCAAACACCTCTCTGGCAACGACACCACACAGAGCGTTCTCTGCACACGCTCAATACAAGATATTGTTTACCGCGTCAAGTACAACGAGACCACAACCTTGGAATGGGTAGGTGCTCAAGCAACAGGCATCAAACTTGAAAAACGAGGCTCTACAGGAGTGGTTGACACAATGGTTGTGACTGGTACTCCCGTTTGCCCTGCTGGCGAATATACCTACAAGGTGGTGGCAAAGCAAAACGGGGAAGAAATATCAAGTCTCACCGGCAAGATAACCGTCACATCCAAGATTGAAGCAACAACCGACACCATTGTCAATGCCTATACCAACGAGGCTATCGACCCTATCATCTTCCGCTGCTATGCAGCAGAGAGCGAGATAACAGTCTCCGCCACTACGCCTGCTTGGATTACAAAGACATACAAAGACAATACATATACTATCTCTGGCACTCCTACGCAAAAAGGCACACACGAGTTCACGGTTGGTGTCAAAGGCGGCAATAGCATCAAGTGCAAAATCACAGTCGAAGACTTGGTTCTTGGCGATAACCCCATTATGTATTTGTATAAAAACAGCAGTTCAGGGGTAGAGGTCTTTAAGACTCTCAACTACACTCCTGTCGCACGAAAGACACAGAACTCTCTGCGACCAACCGAACAGTTTTCTCCTTATAAACTCATCATAATCTCCGAAGACGTGGATGCTGACAACGAGGAGGTGCTTGACATTATTGATAACGTCAAGAAGCCGGTGCTCAACATGAAGAGTTTCACCTACACACGCTCACGACTTGACTATGGTTACCCCGACAACGGCAGTGTTCACGATACTGCCATCACTGTCTTGCAACCCTCCCACCCTGTTTTCAAAGGTATGAATGTAACGACAAAAGGTGAAATCCGGATTCTTAAGACAGTCAACGGTCGTGGTCTGATGCCTGTGGAAATTGACAACTGCGATGGGTCTTACGCTCTTGCCACAGCTAAAAAGCAGGGTGTTGATTACGACGCTTCAGGCGACGACGAGACTTTCCTGCATGAAATACCTGCCTCCAAACGTGGTGCGAAATACATCTTGTTCCCGCTCTCTCGTCAGTCTGCCGACCAGCTTAACACCAACGGCATGACCTTGCTCAAGAACATCATCGAATACTTGCTTGGTAATGAGCAACCAACCGTTACCAACCCGGAATTGGCTATCAAGAGTTTTAGTGTTAATGGTATAGAAGCCAAAATTGACGGTCAGGAGATCAGTGTTGAGTTGCCCGCAGGCACCAACCTCAAAGACCTTAGACCTCAGATAACTCTGGCAGACCCTGTCTTGACAAAGGTGACACCCGCTTCAGGCGACAGCGTGGCATTCCCCAACTCTCCTATGTTCGGCGTTGACTATGTTGTAACCGACTTTATTCACCGCAAGGTTTATACTGCTCACGTCACTGCCCCCACTTCGCTTGGCGACATGCTTATAGAGGGAGTATGGTTCGATGGTGAGATGTTGCACAACACTCAAGGTGAGCCTCTCAATATCTACAACCTTGCAGGCACACTCATCACCTTCACCGACAGCGACTTCAGTTTCACTGGCATGCCCCATTCGCTCTACCTCGTTGTTGGCACAACAGGCAACATGAAGATCTTGTATTAAAAGTGCATATTTGCATAAAAACTATTTGTCACGGTGCAAAGTATTTCGTATCTTTGCGCCGTGAATACTTTTCAGAAAAAGAAACGCAGACACCATTCTTCAGCAAAGCAGCGGAAGCAGTGGCGTATTATTCTTGCTGTGGGAATTGTGGTGTTGATTCTTCTTGTGCCTATTGTCATTGCAGGCATTCTTTGGTGGCGTGGTCTTCTGCCTACCCGCGAAGAGTTGCCGCGATACAAAGAGCGAATCCTCATCATGCTGCAAGGCTGGAAACATGCTCGTCTGCCTGAAGGTGAAGTCATAGGAATTGACATTTCGCACTACCAGGGCAACATCAACTTCGGTGAACTGTGTTTTCATATCGACAACACCCGCCGCATGTATTCTTCACCACGCAAAGACACCAGACAGCGTAATGTTGATTTCGTTATCGCTAAGGCGACGCAAGGCAGCAACATGCAAGATGCCTATTACAAGCAGAACAAACAGGGTTGCCGCGAGCAGGGCATTCTGTTTGGAGCGTATCATTTCTATTCACTCCGTTCATCGGTAGTGCAGCAGGCAGACAACTTCATACATTTTGCAGGTCTGCAGAAAGGCGACCTTGTGCCTGTGCTCGATGTTGAGCCTGTTGACGGAATGTTGCCGCAGCAGGATTCCGTTGTTAAGTGGCTCGGTATCGTGAAACGGTATTACGGAGTGCAACCACTGATATATACCAACGAGGGCACATATAAGAACTATTTCCTCAAACACAATACGCTCAGCAAATACTCCTATTGGGTGGCGCGCTACGGAGGACGCGAACCAAGCCGTATGCATGTAATGTGGCAGTGTGCGGAAAGCGGCAGAGTCGGAGGCGTCAGCGGACCTGTTGACATCAACATATTCCGAGGCAGCATGGCAGACTTGAAACATTTATATGTAATAAAGTGAACTGACGGTAGTGTGATTTGGTAATTTGATAGATAATTTATAACTTTGCAAACACAATAAATCAACTGACAAACTATGCAACTTGTATTGATAGCCGAAGAACAGGAAAGAACATTGGCGGAAAAGTATTTTCCTGGTATAGAAGTGCTTGTTACCGGCGTAGGCGCACTCAACATCATGCGTGCCACTCGCAATCTGCCGCTTGACACGGAGATATTCAACGTTGGTTACGCAGGCAGCAGTAATTTCTCGATTGGAACTGTGGTAGAGGTTAAGGAATCACGTCTTAACCACCCTAATGTAGAATATTCTGAGCCTGAGTTTGTGTTGGAATGTGTCACCGACTTGCCAGTCAAGGCTGTTTGCTACACTGGTGTTGACTTCTGCCTGCAGTCCGACTACAGAGACTGCGTCTTCGACATGGAGCTTGCCTTCATCTGCGGCATGGGGTTCAAACAAGTACATGCACTCAAATATGTCAGCGACAACCTCTCGCTGCATGAGTACAGAAAAGTCGGAGCAGGAGTCTGACAGTCGAATCATCGAATATTTATAATATTTATCCTCATATTTACTGCCTTATGAAAGAGAAAAAACAAAACGGTTACAAGTGGACGTTTCAGAAGATAGGAGGCGCCACAAGAGTAAAAATCCAGTCAGGCGAAGACCTCAAACATCTTGGTGAACTTGACCAGAAGATGTGGACTGTCCTCAGTTGCCCCATCACCGGTCTTGAAATCAGTGATGCCAGCTTGCGTTACATGGATTCGGATGGTGACGGAAAGATTCACGTAAACGACGTTATTGCCACCACCAACTGGTTGACCAACGTAGTAAAGAATCCTGACAACCTGCTGCTTTCAAAAGACGGAATCGCACTCTCTGACATCAATCAGGAGAGCGAAGCAGGCAAACAACTCTATATCTCCGCCAAACAGATTCTTGAGAACCTGAAGAAAGATGGCGAGGTGGTTACTGTTGCCGACTCCTCTGATAGCATCGCCATCTTCGCACAGACACGCTTCAATGGCGACGGTATCATTACCGAAGGCTCCACCGATGAAGAGAGTCTGAAAGCAGTCATCGCTGCTGCTGTGGCAGCTACAGGCGGCAGTCAGGATCGCAGTGGAGTACAGGGTGTCAACGCAGAGCAGATAGAGGCATTCTATCAGGCGCTCGCAGACTATGCCGCATGGCAGGCGGCAAAACCCGCTATGCCTTACGGCGACGACACCGACAAGGCTATAGAACTCTTCAACGCCCTCAATGCCAAGGTAAAGGATTTCTTCCTCCGCTCCAAACTGGCAGCGTTCAATACAGACAGCACTGCTGCTCTTGATGTACAGGTAAGCCGCATCGAAGCCATCTCTGCCGACAACCTTACTGAGAAAGGTGCAGAGATAGCCTCCTACCCCATCCAACGTGTCACAGGTAAGGCAGAACTTGACCTGACCGCTCCGTTCAACCCTGCATGGGCAGCACAGATGTCAGCACTCCTCGGTATAGCTGTTGACAAGAAAAAGAAGAGTCTCACCGAAACCGAGTGGGACGAGATTGGTGCCAAGACTGGTGCATATACCGCATGGCTTGATGCAAAGGCAGGCGCAAATGTGGAAAGCATCGGACTCGAAGGCATTGATGCAATGCTCAAGAACGACAAGAAAGACGAACTGCTCAAACTCGTTGAGGATGACAAGGCTCTTGAGGCTGAAGCCAACGGTATCGACTGCGTGGACAAACTCACGCACCTCTATCGTGACTACTTCACAGTGCTCAAGAACTACATCACACTTCAGGACTTCTACGACAAAGACCAGAACGTTAAAGCTGTATTCCAGTCAGGCACACTCATCATTGACCAGCGCGCATGCCACCTCTGTATGAAAGTGCAGAATGCAGCGGCACACGGAGTGATGGCTCCGGCAAGCGGCATGTATCTGCTCTACTGCACATGCACAAGCAAGCAGAAAGCTGCTCCGCTTGACATCGTGGCTGCTATGACAATGGGCGAGACAGGCGACCTCTATGTAGGCAAGAACGCCATCTTCTACGACCGCGACGGTGTTGACTACGATGCTGTTGTGACAAAGATTATTGAAAACCCGATAAGCATCAAGCAGGCATTCTGGTCACCTTACCGCCGTCTGGCTAAATGGGCGGAAGACCTCATCAACAAACGCGCTGCTGAGAAAGACGCCAAGATGATGGCAGACACTCAGGGCAAACTGCAGGAAGCTCCTGCTGCAGGCGCTGACGGTAAACCCGCTCCACAGGCATTCGACATAGCCAAGTTCGCAGGCATCTTCGCTGCAATAGGCATGGCATTAGGACTCATCGGAGCTGCCCTCGCTTCCTTCTTCGGAGCATTCACTGCATGGTGGCACTGGGTGGTATTCTTCTTCGCTCTCATTCTCATCATCTCAGGTCCGAGCATGATAATGGCATGGCTGAAACTGCGCAAGCGCAACATTGCACCTATTCTCAACGCCAATGGCTGGGCGGTCAATGCAGCATCTATTGTCAACATCCCGTTTGGAGCCACACTGACTGACCAGGTTAAATTCCCGATGGTGAAAGGCAAAGACCCGTTTGCAAAGAAAGGTCTTCCTTGCTGGGCAAAATGGCTTATTACCATACTTGTTATTGCAGCTATCGCATGTTGCCTGTGGATCTTCGGATGCCTCAACAGGTGGGAAATCTACTCGCCCATTGAGAAATACCGCCCTGCAGTTGAAGAAGTGGCAAAACCCGCTGCAGAGGTCACCGAGACAGCAGAGGCAGTCACTGAAGAAGCACCTGCCGACGAGCCGCAAGCAGAATAATCAACAAATACCCAAATCGTAAATAGTAAATCGTAAATAGTAAATCGTAAATAATAAAATAAGTAAATATCTTGGGCCCTGTCACTCATGGTGATAGGGCTCATTGCGAAGAATAGTCATTGCACGGTATATCTGCTCCACAAAGAACAGGCGCACCATCTGGTGTGAGAAAGTCATCTTGGAAAGAGAGAGTTTGGCATCTGCTCTCTCATATACTGCCTTGCTGAAGCCGTAAGGTCCTCCTACAGCAAATACTACATTTCTGCCTGCTGACATCAGTCGTTGCATATAGTCGGCAAACTCCATAGAGCGGTATTCCTTGCCGTGCTCGTCAAGCAGCACAAGCATGTCAGCGGCGGAGAGAGAAGCCAGTATCATCTTGCCTTCAGCCTCTTTCTGCTGCTCCTGAGTGAGATTCTTGGTATTGCGCAACTCAGGCAACACCTGCATGTCAAACTGAATATAGTGCGACAGACGACTCTTGTAATCATCTGTCATACTCTCTATCCTCTTGTCTGTGGTTTTGCCTACCACCAATAACGTGACTCTCATACTGACGTGATATTTTTTGCAAAGATATAAAAAATCTTTCAACTGTCAATTATTCTTTGTATCTTTGCACCCAAATAGACAAAATCAGACGCTTATGAAATATATCAGCAAAGAAGAGTTGCGCAAACTCATTGCACAGTGGTTTAAAGAGGACATCGGTGACGGTGACCACACCTCGCTCAGCAGCATACCAGAGTCGGCTATGGGTTGCCAGCAGTTGATAATCAAGGAAGAAGGCATACTTGCCGGAGTAGAAGTGGCAGAAGAGGTGATTCGCTTCTTCGACCCTGAACTGCGCATGGAGATCTTCATACGTGACGGCGCTCACGTTGTCCCCGGTGACATCGCTTTCCGTGTCTATGGCAAGGTGTTGTCCCTGCTGCAGGTGGAGCGCACTATGCTCAACATCATGCAGCGTATGTCGGGCATCGCCACTACCGCTCACCGTTACCAGTCGCTCATTGCTGACACCGGCTGCCGGGTGCTTGACACCAGAAAGACAACTCCCGGACTGCGCCTGTTGGAGAAAGAGGCGGTAAGCATAGGCGGAGGCACCAACCACCGCATCGGTCTCTTCGACATGATACTCCTCAAAGACAACCATGTGGACTTCGCAGGAGGTATCACTGCTGCCATCACAAGGGCACAAGACTATTGCAAAAAGAAAAAGAAAGACCTCAAAATAGAGATAGAAGTAAGAAACGAGGATGAGATACGCGAGGCTCTCGCTACCAACGGTGCCGACCGCATCATGCTCGACAACTTCACACCAGAGCGTACACGCAAGGCAGTTGAGATAATCCGCTGCTGGGAAAAAGAGAATGGCAGACACATAGAAATCGAGTCGTCGGGCGGCATCACCATCAACACTCTGCGCGACTATGCCCTCTGTGGTGTGGATTTCATCTCCGTAGGTGCACTCACTCACAGTGTCAAGAGCCTCGACATGTCATTCAAAGCAGTTAAACAGTGATTTAGATAATCGACAATTACTATGATAAAAGAAAGGATAGCAGCATTGCGCAGCCTCATGCAGGAGCATGGACTGCAGGCATATATCATACGTGGCACCGACCCGCATACAAGCGAATACATGTGTGACCACTGGAAAGAGATAACATGGATAAGCGACTTCAAAGGTGAAACAGGCACTGTGCTCGTGACACTTGACGAGGCGTTTCTCTGGACTGACTCACGCTACTACCTGCAGGCTGAGAAAGAGTTGGCAGGTACTGGAGTAAGCCTCATGCGCGAGAGCGACATCGACACACCCACCATACCCGAATGGCTGTGTGCTAACATGCAGGCAGGCTGGGTTACAGGCGTCAATCCTGAGATGTTCACCGTGCAAGGCTACAGAATGCTGGCAGACGAACTGGCAGAGGCGGGCATCACGATGAAAAGCATCGACCTGATAAAGCCTCTCTGGCAGACAGACCGTCCTCCTGTGCCTCAGGTGCCTCTGTATGAATATGAAGTCAGGTATGCAGGCGAGACCGTTGAGAGCAAACTGCAACGTGTGCGTGAGGAGTTGAGGAAGAAAAAGGCTGACACCATGGTCATCTCTGCGCTTGATGAGATAGCATGGCTTCTGAACATACGCGGACTCGACGTGGACTTCAACCCTGTCGTCATCAGCTATCTGCTCCTTGAGAAAGACCGTTGCACTCTGTTTGTGGCACCTGAGAAAGTGAACTCTAAAGCACAGGAATACCTCACTAAGCACCATATCAGCGTTGCTGACTATAATGATATCTTCAAGTCTATAGGCGCACTGCCTCCGTCTGCAGCCATTCTCTACGACGGCAGCAGGCTCAATCAGGCGCTGTATGAGGCAATGCCCGGTAAATGCCGTAAGACAGACTCGCAGTCGCCTGTCATGCTCCTCAAGAGTATAAAGAACGAAGTGGAGCTGGAGGGTGAACGCATCGCCATGCGCAAGGACGCTGTGGCACTCACCCGTTTCCTTCGCTGGCTCGAAGAGGATGCCTTCCGTGGAGGCAGGACTCAGACCGAGTATGACCTTATGCTGAAACTGCACGAATACCGCGCTATGGGTGAGAACTTCGTTACCGAGAGTTTCGGCACCATAGCAGGCTATCGGGGCAACGGCGCCATAGTGCACTACGAAGCCACTCCTCATGACTGCGCGGTGGTCAGACCCGAAGGCATGCTGCTGCTTGACTCCGGTGGTCAGTATCTCGACGGCACTACAGATATCACACGCACTGTCTGGCTCGGTGGCGACATACCGCAGCAGGCTAAACTCGACTACACTTACGTACTCAAAGGGCATATATGCCTTGCTATGGCACGTTTCCCCAGAGGCACCCGCGGTAACCAGCTTGACGCACTGGCAAAGCAGTACATGTGGCAGGCAGGCATAACCTACGGTCACGGCACAGGGCATGGCGTAGGCCATTTCCTCGGTTGTCACGAAGGACCGCAGAATGTGCGTACCGACATGAACCCTACCCAGCTGCAGCCGGGGCAGATATGCTCCGACGAACCGGGCATCTACCGCACAGGCATGTGGGGCGTGAGAATAGAGAACCTCGTGGCGGTCACTCCTACTCCGCAGACTGAGGCTCACACTACCGACGACCGTTTCCTCTGCTGGGAGACACTCACCCTCTGCTACTACGATACCGGCCTTATTGAGATGTCGCTCCTTACAGACACTGAGCGCCAGTGGCTCAACAACTACCACAGACGTGTCGCTGACGAGATATGTCCGCTGCTTGGAAAAGAAGATGCTGAGTGGTTACGAAACAAATGCAAACCCGTCTGAATAATCTGATAATATACTATGATTACTCAAGAACAACTGAAAGACCTGCAGGAGCGCACCGACAAGTTGCGTCACTACCTTGCCATCGACGAGAAACTGATGCAGCTCAAGGAAGAGGAGCTTCGCACGCAGGACCCTGAGTTCTGGAACGACCAGAAGGCTGCTGAAGCGCAGATGAAGAAAGTCAAGACTCTCAAGAACTGGATTCAGGGATTCGATGCCGTCAGCAAGGCGACAGAGGAACTACAGCTCGCCTTCGACTACTTCAAGGAGGAGATTGTCACCGAAGAGGAAGTCGATGCCGCCTATGCCAATGCCCTCAGAGAAGTCGAGGCGCTCGAGATGAAGAACATGCTCTCGCACGAAGAGGACCAGATGCCTGCTGTGCTCAAGATTGTTGCTGGCGCCGGTGGCACCGAGGCGCAGGACTGGGCCGACATGCTCATGCGTATGTATCTGCGCTATTGCGAGAAACACGGCTATAAGACCACCATTCAGAACCTGCAGGAAGGCGAAGAAGCCGGCATCAAGACCGTCACCTTCAATGTCGAAGGCGACATGGCATACGGCTATCTCAAGTCTGAGAACGGCGTACACCGTCTCGTGCGTGTGTCGCCGTATAACGCACAAGGCAAACGCATGACCTCCTTCTCGTCTGTCTTCGTTGTGCCTCTTATCGACGACACCATCGAGGTCGAAGTCAACCCCGCAGGCATCAGCTGGGACACCTTCCGCAGCTCGGGTGCCGGAGGACAGAACGTCAACAAGGTGGAGTCCGGCGTCAGGTTGCACTATAAGTTCAAGAACCCCCTCACTGGCGAGGACGACGAGATAGTTATTGAGAACACCGAGACACGCGACCAGCCAAAGAACCGTGAGAACGCCTTGCGTCTGCTGCGCTCGCAACTCTATGAACTCGAACTGGAGAAACGCCGTCAGGCAGCTGCCAAGGTGGAGGCAGGCAAGAAGAAGATTGAATGGGGCAGCCAGATACGCTCCTATGTCTTCGATGACCGCCGCGTCAAAGACCACCGTACTAACTACCAGACCAGCAATGTCAATGCAGTGATGGACGGCGACCTCGACGAGTTCATCAAAGCATACCTCATGGAATTCCCCGATTAGCCTATTAACCTCTTAACCCTTTAACCTCTTAACCATTTAGCCTATTAACCTATTAACCCTTTAGCCTCTTAACCTCTTAACCCTTTAACCTCTTAGCCTAATAACCTTTTAACCAATTAACCAGTTAGCCTATTAACCTTTTAACCTATTAACCAGTTAACCAACCTGAAACTTGAAACATAAGATATATGAAACAGACTATTATCCTTGCTGCATTGCTCGGCATCATATTGCCCCTAGCAGCACAAAACGACACTCTTCCCGAAGCCAGGAAGGACTCGGGATTCGTATTCACCACTGTAAAAGAAAACCCTATTACCAGTGTTAAGGACCAGAACCGCTCGGGCACCTGCTGGGCTTTCTCTGCCGTCAGCTTCCTTGAGTCGGAGTTGCTGCGTATGGGCAAGGGGGAGAAAGACCTCAGCGAGATGTTCGTTGTACACCACACCATGCAGGACCGCGCCGAATATGTCGTGCGCATGTATGGCAACGCGCAGTTCGCTGCCGGAGGCTCTGCCTATGATGTCATCTACTGCCTCAAGAACTATGGTATCGTGCCGCAGGATGTCATGCCGGGCATCATGTATGGCGACACCCTGCCCAACCACACCGAACTCGACGCCGTGGCTAAAGGCTACCTCGAAGGCATCACCAAGAGCAAACTCAAGAAACTCTCGCCTGTATGGAAGAAAGGCCTATGTGCCATCTACGACACCTACCTCGGTGCTCTGCCTGAGGAGTTCGACTATGAGGGCCAGCACTACACTCCCCTCACCTATGCCCGGTCGCTTGGTCTCAACCCTGACGACTACGTCTCCATAACCTCCTACACCCACCACCCTTTCTACACCCGTTTCGCTCTCGAAGTGCCTGACAACTGGCGTATGGACCAGATGTACAACGTGCCTTTGGATGAGATGATGGCTGTCATCGACAACGCTCTTGACAATGGCTATACCGTTGTCTGGGGTGCCGATGTCAGCGAGACCGGATTCACCCGCAAGGGTATCGGTGTCATGCCTGATGCCGACAAGGGTGCCGACCTCACAGGCTCTGATGCTGCCAAGTGGCTCAACCTCTCCGCCGAAGACAAACGCAAGGAGCTGACAAGCAAGCCGCTACCCGAGATGGAAATCACTCAGGAGATGCGCCAGAAGGCTTACGACAACTGGGAGACGACCGACGACCACGGCATGCTCATCTACGGCATTGCCAACGACCAGAACGGCAAGCCTTATTATATGGTCAAGAACTCATGGGGCACCAGACGTAGCGACTATAAGGGCATCTGGTATGTCAGCCGTGCCTTCATGCAGTACAAGACCAACGACATCCTCGTACACAAAGACGCCATACCCAAAGACCTCCGCAAGAAACTCGGCATAAAGTAACACTCTCCCTCCCCTTTCTTCGAACCCTTGCCGAACCCTTACCGAACCTTTACCAACCTGAAACCTGAAGCGAAACAGCCGCACCGAGAGTACAGTATGATCGTTCGAGCGTAGCGAGATAAGAAATGCAGTGCATTGAGCGAGGAGTAAGTGCGGCGCGCGAGTTTGAAAAGTCCCCACTTTTCAAACACAGAACACCTTATGACATCACGTACGCGGATGAAGCCGATGCGGAACTTATGTTCCAAGATTACGAACACTACCCGTCGCAGTGGTATTGCGAAAGCTGCATGGGCGAAGCTACTTTCGATAAAATAAAGGAGTACGCGAACCTGAGCGAGGAAAAGCGCGAAGCATACGAAGCGTACCTATCGAATTGGGATGAGGGCACGCTCGAAGATTTCGAGGAACGTTACGAGGGCAAATACGAAAGCCCGGAAGATTTCGCCGAGTACCTGTGCGAGGAGTGCGGCTACTTCAAGAACCTCCCGCAGTGGCTCCAGTGCTGCATAGATTATTCGGCAGTGTGGCGCTCACTCGATACCGGTGGCGATTACACGGAGGTCGATGGCTATATCTTCAGAGCATGAGCAAGGGCAGCGCAAGCTGCTCTTTTCGTGACTATGTGAATTCCTCGCAACGCGTTATATTACTCGCTTTATTGCACGTCAAAAGTCAAGTTTTTTACGAGAAAAACTTGTCACAATTTTATCAATTTTTTGTGACAAAAACCTTTGAAAAAATGTCATTATTTCCAAGATTTTTTCTACAAACCCCGCACATCTACATTAAAAATACAAAAAATGAGCATTTTTTTGCTAAATTATTTGCATATGTCAAAAAAATCCTATAATTTTGCAAAAATTTTAGGAAAATATACGCATGAACAGTGTGAATTTCCTAAAAAATTAACTAAGTTTTAGGAAAAATGAAAGAAGACTTCATAGGTAACATAGTGAATAATGTTATTGAGCAAGCTAATCCCAAATCATTACTCATGATTTCGGACTTTCCTCAGTATGATCCCACGTATATTTCTAAGTTATTATCTTCTGCAGCTGAAAGAGGAAGATTGGTTCGTTTGGCCAATGGTATTTATATGAAATCAGCCGATAGTCCATATGGGATGGCTATGCCCAGTATGATACAAATTGCCGAGGCCATCGCAGAACGTGACCATGTTCAATGCTTACCGGTTGGAGAAACGGCAGAGAATATGTTTGGATTGAGTGAGCAGGTGCCTATGAAAGCGATATTCCTTACCAGTGGTTCAGCGCGCTCAATAAACATTGGTGGCCGTGTACTGCAATTCAAGCGTGGCGTCCCGCGCAACTTTGCTTTCAAGGATAGGAATTTAGCTGCATTATGTCAAGCTATTAAAAGCATTGGCGATGGCAATATGACGGGAGAGCAAATCAGCGTTATTCATGAAATAATGAAGCATTATAAAGATAACGAGGAGGCACGAGCTGATATACAACTTATGCCCATATGGATACGGAAATTACTGACCAAAGTATTAAAAGATATCGCAAAAAATGAAGTGGATTGAATTACCGCCAATAGACCGCGATGCGGCATTGGAAACAATTGCTAAGCAGTATGAGATAGACACACCATCTGTTGAAAAAGATTGGTGGGTTACGGCAGTACTAAAAGCCTTATTTAGTACTTCGTTTGCTCCTTTTTTGCTTTTCAAAGGAGGCACTTCATTGAGCAAAGGATGGCAGTTGATTAACCGATTTAGTGAGGATATTGATATATCTTTTGGACGTGAATGGTTTGCGCAACAAGGATACACTTTTGCTGGTGGTTTGAATAAATCCCAACGGGAACGACTGCGCAAACTATCTCGTCAAGTCGTGCATACCCTTCTTGCGGATGAATTAAAACAACAATTGGATGCACTGGGTATTACCGATTATGAGATAGTACCCATTACTACTCAGACGCGTAATGGTATTGTAGAGCCCATCGATAGCGACAAAGATCCCTCCGTATTGCATGTGAGGTACCATAGTGTTGTCGAGGGAAGTCATACAGATTATGTATTACCATTTGTCAAAATTGAGATTAGTTGTCTTTCTCTCTCTGAACCATTTGAGCCACGGCCTATTTCAACATTGTTTCACTCTACTTTTAATAATCTGGATAATGAGACTTGCTGCTCCATTAACACCGTCTCACCAGAGCGAACGTTCTTAGAAAAAGCATTCTTACTCAATGAGGAGTTCCAGAAAGCAAAACCACGTACTCGTCGTATGAGTCGCCATTACTATGATTTAGAGAAGTTGATGGATACTGAGTTTGGCAAGAAAGCTTTAATAGATCCGATTTTGTATAATCGTATTATAGAGCATCGGCGTCAATTCTATAATTTGCACTACGTAGATTACGACAAGAATCGTTCGGAGAATATTCAATTCTATCCTCCACAGGCATTGATTGAAGAGTTTCGAGCCGATTATGCAAATATGGTGAGTGCTTTTATCTTTAAGGAAGCACCAAGTTTCGATATCTTGATGGAACGCATCGCAGAACTTCAAGAACGATTTAGAAACATTAAATAGAATACGACCATGGCACAGAATAAAGGAGCAATTGTTCGCTATCGAGCCATCGACCGGTGCTTGCGGTCGAAGCATGGCAAGTATGGAATAGAAGAACTCCGCGAAGCTTGCGCGGAGGCATTATATGATGCTTTTTCCGAGCGCATATCCGTGAGTCGTCGCCAGATATATGACGATTTGAATCACATGGAGAGCAATGCAGGTTATCGCGCAGAGATTGAGCATTACCGCGACGGTAAGAAGATGTACTATCGCTATGCCGACCCGAATTTCTCCATTGAGAAAGTGCCTGTTACTCCGGAAGAGATGGATCAGTTGAAAGAGACCATCCTCATGCTCAATCGTTTCAAGGGAATGCCGCATTTTGAATGGATGGAGGAAATCCTGAGCAAACTGGAAGACAAGTTCCATTTGAAGGGCAGCGAAGATAGTGTCATCGGCTTTGAGCAGAATATGGATTTGAAGGGTTTGGAGAATATTACCCCACTCTTTGAGGCCATCGTGAACAAACAGGTGCTCAAGATTCGTTATAAATCCTTCAAAGCGAACAAGCCCATTACATGCGAGTTGCATCCATATTACCTCAAACAATATAACAACCGGTGGTTCCTCTTTGGATGGAACACGGAGTTTGGTGCAATAACCAATTTTGCACTTGATCGCATTGAGGAAGTCTCGCCTATGTTGGGAGAATATAAACCGAAGCCTGACGATATTGATTTCGATGAGTATTTCGATGACATAGTGGGTGTGACTATTCCCAAAGGGAAGGTAGAGCATATCGTTATGCGCGTTGCGCCCGACCGCTATCCATATATAAAGAACAAACCACTGCACCCATCGCAGCACAACTACGACAAGGAGTTCCGCATCAGTATAGACGTTATTCCCAATAACGAACTCATCGCGCTCCTTCTCTCGTTCGGTAGCCAGATGGAGGTACTTGAGCCGCAGTCCGTACGCGATATGATGCGCGACCACGTAAAAACGCTAAATAAATTTTATAAATAGTCATTATTCTAAAACCTGTGCACCATCTCTGCACACATAAGCAGTACTTTTGCACCGTGAAACAAAAAGTTTAACGTTTAAAAGAAAGGAAAACACTTATGTGGTACGACGAAGACGGTTACGCACACGATGATTTTGAAGGCAGTTATGCACATGATTATGAGGGCTTCGATGAAGACACAATCTATGATGCTTTCGAAGGCGATCCCGATGCATACTGGAACATTGACTAAAACACAAATTTATTAACAAACAGAAAATCCTAAGATTATGAATCAGACATACACTATCAAGAATTTCCGCGTGTTCGACGAACAAGGTGCCACTTTTGAGATGGCACCAGTTACTATTTTGACTGGTTGTAACAGTTCTGGTAAGAGTTCTGTAACGAAGTCATTGATGCTGTTAAAGTCATCGATGCGTAAAATTAAAGAAGAAATCCAAAAAGGCACTTTTGGTGGGTTTAATGGTACCGGTTTTGCGAGTTGCGATGTTGATTTTACACGTGGTAATCATAAGTTGGGAAGTTTTGACCATGTCTTGAATTGGAATAGTAAAAAGAAAGAGTTTTCTATTTCATACCCTATGTTTTCATGGGCTTTTCAAAAGAACCTTGATGTTTGTATTACGTTTGGCAAAAAGAATATAGATGATGATTTCTCATTACGTGCCCAGATTGAAAAAGTAGAAATATCTTGCGAAGGAAAGCCGTTTTATAAGTACTTGTTATCCAATTCAAAGAACGGGGAAAATTCAACTACGGAGCGAGGAATCGCACATGTTGATATGGGAACGTGGAAACATGATTTAATAATAGGATTGTTGAATTTAGAAAATGGATGTCTTTGTAGAAGAATTTTTGATGATGAGAAGGTTGATAGAGAGGGATATGGGTACGCAACTACGTTTCATGAAGGAGACTGGGAGTCCGCGCAGTCATTCTTTGGAGGACAAAATGCAAAGATATTGTATTTTGTCCATGAGAAACTGATGAATCGTGTACCTCATCATACAAAATTATTGTGTGAAAAATTCAAAATAGACGATAATATTAAAAGGAAAGATGATACAAATTATGGAGAGATAGATTGGGAAAACAGTGAAGATACGTTCAAGTTTCCTCATTACCATTTGCTACCACTGTATGGATTAATGGATGAGTTAGATACTGTTAGCAAAGATACTATTGTGGATTTTGCTAAAAAGCGCTTTGTTGACGAGCATCAAGGAGACTGGTACAATACACCTGGATATCAGGAATGTATTCACAATATTTTTACCGAATATGTTGATTCCTCTTTTGAAAAATTCTCGGATTTTTATACATACTATGAGGATGCGTACTTTAAAAATGAATTTGTATATTTTGGCACTGAGTGCGAAGGGTATCGCATTCATTCTGAAGGACACATTGGATTGACTTCTGGAACAGCATGTGAGAGACAGAAATTTTCACAAAAGGAATTTGATGTTAATTGGTCCGATTTAAAGGACAATCAAAAATTTCATCAAATTTTCTGGTGCTTACAAGGCTTTGGTGGTTACCAAGACAGGGCAGCATACGGAGGACCGGATATGTCATTCCCATTAGTGGATGTTATAAGAGAATTTGCCATCTTAGTATGTGCCGAGGCTTTAGCTTCATGTGATTTATTGTCGGAGGCAGAATTTATCGAAATTAATCGGGCAAATACACAACGAATATATAGTTTCTCAGAACAAGGAACGGAGTTTAACTCGTTGTTGGATGAGTACAATAACTTACCTAAAATCATAAAATATACTACTGATTTTTATCGGTATAAGTTTAGTTCTCAAGACAAAGAAAAGCATATGCATGAAAGTATATTTGATTTGGTAGGGCGTAATTATGAAAAAGGAGAATTTGTTAATAAATGGTTAAAGGAACTAATTGGTTGCGAGGGTGTTGATATTGTACCAGCCTCTGAAGGTGTTGGCTACTATGTGTATTTGTTAAAAGAGCTGCCATCAGGTGATATTAAGCGTCTTGCTCTTGCAGACTTGGGTTTTGGTACAACTCCTTTAGTGTCGATGTTGCTGCGAATAGAACTAATCATGTGTAGGTACATGTCCAGACCCGAACAAGTTACTATATGTATAGAGGAACCGGAAAGTAATTTGCATCCCTGCTTACAATCGCAATTAGCAGATGTTTTTGCAGATGCAGTCAAGCGTAGTGATGGTCAGGTAAATTTTGTCCTGGAAACTCACTCAGAGTATCTAGTGCGCAAAACACAAGTGCTTGTTGCCAAAATGGCAAAGGAAGAGGTTTGGAGAGAACAAGATATAGATGAAAAATGTCCGTTCAAAGTATATTATCTTTCAAGGCCTGAAGATGCAAGACCACCTTATGATATGTGTTACCAACTAAATGGTAAATTTAAGAATAAATTTGGAAGAGGATTCTTGGATGTGGCAGACAGCCTAATGTTGGATTTATTATGATTCAAATGCGCAAGACCATATATTGTGAGATCGATTTTGTGGAGTCCCTTCTAAAAAGAATGGACCGCAAGTACGATCCATGGGATGACGATTGGGTAGAGGGCGATTATGCTAGAAAGATTCTAGTAGAGCTGATGTCATATGAGTATATCATAGTATATTTTGATGATGAAACAAAATTCCGGAAGCTATACATGGATAATGAACGTTTCCGAAAAATGGTTGATAAATCTGAAATGTCAGAAGGGTATGCTCAACTGACATGTGGACAGTATATACCTTTGAATTCAAAGGATTCCCCTCTAAATGCTGTGTATTTTTCGATGGCAGAAGATGAAATTGCGGCCCAGAAAGGCATTATGGTCTTAACTCCAACAACTATCAATAACCCTTCCTTATATAAAGATTCGGGAAGTGGTGGTATTAAGAAAGGTAAGCCATTCTCATGGGACAAATTACTAAAGAATGCCCAACATTGTTGCAATGCATTAATAGCTGTAGACAATTATCTATATAAAGGAAGGCAGAATAATCTCTTTCCTATTCTTAATTCGTTGCTGCCACAACGTTTGCAAGAAGGGATCTCTTTCCAGTTATCGTTATTCATGTTAGAAGAACCAGGAAGAAACATAGAGACAATATATAGCCAGATTATGGAATACCTTACTAATGTTCGCCCAGCACTAGTTGTGGATTTAACTATATACAAGTGTTACAAAACTGAATTCCACGATCGAGCTATTATAACGAATAATATGTGGATAGAATGCGTAGGTGGCTTTGATTTACTCAAAAATGATAAGTATGGGTTTCGTACGGTTTCTTCAAAGACGACAAAAACTCATTTAACATTTCCATTTATTGTAAAGGATGGTTCAACTGATTCTTACTCTCTTTTATTAGAAGATGTGGAAAATGTAAGAAAAATTGAAAGAGAATTTAAAGGATCTGATAAAAATCGTCTTTTTTATTGATACTGTGCACCATCTCTGCACACTAAAGCAGTACTTTTGCACCAGAAATCAAAAAATGGTGCAATATGACGCAAGAAATTTCGCTCTTCAGCAACTTCGGTTTAGCAACCCCATCGTCCGTAACTTTCTCTGAGTCTCTCAACGCTCTTGTTGGAGCCGGCTTTACATCTTTTGCCGGCAACACCTATTTCAACACACTACGCCTATCTGATGGTATCCTCATCAAAGAGGACATCGGTGAGGGGTATATGTACACCTTCCTCAACGGTCTGCACATCTATGACCTCCGCACAAAAACACTCTTGTGTGAACGTTGGTTCAATTGCCACTACTATAGTCGTGATACTGCAAAGCAAGATGCAGTGAACATGCTCACTGATCTTCTGTTCGATGCAGCATCAAAAGATAATGTCATCCTTAATAGGGCTGAGGTGCTGGAAAAAGTACGCGAAGTAGTAAAGCGTGCTTTCTTCGGCGACCAAATGCAAGAAATTCAAAAAACACTCAAACAACTCGCTGCGTAATATGGAAAATCTCCCTGCAATTCTCAGTGTATGTAAGCCTATAGGCAAGTCCGTAACTACCGGAACCACATTGCTCCAAGCCTATAAGGCGCCATCCGGCTTTAACTACCAACTCGGTCTCCGTGAAGCTTCAGGATTGTATATTTTCGAGTCCTTTGCCGAAGGAGTTGGTTGCTCGTACCTCGACAAGATTATGGTATTCTTTGGGGATGAAAAACGTCTTATCGCCGAGGTTGATGTGCCACGGGGTACGCGATACACGCGCGAAAAAGCATTAGCTTCTGTCAAGCAAAAACTATGCGACTTCTTTTATGAGACATGTTCGATGATGAATGTAAAGTTCAGCCGCACGGAGGTCGAAGAACAGGTTACCGACATATTGGATAAATGCTATTTCTCCGAGAGCCGACAGGCTGTACTGCAGTGGGCAAAAACCGTAAATATTATATAATTAGGTACGCGCATGAAGAAGACTATAAAAAAACAATATGCACTCGATGATGTACTTAACTTCGGTAAGTATCGCAATCGAACACTGAGGCGTGTACTTGACACCGATAATCAGTATATCTTTTGGTGCTTGTCCAGCCTCTCAACCTTTGAAATGAGCAGTGATGCATGGACCTATGCCACTACGCTCAATCCTTCCTTTGTCGCCATTAAACCAACGACCTGCTATGAAGCTGTTCCGTACTCAGAGGGTGTAGAGCTTCTGCTTTGCAACCCCTGGTACGAACAGCAAATGGCGAACCTAAAAAAAATCGCAGAAGATGTACAGGTCATCTTCTCACTGCCGGAGCATCGTCGAACCACTCCGGTACAGTTAACTATTTGGTAAAACACTTAAAATCAACAAACTATTAACGTTATTATGTTTGCCTTTCTCATTATTACATGGCCGGCATTGCTTGCCCTATCCATCGTGTTTTACATTCAAAAGCGTCAGAGGCAGAGGATTTTGGATCAAATTAAAAAACTGACAGAAGAAATGAATGAATGGGAGCGCGAACAGGCTCAAAAAAAGTGACCGTATCAAAATTTGTAAAAATGATACAGAAATTTGTGTAACTCAAAAAAATGTAGTACTTTACACACCTTTTAAAACCGACTTAACTATGAGACCTTATCCTATCCATGTAGGCTCGCTTGTCCGAGCCGAGTTATCCCGACAAAATCAAACTGTGACCTGGCTGGCGGAACAGCTTGGAATTCAACGTACCAACTGCTATCGCATTCTAAGTGCGCAATCCGTTCATACAGTTATGTTGGAACGGCTCTCTATAGCTATGCAGCATGATTTTTTTGCGGATTGTACCTCTCAAATTAATCAACGTTCAAAGTAATCTTCAAAACCAACCAGACAATGAAAACAAAACTACACAACGACTTTTACACACTCATTCAACCAGTGCTTCAGGACGCTGGTTACACTTTTCGCATCCTGCCGGAAGGGCAATTCTTAGTTCATAACGGTGATATCCACTTCACCATCAAGCAGCTTCCTGCACCTAAAGGTTCAACATACGAGCGCGTTTTACTTGAAAGTCGCTTTAAGGACGATCGCGCAAAAGTGCTTTTTGAAGAAGAAGGTGTACTGTTAATCACTAACCGTCTATCTGGTATCTATCCCGAGTTTAACGTGGTATGTTCCAATGATGGACGCGTGCGAATCCGTTATAGCTGCGATATTATTAAACCCGAAGATCTGCTTCCGCACATTACTTATGCCTGCGGTTTCTTCGAAAAAATACAAGACGAGGCGATGCAAGCCATCGTAGATGCATATGCGTTATTCCTCAATAAAAAGAAATAACTAATTAATAACCCTTATGTCTCCTCTATTCATTATTTTCGGCATCCTTGCCATCATCATCCCTGTCGGCTTGTGTATCTTCTATAAAAACAAGATCGATGAACTGACGACCGACAATGGTATCCTCAAGAAACGCAACGACACCCTCGAAGAGCGCTTCAACGCAGAGGACGCAAACGACACCTCCGCAACTGCCAGTGCATGGGAGTTCATCCAACGCGTCGGACGCAACCACCAATTCGAAGTCCACGAGATGAAGAGCGGCGATGATTGGGTCGAGTTCTCTTTCTCCTACCAAGACGGCGCTTTCACCGGCTATGCCGGAACAAAAGACCACGAACTCACTCTCCACTACCCCTGCTACTTCGGCATCAAACGTACGTCGGAGAGCTTTGAAAAAGTGCGCACGCTCTGCCAACGTGCCACGCGTGAGTTTCGTTTTATCAAGGTGCTCTACACCTATCATGAGCAGTCCAACGAACTCGACATACACTTCCTCATCGAAGTCCCCAACGTCTCCGAAGAAGCCTTCATGGACTACCTCAAACGCTGCTTCTCCAAAGCCGACATCATCCGTCAAACGCTCAATGGAGGACATATGAGCACCGAGGTTGAGAACCAAGATTTTGCCCGTCAAGAACGAATGCTCGTTGATGCCGAGATGCAACACGAGAGCAAGACGCGCAAGCAGAAAAACCCATTGGTTTCGGAACCCAATCATGGTACGCTTCGCGAGTACATCGCCTATCTGTTCAATGGTGAGGACGTGGAAGACATGCTTGCCCTCCGTGTTCAAGATACCAAGACTACAAAGTACATCCGCGAACGCGATAAGATTGCTAACTTCGATATCCTCGGCGCTGTGGTAAAAGGTGCTGGTGAAGAAGCTGAGTTTGCCGACTTTGAGCCCGTAGTGCTCACGCTCGATGCGGTGAAGAACCACTATGTCATCACCCTTCATCCGCTCAAGTCGCGCAAGGACTTTCTCTCTGTGCGCATGACCGCTGTCTGCACACCGCATGAGTTCCTTCAGGACTATGTCCCGAATGCCACCTACGAACCGCAAGCTATCTCCATGCTCATCTGTTACGTTAAAACCGAACTGCCTGCGCTCGAAGAGGATGACGAGGAATTGCCGACCACCAGCAACTCCAAACAGGTCTATCATGGTCGCCAACTAATGCAACAAAACTACTTTGCGCAGGCCATTTCAGTGCTCACCCCTATCAATAAGCAACTCCGTGCCAACTATTTCAAGCTCTCGAAGAAAGATCAAGACCTCTACTTCTCGACCTGTTATTATCTCGGTTTCTGCTATACCGACCTGCATCTCTACGAGAAGGCGCACTACTACCTCAGCACAGCGCAGGATTGTAACCGCTTCGACTACTCGCAAGAGTACATCAACTGTCTCGCCGAGTGTCATGACCCGCGCGTCTTCAAAGCCATTGACGATGAGATCCAAGCCACTCGCGCTCAACTCGACCAGATTGACAAAGATGAAGACCGTGGTTCGGAAGAGATGATGTCGCATCGCGAAAGACTCGTTGACTACTACGCCTTCCTCCAGCGTCGCCGTGGCTACTCGCAGATCAACTTCGGCTACTTGGATGATGCCGCCGATACCTTCAAGCATCTCCTCGAACACGAAGGCAGCCGCGAGTACGCCGAGCACGAACTCAAATACATCGAAACCCTCAAAAAGAAAAAACAATAAATAAACAACTCTAAATTTTTACAACTATGAGAAAACCACTTTTCCTCGCAGCCCTGTTCTGCATCATCCTCTGTAACGCAGAGGCAAAAGAACCCACGTCGTACAACTATCAACGCGGCCTTGAAGCCATGAGTGATGGCGAAACAAAAAAAGCCATTGACCTGTTCAATCGCGAGTTGAAGGACCACCCAAAATGCGGCTATTCCTACGCATGGGTTGCTTCCGGTTATGGTCGTCTTGGCGACTACGGCAAAGCCTTGACTTCTGTCAATTATGCCCTTAAGTACCTACCCAAGAAAGACAAATACTACGTCGGTTGGGCATACCGTCTTCGCGCGCTGACATATGTCTATCTCGGTGACTCCGTGGCAGCTCTTGCTGACTATACGCAGGCAATCAAATACCAGCCGGAGACCTATGATTATTATAGCGAACGTGGCGACCTCTATTTCGAACTGAAGCAGTATGATCTCAGCAATGCGGACTACCTCCACATGATTAAACTCGAACCCGGCAACACCGATGGCTACATGGGCTACGGACGCAACCTCCGCGAGCAAGACAAGTTCGACGAAGCCATTGAGCAGTTCTCTTATGCCTTCAAACTTGACAAGGATTTCTCGCAAGCACTTGCCTTCCGTGCGGAGTGCTATGCCAAGCAGCACAAATATGAGGAAGCCGTCGCTGATATGATTAAAGCCATCGAAATGGATGAGAACCGCAAGGCTATCTACCAACTCGTCTATATAGACAAAGAGGGTGTTGATGATGCCATTGCCCAACTCAAAGTGCAGATGGCCAAGAACCCAAACACTCCCTATTGGTTCACCTTTGCCGGTATGATTTTCGAGAAGCAACACCAGTATCGCAAAGCCATCGCCATGTACGAAAAAGTTAAAACCCTCGATGCGGACTCCTGGTACGATGCCGAAATCTCTGATTGCTATTTCGAAATGGGCGATTTTGCCAACGCGCTTCGTTACTTGCATATCGTCTTTGATGCTGACTCAACCGATGCTTATGTCATGATGAAAATTGCAGACATCTACAACGAGATGGACTCTGTAGATCTCGCTATCGAGTGGGCTTCAAAGGGTATTAACTTGGCTCCGGATCAACCCTCATGGTACTATCGCCGTGGCTGGTATGCCGACAAAGCCGGTCGCTGGGATGAAGCCATCGAAGACTACAACATGGCCATCACTATAAAGCCACAATATGCCTATGCTTTACTCTGCCGTGGTCAATTATACCACTTCCAAGGCAAGGAAGATCTCGCGCGCAAGGACTTTGAGAAAGTCATTTCCATCGAACCTTGGCCTCGCGAGGACGATAATCCATGTGCGCAGTACGCTTATTTCTACCTCGGTGACACAGCCAAAGCCATTGCTTTTACGGACAGCGTCCTCATCATGCACCCCGATAATCTATACGATGCCGCCTGCATCTATTCGCTCATGAATGATACGGCCACCTCGCTCTCATATCTCCGTAAAGCTTTTGAGGATGGTTTCCGTCGTTTCGCCCACTTACGCAAGGATGACGATATGGCTAACGTCCGCGCTACTGCCGGTTACCAAGCCCTCTATGACGAGTACTGGCAAATCTACCAAGAGGAACTGAAGCAAGACAGTGAAACCCTCGACGAACTGGAGGAAGTTACCTATGAGGTGCCATTCACTGCCTCTAATGGCGTCACCAAAGTAGATTGCACCATCAACGGTCTGCCCCTCAATTTTATCTTCGACACCGGAGCCAGTGACGTCACTATCTCTCAAACGGAAGCCAATTTCATGTTCAAGAACGGCTACCTTGCGCAGAAAGATATCGTCGGCAAGCAACGCTATGGCACGGCTGATGGCAGTGTCCATGTGGGAACTGTCTTCGTGCTCAATAAGATCAACTTCGGCGGCCTCGAATTGCAAAACATTCGCGCTTCTGTGGTAGCCAACCAAAAGGCTCCGCTTCTCCTTGGTCAGACCGTCCTCCAGCGTCTCGGAAAAATCGAGATTGACAACGAGAAAAAAGTCCTCAAAATAACCACCAAAAAATAATCCTGCAACAATGAAAAAATCCCTCTTTTTTGCACTCATCGCAGTGCTCGCCATCACGTTAGCTTCCTGCAAGCAACAGTCAATCGACCAAGACGCTCGCCGCTTTGTCTCTGCGCGCGGAGACTATGCCTGCGACCTGCTATATGACACCATCGACATCTATGCATTATTCCCGGAAAAGTACTTTGATACAGATCCGGACGATTACTACGAACCGCTTTGTGCGCACAATGAGCACCAATACGTCCTCTACGGAGGCACAAGTGAACTCGCTCGCAGCTATGCCGACTGCTACAATGCGCTCGTGATGCTCCACAACCTCAATAGCGATAGTCAAACCTCTGCACGCTTTGGCGAAGATGACGAATCCGTCTATCCATTGATTGCCGACTCCATCTTTCGCTTGGATTGCTCTATCATCCGTAATGATACCTTGCGCCAATACATGCAGCAAGCGCGTGATAACGTAGCCTACTATGTGCGCAGTAAGCATACAAAAGGAGAAAAGAAAGTTGAGCAAGCCTTCGATCTGGCCTTCGGTTTTGTCGGAAATAAAGTCAACCCCGTGATAGAGCAATCAGGTGAAGCATACACGGCGTGTGTAGCTCGAACGGAATATTTCCAAAATTTCGACTCCGTCCGAACAAAACGAGGTACCTCCGACATCTCCTACCAGCAACAATTGCTCAACCATCTGTTCCTCGCCAAGACACCTGCAGAACGACATGTCTATGCCCTCGAATTTGCACATTCTGATTCCATTAATGCGCATTTCCTCGTGGGCGCAGCGGTGCTCAATCGCGAATTTGTGGACAATGCGCAATACAGCCCGTACCTATCCGAAATGTGGCTCACATGGCGTGCAAGCCTCAGCACGTTAATTGGCGCATCGTCATGGTCGTACATCCCGAACCTAATCTATAATCAGAAGCGTGCCCAAATCGCTCAAACTATTATTCTCTATATCGAAAACAATCCCACCGACATTCTGGCACAAGGCATCCTGATTGACCTTGCCGGCAATGACAACATCTCACGCTTTGGCGGCTTATTCGGCAATGCTGCACAAAGAAGAGATAAAAAAGCCATCGCACATTTGGTGGACTATCCGCTTCATAGACTATATCCAATGAAATACATTAGGGATGAAAATGAGTTTGTAGAGAAGTTTGACATGATACTATCCGATGAGCTTCTTGACAAATTGAGTGTTAAAAAATGGCAGGACTGGGGTCGCGTAGGATGGAAGGGAATTATGTATGACTGTGGGCAGATATGGTTGAATTATGAAGATTCTTTGATTCGTGATATACATTGTGATACAAAGGCGTACATTAATGAAATGAAGCGACTTTGTGCCATGGAACGCAATATTTTAGGAGAAAAAGACGAGCATCTTATCCCTGATGTGTGTTTTTTAGCACAAGATTCATCTTTTGTCATTCATATTTTCTCTGACACGACTCGCAGTTATTGTGATGATGACATTGTACTGCGCATTATTCCGCGAGATTCTGCATTGATCCGACCATCAATTACAACCAGAGGTATATGTAAAGTTGAAGGAAGCGCTCATAACAGGTGTTACCTGGCTCAATGGGGGAATAGCATTGGGGAGATTGGGGACTCAAGATATGGTTCCTCTCCTGAGCAGGAAAAAGCTAATTTGATTTTTGGATGTATAATACATAACGTGAACTCTACGCATATTGATCTTAAAACCTTTGAACAGGATTATTCCATGTATGATGCCACACGCATTGCCCCTGTGTATTTGCAAGACATTGCCAAGTGGTGAAAAAAAATCATTTTAGATAAATAGTTTCTTTTATGGGCAAAATCGGGTCAGTGCAGGTTACTTGTTGTGGTACCGTCGGTCGTATCGCCGAGAAACAATATAAACACGAATATTGAATTGATGACATCTGTCATGTCCTGTTAGTTTACAATGCGGACAGATTCGTTGTTCTGTCTGCTTGCCTAACACTTGCTGGCTTTTATTGCATCAGGCATATAAGTCAGCAAGTTTTTTTGTAACTTTGTATGCGTATTTGATGTTTATGTCATACGCCCTCCGCCCAAATGTATTAAGTCAGAAAACAAATAATCACTTGTTGTTGAATCTCTTAATACATCTATCACATGAAATACAAATCTATGACCCGTGCCGAGTTGGCAGACTGTGCGGGTGTGAGCCGCAGGACTTTCTTCCGGTGGCTAAGTCACAACGAACATAAAGAAACTTTACGCAAGTTGGGAGCGGAAAACATGAAAATGCTCCCGCCTGCTGCTGTCAGGTATATCTGCGAAACTTTTGCAATAGATATGTCATAGCGTACCTTTCGCGGGGAAAAACAGTGCCAATGTGTACCGAATGATGCCAGATGATGCCAGATAGTGCCAAAATGGGACAACGCAAATCCCCGCCATCGTACATTTGCACCGTCTTTCGTGATGACGACCGAACACCCGTCACCGGAAGACGGTGTTTTGCAATCTGATTATTAACCGCTTTGTTTTCGTTTTCCTCTCACGCTTTCCATGCGTGAACAAAACCGGAAGTGAAGCAAAACTAAAAAACGAAAAAGATTATGAGTAAAATCAAACCTATGGGACTCGTTGAGTCCATGCACGGAAAAATCTGCGGTCACTCCGACATGTATTTCTTCCGTAAAAACGGGAAAGTCTTCAGTGGCAAGATCTGTAATCCGTCCACCAAACAACCTTCTGCAGCGCAGTTGGCGAAACGCGAAAAATTCCGTCAGGCGCAGGCTGCCACTTCCGCCGCTCTGGCAGATGCTGAACAGCGTGCTGCCTATCTCGCCGCCTTCAAGGCACAAAAGAAATATCCTGACTTGCGCAGCTATGTCTTCGTTCAGGAATATGCAAAACTCGGAGACTGATGAAGCAGCGGTCAAGACTACAGCCGGTCCTCGCCACCTCCATGTGCGTCTTCGGATGTGCCATGCTCGTGGCGGGACTGGTCCTCCCGCCGGTAGGGATAATCGACTCCTCCGTCATTGTCGCTTTCGGAGAGATACTCACCTTCGCAGGAGCAGTACTCGGAATCGACTATAAGTACCGCAACAAAGAATAATGCTATCCCTCCCTATCAAAAATTAATAAAATCGTAAATAATCAAATCTAAATAATCAAATCTAAATAACCAAATCTAAATAAACAAATCGTAAATATCTTTATGTTTCTTTCTTTAATCAGAACCAATGAATCGCCATCGGAGACGACAGGCATTCTGCTTATCGGCGGAAAGCCGTTCTGCGGAACTCTCGAGCCGCCCACAGTACCCAACAGACAACATCCCAAAGGCTGCATACCGCTCGGGTGGTACGGATTGACAGTGACCCGATCGCCCAAGTTCGGACGCCTGCTGCCGCTGCTGCACAATGTACCCGGATTCGAGGGCATACGTATCCATGCAGGCAACACACGCGACCATACCGCAGGCTGCATACTGGTGGGCAGGCTGAACGGAAACACACTGCTGAACTCACTGAGCACAGAGAAAGCACTTACAGAACGACTGAACAAACGAAACGATGAGACACATTACATCGAAATCACTACGCCTGAGCGTTTCTTCACTGAGCATTGCGGCAGCATTAACGATATCACCTGCCTGCTCTACGGTGCGCGATTCGACCGTGACTAACTACTTGCAAACCGCTAACCGCATACAGCGCGACAGCGTATATCTGCATGACAGCGTATATGTGCACACCAAAGCCGACACTGTCTATCAGGAACGCTGGCACACAAGGTGGCGGGATAGAGTGACAATACGTACAGACACCGTACAGGTTGAGGTCATTAAGACCGAGACAGTACGTGTGCGTTATGTGCCGAAATTCTACAAGTGGTGCACCGCCATCGCAGCACTCTTGCTCATTCTGTTATTCATCAGGATAATACTACGGATAAAACATTAAACATTAAACACTTAACATTCAATGCTTATCCGCGTCATTCGCGGAAGCGATTATTAAACATTTATCATCATGAAAGTTGATCTAATTGAACTTGTGACCGGCCTGCACGGAAAGATGTGCAGCAAAGCAGGTCAGAACTCGCCAATCATGGCAAAGAACAAAGTAACAGGTACCCAGTATGCTTACCACATACACCACCCTTACACCGGTGCGCCCACACAGAGTCAGGTGGCAGGTCGCCAGAGTTTCGCTGCGGCAGCCGCTACAGTGAAGACCGTCTGGGCAGACCCGCAGAAGAAAGCGGCTCTGCGCGTACGCTTCGGCAACCAGACCCGCTGCAAGACTTTCTGGGGCTACTGCTTCAGCAAGGCTTACGCAGGAGAGTTGGATGACTAAGCAGACCGTTACAATGCTCTGACATAGGTCGTAACTATGCCGATTATAACTCCCGTGGATTACACAGTTGGACACAACTATGTCTCTTATGTCTGATTTGTGTATTTCCACGGGAGAAAAATGATTTTCTTGTTCTAACTTACACATATACTGCGCATTCTGCATAGTTAATCATATTGTTCAAAAGTATTGTTCAAATAAGAATTATTCCGTATCTTTGCAGGGTCAGAAACATACGGAGAACAGTACACAGTGATTGTAAAAGAAATTATTAACTAACAAATAAATATCTATTCGATAAATGGCTAACGTCTTCACTCATCTTCATGTGCACTCGCACTACAGCATTCTTGACGGCATGTCTAAAGTGCCCGACATTGTTGACCACTGCCAAAAAAACGGCATGAATGCAGTGGCCTTGACAGACCACGGCAACATGTATGGCATAAAGGAACTGCTTGACTACTGCAAGAAACTGAACAAAAAAGCCTCGAACAAAGTCAAGGAATGTGAGGAAGACATAGCCAAGCAGAAGGCACTCATAGCGCAACTGCCTGATTGGAATGAGCAACTGAAGACAGAAACGGATGTAACAGAGAAAGAACTACTCCTTACGAAGATAGAAGACGCTCGCAAGGCGCAGCAATCGCTTCCTCTGCTTGAAGCTGACCTGCCTAAACTGAAGCAGAAAGCAGCCGAATACGTACCCTTCAAACCTATTGTTGGTGTTGAGGCATACTGCGCGCGCCGTAGCCGCCACATGAAAGAAAAAGGCTTCAGGCAGATAACAGGAGAAGGCAAAGAGATAATAGTTGACCGCTCCGGATGGCACCTGATTCTGCTCGCAAAAAACGAAACCGGCTACTACAACCTCTGCAAGATAGTGTCACTCTCATTTCTCGAAGGATTCTACGACCGCCCGCGAATCGACAAAGAACTGCTTGAACAATACCATGAAGGCATCATCTGCTCATCGGCATGTCTCGGCGGCGAACTGCCACAACTTATTCTGCAAGGCAAAGAAGACAAGGCGGAAGAGTCTGCAAAATGGTTCAAAAGCATATTCGGCGATGACTACTACATCGAACTCATGCGCCACAAAACCGACAAACCAAATGCTGACACTGATGTTTATCAAAAACAGATGATAGTAAACAAGGTGCTGGTGGATATAGCACGCCGAAACAACATAAAGATAATCTGTACCAACGACTCGCATTTCGTCAAAGAAGAACACGCCGAAGCCCATGAACGGTTGATATGCCTGTCGACTGGCAAATATCTTGATGACGAGACACGCATGCACTACACCAAGCAGGAATGGCTGAAGACACCTGACGAAATGGCTCAGATATTCAGCGACCTGCCTGAAGCACTCGCGAACACACAGGAGATAGTTGACAAGGTTGAGGTGTATGACATCGACTCCGCACCTATCATGCCATTGTTCCCCATACCCGAGGAATTCGGCACTGAGGAAGAATATAGGAAACGTTTCACTCACGAAGACCTCTTCAACGAATTCACACGTGACGAACACGGCAACGTGGTGCTCTCGCAGGAGGAAGCGGAGGAGAAGATAAAGAAACTCGGAGGCTACGACCGTCTGTATCGTATCAAACTCGAAGCCGACTACCTTGCCAAGTTGACATGGGAGGGTGCTGCCAAACGCTATCCGGGCGACCTGTTGACTGACGAGCACAAAGAGCGAATCATCTTCGAGTTGCACGTGATGAAGACCATGGGTTTCCCTGGCTACTTCCTTATCGTGATGGATTACATACGTGCAGCAAGGGAAGAACTCGGTGTATCGGTTGGTCCGGGTCGTGGCTCTGCAGCAGGCTCAGTGGTGGCATATTGTCTGTGGATTACCGACCTTGACCCGCTTAAATACGACCTTCTGTTCGAGCGTTTCCTCAACCCTGACCGTATCTCTCTGCCTGATATTGATGTCGATTTCGACGACGCCGGACGTGAGCGCGTACTCGACTGGGTAAGCCGCAAATACGGCAAGACGCATGTGGCGCATATCATAACCTACGGCACTATGGCAGCCAAATCAGCTATAGCCGATGTCGGTCGTGTGCAGCGCGTGCCGCTCGGACAGGTGAACGAAATCAAGAAACTTGTGCCTGACAAGTTCTCTGATGACATTAAAGATGAGCGTGGCAAAACACCCAAAGCCAATCTGCATAACTGCTACAAATACGTCAGTGAACTAAAGGCGCTTCTCAATGGCGAAGACAACAATGTCTCCTCCATGCTCCACTATGCCGAAGAACTTGAAGACACCATTCGACAGGTGGGAATCCATGCCTGCGGCGTGATAATAGGAGCCGACGACCTGACAAAGTTCGCTCCGCTTGCCACTATCAAAGACCGCGAGTCAGGCGAAGACATCATTGTCACCGAATATGACGGGCATGTGGTTGAGTCGGTAGGACTTATCAAAATGGACTTCCTCGGACTTAAGACGCTGACTATCATCAAAGAGACACTGAACAACATACGCCACTCACAAGGCGAAGCTGCAGTGCCTGACATCGACAACATACCTATTGATGACCCGCTCACCTACAAACTCTTCCAGGAAGGCAAGACGATAGCTGTTTTCCAGTTTGAGTCTCCCGGCATGCAGAAACACATGAAGAATCTGCGTCCGACACAGATTGGAGACCTCATTGCCATGAATGCTCTCTATCGCCCGGGGCCGATGGATTACATCGACTCGTTCATACGCCGAAAACACGGTCTGGAGCCGATCACCTACGATATTCCGATAATGGAGAAATATCTGAAAGACACTTATGGAATTACCGTATATCAGGAGCAGGTGATGCTGTTGTCGCGTCTGCTGGCCGGCTTTACACGAGGTCAGGCGGACTCGTTGCGCAAGGCAATGGGAAAAAAGATATTCTCGATGCTGGCAGACCTCAAGCCGAAATTCATAGAGGGTGGCAAGAAAAACGGACACGAGCCTAAAGTGCTTGAAAAGATATGGAAAGACTGGGAGGCGTTCGCAAGTTACGCATTCAATAAGAGTCATGCCGCCTGCTATGCATGGGTTGCATACCAGACTGCCTACCTCAAAGCACATTTCCCTGCTGAATTTATGGCGGCAAACCTCACCGTGTCAAAAGATGATATCACACAGGTGACTAAACTGATGGATGAATGCAGGGCATTGGGAATCAATGTGCTTCGACCTGATGTCAATGAGTCTGAATTGAACTTCACAGTCAATCAGAAAGGTGACATTCGCTTCGGACTCGGAGGAATCAAAGGCGTTGGAGAAAGCGCAGTTGAAAGCATTCTCAATGAAAGAAAAGCAAAAGGCAGGTTTAATACAATTTACGACTTTGTTGAACGGGTTAACCTGAGTGCCTGCAACAAAAAAGCTGTGGAGTGCATGGCATTGGCTGGGGCATTCGACGGTCTCGAAGGGTTATACAGAGAGCAGTTGACAGGCTACAACTCAAAAAGCGAGTATGTACTCGACACTCTCATTCGTTACGGCAACCAATACCAGCAAGAGCAAAGCATGCAGCAGAATTCCCTTTTCGGCGGCTTCGACAGCGAATTTGCAGTTGAAATTCAGAAACCCGAACTGCCACAAGTTCCCCGTCATTCTGCTATTGAGAAACTCAACATTGAGAAATCGCTCATAGGCATCTTCCTCTCTGCCCACCCGCTTGACGAATATGAGTTCGAAATCAGGCAATTGTGTAACATCACCGCTGACAGTCTCGACTATTTCGACTCCTTCCGCGAACCCGAAGCAAGAAAGAGTTTCGTTACTCTGGAAGACCATACTCCGCCGTTGGAATGGATAGAGCAACATGAAGGCAAGACATACAAGTTGGGAGGTCTCGTCACAAAAGCGGAAAACCTCATAAGCCAGAAAGGTAAGGCTTACGGCCGATACACTATTGAAGACTACACCGGCAGTTATAAGTTTCTTGTGTTTGGAGAAACATATCAGCGATATGCTCCTCTGCTTCAGGAAAATCTCTATATCTGTCTCACTGGCAACATACAGCAACGGGGAGCGGGATTCAAGTATTTCAAGCCGCTGCTGCCGGAGCAGGCTGAATATGAGTATAATATCACTCAAGTCGAGTATTTGCAGGACTTGCAGAAAAAACAAGTCTGCAGCCTTATATTACACCTGCCTGTCAGCCATATTACCACGGACCTCTCACAGGAGCTTGTGCAAATGTGCCAGAAAAACAAAGGAGAGATTGAACTCAAATTGCATGTCTATGACGAGATTGGACAAAACAAAATCACTTTCAAGTCAAAAGCATATAGCATACATATCTCCAAAGACTTACACCAGTGGCTTGAACAGAAGCAGAGTAATGAGGTCTTGTCTTACGAAACTATATAATAGTGTAACCTAACCTCATCCTAAGCTCATCCTAACCTCATCTTAAGCTCACTATAGGATTTGTTAGCCTCACATACACTCTGCTCCTATGGCAGACTATAAACCTTGAAGGGTCTTCAGCGCTTCGCCGACCACATAGTTGCTGCCGCCTATGAACACAGTGTCGTTGGCGGCAGCATTGTCTGTCGCTGCGTTCAACGCCTCTGCCACAGTCATATATGCTCTGCCATGCAAACCACATTCCATGCCTTTTTGAAGCATATCTTTCGCTGGTATTGCACGTTTTGTTGAGGCTTGGGTAAAGTAATATATGGCATTTTGTGGCATGAGTGACAAAACCGCATCAACATCCTTGTCACTGACCATACCGAAAACTATGTGTAATCGGTCTATGGCATTAAGGTCATTTATATATGACTTTATTCCATGAGAGTTATGACCAGTGTCGAGAATAATTGTTTTGCCTTTGTATGTCAGTTTCTGCCACCTGCCTTGCAAACCGGTCAGTTCGTCTGGTATATGCCAACCTTGCTGACGTAACACGTTAACCGCAGCAAGCACAGTGCTGATATTTTTCTCCTGATATGCTCCTTTCAGTTGGCATTCAGGTATTTCTGCGTCTGCATCAACAAATACCATCTCGGCATTCATCTCCGCTGACTTGTCATTGAATACAGGCAGAGTCTCACTGTTAGCTTCGCCTATAACTACAGGTATATTCCTTTTTATAATACCCGCCTTCTCCGATGCTATCTGCGCCAAAGTGTTGCCAAGAAACTCAGTATGGTCGAAGCCTATGTTGGTTATCACGCTGACTTCGGGAGTAATGATATTGGTAGAGTCCAGTCTGCCGCCAAGGCCTACCTCCACAACTGCGATATCCACGCGCTGTTCGGCAAAATACTGGAACGCCATTGCCATAGTGGTCTCAAAGAACGAAGGATGAATATCTTCAAGCAACGCCTTGTTCTGTTCAACAAAATGCACGACCTCTTCTCGTGGTATCATCTCGCCGTTGACTCTGATTCTCTCTCTGAAATCAACCAAGTGCGGCGAAGTGTAGAGACCTGTCTTGTAGCCTGCAGACTGAAGCACAGCGGCAATCATATGTGAAGTGCTACCCTTGCCGTTTGTACCTGCTACGTGTACACTTCTGAATTTGAGATGAGGATTGTCTAGCGCCTTCATAAGCCGCAAGGTGTTCTCCAATCCGGGCTTGTACGCGGCTACCCCCACCTTATGAAAGGCAGGAGTGGAGGCATACAGATACTGTAATATGTCTTCATAAACCATCATTACTCCGCAAAGTTACGGTAAGTTTTGTTAATAACCAAAAAAAAGCGTACCTTTGCACACATCTTTACTACTATGCAATATTCAAGAGTCATATTCAGAGTCGAGTCTGCCGAGAGTTTTGTGCAAGACGTACTCACACAACAGTTGGCAGACATAGGATTCGACAGTTTTGTCAATGAGGCAGACGGCAGTTTGACAGCATATATTCCGACATCGCAGTATAGTCGGCAAGCACTCAACAACTTGCTGTCAGAATTTCCTTTCGGCGGCGTGTCACTCTGCAATACAGAACTTTGCGAAGACAAGGATTGGAATGCCGAATGGGAGCGCAACTCGTTTCAACCGATACAAATAGGCAGTGAATGTCTTATTCATGCACCTTTTCATAAAGACCTGCCGCAATGCAGATACGACATCATCATTGACCCAAAGATGGCGTTCGGCACAGGCACGCATCAGACGACTTCGCTTATTCTGAGCGAACTCCTGAAACTTGATTTACAAGGCAAGTCTTTGCTTGACATGGGTTGCGGCACGGTGGTATTGGCTCTGCTGGCAAGAAAACTCGGCGCTTCGCCTGTCACTGCCGTTGACATTGATACCTGGTGCACAGAGAATGCTGCTGACAACTGCCGCTTAAACAACATCAACGACATTGAAATACTGCTTGGTGACGCTCGTCTGCTGGAAGGCAGACACTTCGACGTCATACTTGCCAACATAAACCGCAACATACTGATGATGGATATGCCTCGCTATGCCACCTGTCTTAACAAGGGAGGAATGTTAATAATAAGCGGATTTTACGAGGAAGATATCAGCATACTGCAAGCCAAGGCATCAGAATGCGGTTTGGCACTCAGTCAAAGCAATACCCGCGACAATTGGGCAATGATGGTACTAAACAAATGAAAACGGAAGAACAGACAAATACTATTTGTGCCATATCCACTCCCAACGGAGTTGGCGGAATAGCTGTAATCAGGGTATCGGGTGATGATGCTGTGGCTGCCGTTGACAGTCTGTTCAATGGCAGGCAACCGCTTACTGAAGCCAAAGGCTACTCCGTGCATTATGGAACTATCACCGACCTCGATGATGTGCTTGTCACTGTTTTCCGGGCACCGCATTCGTTCACAGGTGAAG
>CAJOIR010000021.1 GCA_905234685.1 Paludibacteraceae bacterium
GCGCGGGCGAGTTGCCAGGCGTTGAAAAGGTTCTGCCAGACGATATACGCGGCAGCGGCAAAGGCAGAGACAGGATTGAGGTAAGTCTGTGCCATCCAGATGCCGAGAGTGGTGTTTTTCTGTCCCAACGCCTGTCCGGCAGAGATACGGGTCTGATATGTGTAATCTGCGTTATCGACAGCATCGGAGACCACCGGATCTTTGTAGTCTTCTCCGTGCGGTTTGCTTGGAAAGGCAGTGCCGAGCATTTTTCCGACATAGAACTGCATCAGACATGCGAGGAGTGCCCCCAGCGTCTGGTAGAGAGCAATAACGAGGTCGTAGTCGTCATAAAGGAGTGAGTGCATGATGTCAGCCATGAGGATGACAAGCGAAGCCGCCCAGAGGTAGAAAGGCAGTTGCGCCCAAGTTCCCGGGAGACGGAAAGTCCTGCCTGTGTTTCTGCGTATCTGCACGCGGTTGTAGATGAGCCGTAGCGTCCATGCGGCGAAGAAAGGTCCCAAGAGCAACGGCCCGACCTTCATGAGAATCATAAGAGAGGCAGAAAGGAAGGGAATGTCGGCGGCAGGGTTGGCAAGAGGAAAGAAGAGGGGCACGACAACGGCTGTAGCTACATTGCTGAGCATGGTGAATGAAGTGAGCGACTGAATGCTACCGCCGAGTCTGCCTGCGATGATAGGTCCGGCAGTAGCCGCGGGCATGATGAAACAGAGCATGATGCCCTGTGCGAGGACGAGGTCGTAGAGTCTAAGGAGGTAGAACACGCCCACACTGACAACCAACTGAAAGGCAAGCATAATCCAATGCCACTTATGCAGACGCAGGTCGAGCGGATTGACCTTGCAGAAGGTGAAAAAGAGCATGAAGAAGATGAGCGTACCCAGACACGGTGTCAGCAGACGAAAGAAAGGGAACCCCACCACTCCGAGAAGCATAGAGAGTGGCAGAGTGTATTCTTTGAGGAAAGTAAGAAACCGTTTCATCTTAGAAGTTAAAGGTCAGTCCGCACTTGAATGTCAGGTTTTTGCCTTGCATATACCGCGGAGCAAACATGTCAAGGTAATACTGTTGCAAGGCCTCTCCTTCAAGCACGACAGGTTTGCCGTCGGCATCGTAGCCTCCACGGTCTTCTCCGACAGTTCTTTCTGACGCGGGAGCAAAGCCACGGGCGTTGTTATAAGCGAAATGTACGGTAGCATAACATCCGCTGAACACCTCGTACAAAGCATCGAAAGCGAAGGTGTCGTTCTGATATGTACGCTCGGCAAAAGGTTTGTTGGCTATGATCTTCGATATGTCTTCACGCAGATAGTCGTATTTGTTATACTTGGTGTCGTTGGTATAAGAGAATCGCAGGCAGAGTCCTCTGACAGGTCTGTAGGCGAGTTCGGCATATATGTTCTGTGCGTTGTCGCCCATGTAATGCCCCAGACTATAGGAGTTGGAAGTGTACTCAAGGAGATTGACGGAGTGGGAATAGCACATGATATACGCCCTCATGAACTCGGCCTTAAGCGAGAGTCCCCTGAGCGGCCAATTGCTGAGATTGAAACCGACAAGATATGACCAGAGGTTATTCTCGGGATTCGAGGGTTTGAGTCTTGCAAACTGGAGTTCATCAACGAAGAATGAAGCATAGAAGTTGACATGCTTGAGGTTGCGGGTGTTGATGGTGAAGAACATCTGAGAGTTCTGGTTCTCGATGCCAAGATGCTTGGTGGCCAGATGGTCGAGCGACTTGTAGAAAGCAATCGGAATGAAATAAAGTGCCTGAGGGTTGCGCTCGGCATAGACAATGGAATTGCCAAAGGAGAACGAGAGTTTTGGTATGGGCGAGAAGGTGAACATGTTAGCTGCCATGTATTTGGCAGCGGGTCTGTAGTGCGTCTTTGTTACGCCTTCGGAGTAAGTCTCGCTGTAGAAATATGTAGAGTCAAGAACATTACTATTGAGCCACGCATGAAACCAGTTGAACTCGAACCACCTGACAGGCCGTAAGTTAATAGCAATCATAGGTACGGCAGGACTGACAGCGGAGAGGATGTTTGAGCAGTGATACGCATCACCCCACTGAATGTTCTCGCGTTTGACAGAGAGGCTACCCCACCAAGTGTAAAGAGAGATGCCGCCTTTGGAGTCGGAGAAGTCAGCGCCATAGGAGGCTTCTTTGTATTGTGCCCCGGGCAGGTTGTTTAGATAAGGTCCTATGTGAGCCTGACCGTACACCTCTTTTCCTCTGGTGAGCAACGCTCCGCCTATCTTGGTGTCAACAGCATAAGTCCATGCGTCGTTATAGTAGTTGCTGCTAAGCAGAGACTTACCATTCCAGGATACGTCACGGAGTGACCCCCAGATGGAGAGATGGTGGGCTATATCCATATTTATCTCGGCACCAAACCAACGCTTGATGATTGCGCCTTTCGATGCCTTGCCGTTGAAATCGTAGTTGGCATAAATATCCATACCGAGTATGGGTTTGATGCTCATCTTGAAGTTTTTCTTAGGCGAGACATAATGAAACGAAGGCTGTGCAAGCGAGAGGTTGAAAGTACGCCTGTCAGTCCACTCCACCCAATTGTCGGGCACGGTATCCCTTTCGAGCGAGAACTCATTCAGATAGAACTTCAATTCCGCCTTCTGCCGCTTGTCAAGAAGCGAATCCGCCTGAGCTATTTCTTGCAGTTTCTGCGCAATGAAATCCCTGTTGTAGGGGCGAATGGCGGAATTGAGGTGTATTATGCCCTCGTTCGCAGCCTCGTCGAGAAAGTCATAAATGAGTGTATATTGCAGACTCTCAGGTATATTCTGAGAATAACCGGGCAGGAGAAAAGCGGCAAACGATATTGACAATATGACAAGAAAACGCTTCATACAGATGCAACGACTATTTGCTTCGGGCATGCCGGAAAGTGATGTTGAACAATATCTTCCAGAAATAAATGAAATCGGTAGGCAGAGTACCACGTTGTTCACACGCAGTGAGATACTTCATCTCCGAAGCCTGAATCTCATCGAGAGTCTTGGGCATGTCAGCATAGAAAGGCGGCAGGAGTCCGGGTCTATGGAGAGTACGTTTCTGTTGCAATTCCTTAGAGTAGAGGGAATAATACTGCCGGCTGATAGGTCGCACTCCGACAAGTTTGATGTCGCCTTTGAGCATGTTAAGTATCATAGGCAACTCGTCAAGCCAGCAACTGCGGAGGAATCTGCCAAGAGTGGTGATACGTATATCATGCTTGAACTTGCCTCCCTCCTGCAACGAGTTGCGATTGTAGATGTATTCCTGGAGGTATTCCGCATAAGGGTGCATAGTACGGAACTTGTACACAGTGAAGGTCTTACCACCCTTTCCCACTCTGTCGAGACTGACAAACATGCCATAGAGACGACGTTGCACAGTCTGAGGCGTGAAACTGCGTCGAGCCACTATGTAAATGTAGTCACCCATCTTATGCTCGTCCAGTATCTCGAAACCGCAATAGCATAAACGGCCAAGCACTTCGGCAAGCGAAAGCATTCGATTCTTACCCTCTGTAATGTCGTAATACAGGCGAGATGTCATGAATAGTTTGGGCAGAACACGCTTGTAGAGGAAGAGAGAGGAATACACAACAAAGTTGACAAGAGGCGGAAACTTCTTCATTATGTTGCGCTTAACAACCTCCTGAGGCATGACGCAACAGACAAACAAACCGTCGTCAGGCAACTTGTCGTTAACAACCGCAAACATCTTGTTGATGCCTCGTATCTGGTTGAGCGGCATAAGGTTAAGCACAGTATCGAAACGATAATGCTTAATCTTCTGAATGTTGAACAATTCAGAAGAACGCACAATGTATGTGTTGGAAGAATAGAGCGCTATGTGTTTCTCAAGATACGTGAGCACACGGTCAGACGTTGACTCACGAATGGTAGCGGCAATATTGTCACGCTGTGCGCCCTCATAAAAGAAAGGCGGTTTGAGCACAGACTGTTGCCCGCGATTGGTGTTACGCTGCAACTCCGGCTCAACATTAAGAGCATAGTGATAGGCATGAAACAGAATCTGGAATATCAGGCAAACCGCCACCATAGCTAACCAGATAGTAAGCAATACCCAGATTGAATAAGACATGCCGGCAGCAAGCCACCTCATATACACCCACATTATAATGAAGGTAAAGGCAGATGCTGCGAGTAAGCGAGCAATACTCACACCAATACGCATGTACTTGATTTTTACGTATCGGTGTGAGAGATAACTTGACAGAAGCCAGACGAAAGAGAACTCAAGCGCAAACGCCCAATACTTTTGGAATGGAATCTGAGTAGTGAGCGGGAACCACTTCAGTACTACGAAGAAACTAATACCTAAAAGCAGAACATCTGTCAGCCAGTAGCTTAACCTCGGCTTGTAGAACAATATGTGCTGCAGACGTTTCAAATGCGTAAAGTAGCGCTACGGCTTACTTCTGGTAACGCTTGTTGAGAGCCTCAACCACCTCTTCGGTAATGTCGTAACCAGGTTGTGCCATGAGCACATTGTCGTTCTGAGTATTTGCAAAGATAATCTGATACTTGCCGTCTTTGTTATACTCCTGAAGGTAGGCATTGAGAGTGTCGCGAAGCTGCGTATTGAGATTCTGGTTCTCAATAAGGATGTCGTTGGTGAGTTTAGCCTCAAGTTCCTGAAGATCCTGTTGCTTCTTCTGCAAGCGGTTGGCTTCGTTCTCCGCACGCTCACGACTGAGGAAAGCGTTGTTGTCAAGCTTACGCTGGAAATCCGCCATCTCATTCTGTAGTGTGCGTGCCTTGGTGTTGAGTTTCAGACGCGCATCCTCCTGTTTGGACATTAGTTTGTCCTGCGCCTCCTGTGCAAAAGTATATTGCGCAAGCAGAGTGTCAAGATTAAGATATGCGACAGGGAGTGTCTGTTGCTCAGCAACAACACCCGCATTGTCGGCTGCGTGATGTTTGCATGGAGTAACAGTAAAGAAAATAACAAACAGGGCAACAACCGATGCTGCCAGAACTGAATCAACAATGATTTGAAGTTTGTTCATAGTGTCTTGTTTTGTAATTGTATCTAAATATTATAATTGTTTTACATCCAATCGTTTGTCGCTCTTTTGCTGAGCGGCTCTATCCTGCGAAGCGACGCATGTAATGTTTTCATCGCGCATTCGCTTGTTTTCCCCTATATGTTGAGATGAGAAGCGCCCACCATTCTTCAACAGGATTCTTACACATAGCATAAGGAATGCCGCTGCAATAATTACCAATGTGAGTATGATTGTCAACTTCATTATGTTAATGTGTGATGCATAAAAAACGTGCAAAAGTACAGCAAAAAAATGACATCTGCAAGGCAAGACTGATTTTTCGTCAGTGTTGCTGCATATAACGCCATAGCGGAGCCGCGTGGAGAGCCTGAATGACCCAACCGTTGTTGAGGATTTCGAGAACCTCTTCACGGGTGAAGAGATAGACATCAATATCCTCGGTTTGCTCCTGGTGAATCTCCTCTATTTTCTCAACGCCAACAGCGAGAAAAGTATGCTGGAGGTTGTTGTGATTAGTGGGATTGGGACTAAGTTGCATATACTCGCTCCACTCGCCGCCTCCGAAACCTGTTTCTTCAAGCAACTCGCGCTTTGCCGCTTCGAGAGGAGTCTCGCCCTCGTCGATGACACCACCGCACAACTCGTAGTAGGTGTCGTGAATGGCATGACGATATTGACTCTCCATGACGAAACGCCCGTCTTTAGTTATAGCAATGACGTTAATCCAATCGGGGAACTCGTAAATATACCAAGTGGGTATCTGTCTGCCGTTAGGCAATTCCACTGTCTCCTGACGGAGGTTAAGCCAAGGCAGATTCTGCTGAATCACCCTACTCTTCACTACTTTCCACGGTCTGTTTTGCGGTTTCTGTACTGACATAGTATTCTTACTTTATTCTTTATTGGTCGTGTCGTTGTAATCAATCGGCGGTTCACCCATAAGCACTTCACCGATATCTGACGGTTCTGCAACCGAATCATTAGTGTCGGTAGCGGGTTGTTCAGGCTCATCTTCATCATCTTCTATAGGCGCAGTCATCTTACCGACAAGACAAGCGTCAAACGCCGACTTCTTCTTTTTTGGCTTCTTCTTCGGCTCGGGTGCTTCAGCAGGCGGGAGTTCGTCAGGTTCATAAACCACATCGCCTTCAAGCAACTGCACTTCGCCCTCAGTTTCTGGCGGAGGAGCCGGCTTGGTACAAGACGGAGCACAGGAAGGGGTAAGCAGAGATATCATAGCGGCAGAAATGCCCGCCACCTTAAGTGCCTTACCTTTCTTTTTACGCTCCTCAAGTTGTTGCTCGAGATATCTTACTTCAGCCTCGCAACGAGGACAAGTGCCAAGGCAGTCACCCTTATAAGTACACTCCTCGATAACGAGACGTATGTCGTTCTGCTCAGCAATCTGACGGCGTATCTCCTTCAGAATCTTACAAGTATGTTTACCACGGTAGAACATAGCATATATCGGGTTTAAGTTGAACAATTGATATTTGACGCATGCAAAGGTAAGAATAATAGTTGACAAATGAAAGTCAATAGAAGAAAAATATAGAAAGCAGGTTTTGTTTACGTCCTTTTTTCGTGTTTTTGTCGTCCTTTTTTCGTGTTTTTGTCGTAAATTGTATAGTGATGGTATGAGTAAAGGATTTTAGGGTTGCATATTCTAATTATTCATATTAACTTCGCAGCATAATTGGACGCGCATGCATTTCACTCGTAAATCACTGGAAACATGAAATATCTGCCATACATAACAACAATATCGCTGCTTTTGACTCTGACAGCGAGTCCGATGAGCGAGGCAACAGAGATGACAAGCGACAGTGTTGTCATAACCACCGATGCGGAAGAGTCTGCCTCACAATCGGTAAACGCGGCATCGGAGGAGGATACATTCGACATTGATGCGTATTATGAAGAACTTGTCAAGCAGTACGGAGGCAATGACTACGAGCGTTTGACAAAACTACAGAAACGCTTCGAGGGAGACAAGGAGTTGAGAGAAGAAGCGGCAATGAAACGCAAGCAAAACAGACTGATTGCCATCATCATGTCACTATTGGTCGCTCTCCTTCCCGCTATCGTCATTTTAAAGCAGGTCATCAAAGGCGAGATAAAACCTGCGGGCGGCATTGCAGTGCTCAAGACAACCGGCATACTGCTTTTCTGGGGTGCCTTGCTTTTCGGCATCAACTATTTCTGGCTATTGACAACTCTGAACGGAGAGACAGAAGTGATGGGTGTGGCAGCAGGAGTGCTACTGCTTGCATTGGTGGTATATGCAGTATATACTGTAAGCAAATATAACAAGAAACACAAAAACAGCAACAATGAGCAACCTTAACCAAGTGACGGCAAGACAACAAGTGATGATGTTCAAAACGCATAAGTGTGCCCGGAATAAATAAATATAAAAAATCCTTTTCCATATATAAAGAAAAATGTGTACCTTTGCAGGCTATTATGTGAGTATTCGTAAATAAATAATACAACAAATAACATATCATACATTTATGAAGAAAGTAATCAAACTGAAACGTGGTTTGGACTTGTCTATCACAGGTGCGGCGCAGCGGGAAACAGGCTCAATAATGCGCCCTGATGTGTATAACATAGTGCCGGATCACTTCGCCGGTATCACCCCAAAACTGGATGTGAGAGAAGGCGACAAGGTGAAAGCAGGTCAATCCCTGTTTCACGACAAGCAGTTTGCCCAGATGCGCTTTGCCTCACCCGTGTCAGGCAAGGTCCTTGCAATAAACCGCGGAGAGCGGCGCAAGATAATGAGCATCTCGATAGAGGCAGACAAAGAGACAGATTATCTGCAGTTTGAGCGCCACAACCTGTCAGAGATGACAGGTGAAGAAGTAAAAGCACTGGTGCTTGAGGCTGGTATCTGGAGCTACATCAAGCAGCGTCCTTACGACTGCATCGCCAACCCTGCATCGGAGCCTAAGGCAGTGTTCATGTCATCGTTTGACAGCGCACCTCTTGCACCTGACTATGAGTATGTGCTTGCAGGTGAGACAACAGCATTGCAGGCAGGTATCAGTGCGCTGGCAAAGATGTCAGGCAAGGCAGTGAATGTAGGCGTGCGCTACGGTGCTCCCGCCACGATATTCCGCCACTTGAAAGATGCTGAGATAACTGAGTTTGCAGGTCCTCACCCTGCAGGTAACGTCGGAGTACAAATCAACCATGTGAATCCCGTGAACAAGGGCGAGGTTGTTTGGACGGTTAACATCCAGGACGTTGTAGTGTTGGGCAGACTGTTTACGAAAGGCATAGTGGATATGCAGAAACTGGTTGCTTTGACCGGTCCGCTTGTAGTGACACCAAAGTATTACAAGGTGTTGCCAGGCATGCCTGTAGAGAGCATATTCAAATGCAACTGTGAGAAGGGTCTGCCTGTACGTTACATAGCAGGCAACGTATTGTCAGGTCATCAGACAGGACTTGACGAGATGATTTCGCCATACGACAACCAGTTCACCGCTATAGACGAAGGCAGCGAGACACACGAGTTCATGGGTTGGATAATGCCACGATTCTCGACATTCAGCCAGAACAAGAGCGTGCCGTCGTCATTCATGCGTTGCCTGATGAAAGCTGAGCAGTTTGTCTGGGATGCAAGACTATTAGGCGGCAGAAGGGCGATGATAGTGAGCGGCGAATATGATAAGGTGTTCCCAATGGACATTTACCCCGAATATCTGCTGAAAGCTATGATAGCAGGCAATATCGACAGGATGGAGGCACTTGGCGCATACGAAGTGGCTCCGGAGGACTTCGCTCTTTGTGAGTTTGTCTGCACATCAAAGATGCCTGTTCAGGCGATAGTAAGGAAAGCATTAGACAATATGAGAAAGGAGCTTGAATGATGAAATGGTTATATAATATTGTAGAGAAGTTGCGTCCTCAGTTTGATGAGGGCGGCAAACTGCATGCACTGCATTCTCTGTTCGATGGTTTTGACACGTTTCTGTTCACCCCGAACACAACATCTAAACGCGTTGGAGCACAGGTGCATGACGCTACTGACTCGAAACGCACGATGATAGTCGTGGTAATGGCACTTGTTCCCGCCATGTTGTTCGGTATGTATAACATCGGTTATCAACACTTCCTTGCTACCGGCGAGATAGTAGTTGGCGGCCTGACATGGGCTTTGTTCTGGAAAGCTTTTGCCTTCGGTCTGCTTGCGCTGCTACCTTATATAATAGTAAGTTATGCCGTTGGTTTGGGCATTGAGTTCACGGTAGCACAATGGAAGAAAGAAGAAATAGCCGAAGGATTTCTGGTGACAGGTTTTCTTATTCCGCTGATAGTGCCTGTTGACACTCCGCTGTGGATGGTGGCAATAGCAACTGCCTTTGCAGTAGTGTTTGCAAAGGAGATTTTCGGCGGCACAGGCTACAACATCTTCAATGTGGCATTGATAACACGTGCTTTTCTCTTCTTTGCCTACCCGACCAAGATGTCAGGCGACAAAGTGTTTGTACGCACAGAAGGCACTTGGGGCTGGGACAACGGACAGGCTCTTGTTGACGGTTTCTCGGGTGCAACACCACTAGGACAGATTGCAACAGCGGGTGATCCGACAATAGCTGTCACCAATACCGTAGGCGAGCCCATCACTCTGCTCGGAGCAATGAACGGACTCTACCCCGGCTCAGTAGGCGAGACTTGCGTATGGGCAATACTCCTTGGCGCATGTCTGCTGCTGATGACAGGCGTGGCAAGTTGGAAGACGATGCTGAGCATTTTTGTAGGCGGTGGTCTGATGGCATGGATATTCAACATATCAGGTATTGACAATGCTGCAGCCAACACACCGTGGTATATGCACCTCGCACTCGGCGGGTTCGCCTTTGGTGCAGTGTTTATGGCTACAGACCCCGTGACCTCTGCACGCACAGAATGCGGCAAGTGGATTTATGGATTCCTCATCGGTGTGATGGCAATAACCATCCGTGTGCTCAACCCTGGTTATCCGGAGGGCATGATGCTCGCCATACTGCTGATGAATGCCTTTGCTCCGCTTATTGACTGGTGCGTAGTGCAAAGTAATATACGCAAGAGAATGAAACGTGCAACCGTTAAATAACAGTAGATTATGAAACTTAACACAAACAGTAATGTTTACACGATAATCTACGCAACGGTTATCGTGGTAATTGTAGCTCTGTTGCTTGCTGTAGTATCTTCATCGCTGAAGCCGAAACAGCAGGCAAACGTTGAGCTTGACAGAAAGAAACAGGTGCTGTCGTCGCTCAACCTCGACCTGAAAGGTCAGGATGCAGACGCTTTGTATGCAAAACTTATACAGGAGCAGGAAACCGACGGCAAGACCTTTTATGTAGCCACCCTTGAAGACGGCACAAAGAAGTTCATCATCCCGATGAACGGAGCCGGTCTATGGGGTGCCATCTGGGGCTATATGGCTCTTGATGAGGATAAAAACACCATATATGGCACATACTTCAACCATGCATCGGAGACTCCGGGTCTTGGTGGAGAAATCACCACACGCTATTTCCAGACTCGCTTCAACGAGAAACATATAGCAGGCGAAAACGGCTATGCTGTGGAAATAGTAAAAGGTGATGCCGAAGGTGAACAAGTGCAGGCTATCTCAGGTGCAACCATAACCTCGAAAGGTGTGGAGACCATGATTAACCTGACTCTGGCAGAATATGCTGACTTCTTAGGCGAAGCAGTTGCTACTGAGATTCCTGAAGCAACAGAAACCGCTGAAAGTGTTGAACCTGTAAATGAGGAGGAAAATTAATATGGCACTATCACAGAAAACAAAAGAGACCCTTCTTGGTCCTCTCAGCGCAAACAACCCCGTTATCGTACAGGTTCTGGGTATATGTTCTGCTCTTGCAGTCACTGTGCAACTTAAACCCGCACTGGTGATGGGTATTGCCGTCACTATAATTGTGGCAATGGCTAATGTAGTTATCTCGCTGCTCCGAAAGACAATTCCGATGCGTATCCGTATCATCGTGCAACTGGTAGTAGTAGCAGCATTGGTAACAATAGTGAATGAGGTTCTGAAAGCCTTCGCATACGACGTGTCTGTACAGTTGTCGGTTTATACAGGTCTTATTATTACCAACTGTATTCTAATGGGTCGCCTGGAGGCATTCGCAATGTCGAATTCGGTAGGAGATTCACTGCTTGACGGTCTCGGCAACGGACTCGGATATGCCATCATACTGGTTATTGTGGCTTTCTTCCGCGAACTGCTTGGCAGTGGCTCACTGCTCGGCTTCCAAGTGATACCACAGTGGTGCTATGAGCACGGCTATGTAAACAACGGTATGATGATGATGCCCGCAATGGCACTTATACTTGTAGGCTGCATCATCTGGGTACACAGAAGTATTAACAAAGAAGAGAAGAAATAAGTTATGGAACATGCAATAAGTTTATTTGTCAGAAGCATCTTTGCTGACAACATGATTTTCGCCTACTTCCTTGGTATGTGTTCATATCTGGCAGTATCGAAAGATGTGAAAACAAGTGCAGGTCTGGGCGTAGCGGTCACTTTTGTATTGTTGGTGACACTGCCGGTCAACTACCTGCTGCAGGTCTATGTGCTCGGTCCGAACTGTCTTGTTGAGGGTGTTGACCTGAGTTATCTGAGTTTCATTCTCTTCATAGCCGTAATTGCCGCTATTGTACAAATAGTAGAGATGATAGTAGAGAAGTTCTCGCCAAGCCTTTATGCTTCGCTCGGTATCTTCCTGCCACTTATAGCAGTGAACTGCGCCATCATGGGCGCATCGCTCTTCATGCAACAGCGTGTAGGTCTTGAGGCTACCGACCCGAAAGCTATAACATCAATAGGTGACTCATTGATGTATGCACTCGGAAGCGGTATTGGTTGGTTCCTTGCTATCGTATGCCTTGCAGGAATACGTGAGAAGATGGAATACAACGATGTGCCCAAACCTTTGCAGGGACTCGGTATAACCTTTATCACTGTAGGCTTGATGGCAATGGCATTCATGTGCTTCAGCGGTATAAACATCGGATAAGGGGCGCATATGGCAAAGAAGAAAGTAATACTGACTGGTGACAGACCAACAGGCAGACTGCATATCGGTCATTATGTAGGGTCGCTCCGCCGTCGTGTGGAACTGCAAAACGACCCTTCATACGACAAGATATTCATTATGATTGCCGATGCCCAGGCACTGACTGACAATGCCGACAACCCGGAGAAACTGCGTCAGAATGTTCTTGAAGTGGCACTCGACTATCTGGCTGCAGGTCTTGACCCTCAGAAAGTTAACATATTCATTCAGAGCGAGGTACCCGAACTGACGGAGTTGGCGTTCTATTTCATGAACCTGACCACCGTGAGCCGCGTACAGCGTAACCCGACTGTAAAGACAGAGATACAGATGCGAAACTTCGAGGCTAACATCCCTCTTGGTTTCTTCTGCTACCCTGTCAGTCAGGCTGCCGACATAACACTTTTTCATGGCACTGTAGTTCCGGTAGGTGAAGACCAGAAGCCGATGATTGAACTCACAAACGAGATAGTTCGCCGATTCAACAACACCTATGGTGAGGTGCTTGACGAGTGCGAGTTGATGCTTCCTGACAATCAGGTATGTATGCGACTGCCAGGCATCGACGGCAAGGCAAAGATGTCGAAGTCACTTGGGAATTGCATATACCTGAGCGACACGGCTGAAGAGGTGGAAAAGAAAATCAAGAGCATGTACACTGACCCGACACACTTGAGAGTCACCGATCCAGGTCACCTCGAAGGCAATGCCGTGTTTACATACCTTGATGCCTTCTGCCGTGATGAGCATTTTGCCGCTTACTGGCCTGAATACAAGAACCTGCAGGAACTGAAAGACCACTATACCGCAGGTGGACTCGGCGACATGAAGTGCAAGATGTTCCTCTGCAAGATTATGCAGGAACTGCTTGAGCCTATACGCGAACGCCGTCATTACTGGGAACAGCATATACCTGAAGTGTATGAGATTCTGAGAAAAGGCACCGAGGTTGCACGTGCTCAAGGAAGACAAACCATGCAGGAAGTGCGTGCAGCAATGCGCATCAACTATCTTGATGACAAACAGTTGCAAGAGGCTCAGATGCAGAAATACACACGCGCTGAATAGACAGATAACAATAGAATAACATAATATGAATACAACAGCAATTCTTTTGAGTATAGGAGTTTTCCTTGGTGTTATACTCCTGCTCGTAGTCGTGTTGCTCGTGGCTAAGAGATACCTCGTTGCGAGCGGCAATGTACAGATCACCGTCAATGGTGACAAGAAATATGATGTGCCTGCCGGTGGCACTCTGCTCAGCACCATGGCTGAAGCAGGTGTATTCCTGCCTTCTGCATGCGGCGGTAAGGGCAGTTGCGGACAGTGCAAATGTCAGGTGTTGGAAGGTGGCGGTGAGATACTGCCTACTGAGACTGTGCATTTCACCAGAAAGCAACAGAAAGACCATTGGCGTCTTGGTTGCCAGGTGAAAGTGAAACAAGACCTCTCTATTAAAGTACCAGAGTCAGTTCTCGGAGTAAAGGAATGGGAGTGCACAGTTATCTCTAACAAGAACGTAGCATCGTTCATCAAGGAATTTAAGGTGCAGTTGCCTCCTGGAGAGCACATGGACTTCATTCCTGGTTCTTATGCTCAAATTAAGATTCCTACCTATGACATTTGGTATAAGGACTTTGACCGCGACCTTATCGGCGGCCTCTATGTGCCTGCATGGGAGAAGTTCGGAATCTTTGGTCTGCACCAAAAGAACGACACACCCACTATACGTGCCTACTCTATGGCAAACTACCCTGACGAAGGTGACATCATCACTCTTACTGTGCGTATTGCCACCCCACCCTTCAAACCGAAAGAGCAAGGCCCTGGATTCATGGATGTGCCTTGCGGTATAGCATCAACTTATATCTTCTCACTCAAACCGGGTGACAAGGTGATGATGAGTGGTCCTTACGGTGATTTCCACCCTGTATTCAACTCGAAGAAAGAGATGATATGGGTAGGTGGTGGTGCCGGCATGGCGCCGCTACGTGCTCAGATTATGCACATGCTGAAGACACTACACACACGCGACCGCGAGATGCACTATTTCTATGGCGCACGCGCTATTGACGAAGTGTTCTTCATGGAGGACTTCCTCGAGTTGGAGAAAGAGTATCCCAATTTCCATTTCCACTTAGCATTAGACCGTCCGGACCCGAAGGCAGATGCTCTTGGCGTGAAATACACTCCGGGATTCATTGCACCTGTTATGGGCGACACTTACCTCAAGCAGCATGAAGCACCCGAAGACGTTGAGTACTACCTCTGTGGACCTCCGATGATGGCAAAGACTGTGCTTGACCTTCTCCACTCGCTCGGTGTGGAAGACCAGGACATCCGCTTCGATAACTTCGGAGGGTAATAGAGTCTCTTCGACAATCAATAACAATTACTCAAGGCGGTATCCGTTCATCATACGGATACTGCCTTTTTTTCTACATATACCACTATAAATTTATTGGGTGATTATTGGGTGATTATTGGGTGGTTATTGGGTGGTTATTGGGTGATTCCTTATATTTCAAACTAATCCTACCATGCCACAAGGGAGATGTCCGAAGAAGAGAACAAAAGAAACAGATACAACAGAGGCATATAGAACTGAACTATATGCCTCTCTGCTATATATTGGTTAATTTATTGTGAGCTGCCGTTTTACCAACGGTTATAGTGAATGTTTTCCTCTTTGTATTTATCTTTCACTGCTAGTGATTCTGCAGGGTAACCAACAGGTATGATGCATAGAGGAATTATGTTCTCAGGCAAGCCAAGGAGTGATGCAGCCTCTAAGGCACGCGCCTGAATCGGCGTGAGACCTGTCCAGACTGCTCCAAGTCCCATGCTGTGTGCAGCAAGGAGAAGGTTCTCCACCGCGGCCGATACATCCTGAATCCAGTAGTCCTGAGCCTCTCCTTCGAGTGCCTTAGTGAGGTCTCCGCAAGGCACTATGGCAACCTGAGCGCCATTCTGTACTCGCGAGTTAGGGAACTGCTCGCCAATTTTCTTCAAGAGGTCGGCATCGTCAACAACAAGGAATGCCCAAGGTTGTTTGTTGACGGCAGAAGGAGCCGCCATAGCAGCACGGAGGAGAATGTCAATCTGCTCAGCAGACGGCTTTTCGGTTGTGAACTGACGCACTGAGACACGCGTCATGATAGTGTTAAGAGTCTGATTGTCATTCATAGTCTTGTTGTTTGAGTTGCAGGAAGCGAGCATGAAAGCGGCTACTGCGATGGTGAATATTTTACGCATATAAATAATTGTGAGAATACGGTTACAAAAGTAAAACAATCATTCTAAATGTGCAACAGGAAAATTTTAGACCGGAATATTTGGTTATATAGAGAAAATGTTGTAAATTTGTGCGCTGAAAGTATGCGCGTGTGTACGCACGTGATTTATTTAATCAGACTGCAGACATACATACTATAATACATACTATAATAAACAATGAATACAAACCAACCAAATGCGAATATGATACGTAAGAGATTTTCAAGCAGTTTATTGCTGTCAGTACTGATGACGGCAGTTGTTTTGTCCACCTCCTGCAAGTCAGATGCGGATTTTAGCAACATTGACAAGCATGCAGACATAAGTATGGGTCTTGCCATGCCGATAGGCTCTATGTCTGCATCAATTAACGACTTTATCGGCAGCGAGAACATCCGCAAGTATCTTGCAGTGAACGAGGCAGGCGTTCTCCAGTTCAACTACGAGATGACTACAAGCCAGCCGTTTGCTACAATAGATTTGTCTCACTTCAATGCAGACGCTCATATTCCTCAGGATTTAATCAACCTGACTGGCGGAATGCTTATAGGTGACGGCGAGCCTCACTCGATAACAATACCGTTCGTGATGGATATGGCGGAGCTCAACACCGCTGCAAGTATACCGGAGCGCGGCAGAATAGACAGCATGCACATCAGGAATGCCGCCATCACTGCCACCATCTCGCTTCAGAACTGGGATTTGCCTAAAGACTACATCTATCAGCTGAATTTGCGCTTAGGTGACCAGTTCAGACTGAAAGGCAGCAACAAGATTTCTCTCCCGTTCCAAGACTATGGTCAGACAATGACAATAGACCTCTCAGACTTTACGATAGACTTGATTAAAAACCATCAAATAAATCCTACAACCAAGGATGAGGCAGATGCAAATGCCGGCAACCAGATAGAGATGGAGTTTGAGATAGTACTGCTCATGCCTGCCGGTGCGACACAGGTTGTCAGTCCGGACTCGCGCATCCTGATTGACATGCAGAACAAGATAATGAGTTATGAGGCATTGTGGGGTTATTTCGTACCTGGCAACAAGATGCAGGTGATAGGCGATGCCAACATAGGGAGCGACCTGAACGAGTGGGCAAAGATGAGGAAGTGCACACTGATGCTTGCCCAACCACGTGTGAACATAACGGCTGCTACTGAGTTCACCGCTCCGTTGGTACTGAGAATCAACAATCTGTCAGTCACATCGATGGAATCAGGTGCGACCGAGAAGGCTCACTTTGCCGAAGGAGACCACATGACATGGCACTACTACACACTTGACTCATATTCTCGTCAGTTCAAAACGCCTATAGGCACACAGTATAAGGATTCGCTGATGCTGACAGAAGATGAGACGCTCGGCGACCTTGATAGACTGTTCAAGCTTCGCCCTGACAGTCTTAACTACAACCTCAATGTTGACATAGACTATGACTACCGCCATCTGCAACACAGAATGACACCTAACCCAGATGTGGCAATAGACCTGAAACTGTATGTGCCACTTACATTCGGGAAGGGTATGGAACTGAATTATACAGACACCATAAAGGACGTAAATATAGCATTGAATCTTGACTCACTGATAGAAAGCGTCAAAATGATAGACTCAATAAAGACCTCTGACCTGAAACTGCGTGTAAGAGCCGAGAACACCATACCGCTTGACATCAAAGCAGGTTTCGCATTCCTTGACTCACTTGACAACCCGATAGACTTGAGTGGACTGATAGACAACGACACCTTGTTGATAGCTGCTCCGAAAGACCTTGAACGTGGTGTAGTCAATCCTGACAAACCGGGAGTATCGGAGATAATAATCAACGTGTCTAAAGAAGAGTTCCAGAAACTTCACAAGATAAACAAGATAGTATATGACGCCTACTTGATGACCAATGATGAAAGTTTCAACAGCGTAGGTACACAATATGTATCTCTTATACCTGAATCGGGTTTCACAATGCACATGGCAGCATCTGCAAACCTGGAAGCTCTGCTTAATCTTGATTTCAAATCAAACAAATAATCAAACGACATGAGGACTACAATTATGAAACAGACTATTCGTATCGCGGCTCTCGCTGTCGCTTTGACCACAATGACGTTCACCGTAACAGCACAGCAACAGGTGAACACACTGTATTTCCTTGAGAATGCGCCGGTAAGACAATATATCAACCCTGCCTTCCAGCCTATCAGCAACTTCTATTTGAGTCTGCCTGTGATAGGCTACACAAGCATTTGGGCAGGTAACAACTCTCTTGCCCCAAGTGATGTGATATTCACCAATGCCGCAGGTCAGACCATCACATTCCTGCACCCCGATGCAGACCGTCAGCAATTCTTCAAGTCGTTGAAAGAGACGACAATGATGGACTTTGACCTGAGGACGAGCATACTGAGTTTCGGCTTCCGCTTCAAGGAAAAGAACTATATGCATATAGCAGTAAACGAGCGCATTGACGGTGCAGTGACACTACCTAAAAGCCTGTTTGCCTTCCTGCTTGACGGCGGCATGAAAGACCTGAGTGGCGGAGACAACCGTGTTGACCTGAGTTCACTCGGCATGGGTGTGTCAGCCTATACAGAGATAGGTATCGGTTACACACGCAAGTTCAATGAGCATTGGGCATTCGGTCTGAAAGCCAATTTCCTTGCAGGTAATGCATATATAGGTATGAGGCAGAACAACCTCGGCATGAACATGACTTCAGACAAATGGGATATATTCGGCAACGGAGACCTGAGCATATCTGTACCTTTGCTCCCCCTACCCGACCACATGCCCACATTCCAGGAGTTGCAGAAGCCTGACTCTCTTTTCAAAATATCTGAGACCTTCGGTAGCATCAATTTTGCAAAAGACTGGCAAAAAATAATCAAACCTGCAGGTATGGGTGCTTCGTTTGATTTAGGTCTGAGTTATAAGCCAATCAAACAGTTAGCAATCACAGCGTCAGTGACAGACCTCGGTTTCATCGTCTGGAAAGGAGCCATATATAACTACAACATCAATGGCACATTTGACGGTGTGGGAGAATTCAAATACAACGACTATGTGGATCACGAAGGCAACTTCGATGGTAATATGCTGAAGGATACTCTGGTAAGTCGTCTGAAAGGTGTGTATGAAAACATGCTGACAGGCAACCGCACAGGTGACAAATTCCTGCGTATGCTGTCATGCAAACTGAATGTAGGTCTCGATGCCAATCTGTGGGACAACAGAATAGGTCTCGGTGTATATTCGCGCACTCATTTCTTCAACAAGAAAGTGTATGAGGAAGTGACTGTAGGTGCAGCATTCCGTCCAGTACACTGGTTTAACATAGCAGCATCATATTCGTTCATGAACGGCAGAGGTCACAGCATAGGCGCCGCTTTAGGTCTGGTTACATACGAAGGTCTGGGTATATTCCTTGCCGCTGACTATGTGCCTTTTGACTATGCAAAGATTGATGTCAAAGGAACGAGCAAGAATCTTATTCCTTACAAAGTAAAGGGTCTTAACCTCGCATTCGGCATTAACCTCGTGATAGGTCATCATGTTGACCGCGACAAGGACAATGACGGAGTTTACGATAAATTCGACCTCTGCCCTGAGACACCGAAAAAAGTGGCTGTTGACAGCGATGGTTGTCCGCTTGACACCGATGGTGACGGGATACCTGACTATTTGGACGAATGTGCCGAGACACCTCATGAGGCCTATGGAATGGTTGATGAGAAAGGTTGCCCGATAGACAGCGATGGTGACGGAGTGCCTGACTATAAAGACAAATGCCCTGATACGCCTGAAGAAGCATGGAGTCAGTTGGATGAGAACGGTTGTCCGAAAGACTCGGATGGTGACGGAGTGCCTGACTACTTGGACGAGTGTCCAAACACACCTACTGCAGCATACGGCTTGGTTGACAATAAAGGTTGTCCGCTTGACACTGACGGTGATGAAGTGCCTGACTATTTAGACGACTGCAATGATACTCCTATTGAGGCAAAAGGGTTCGTTGACAAACACGGTTGTCTGCTTGACACTGACCTTGACGGAGTACCCGACTATCTTGACAAATGCAATGACACACCTCGTCAGGCATACGGTTTCGTAGATGAAAATGGTTGTCTGCTTGACACCGACGGTGACGGAATACCTGACTACATCGACCGTTGCAACGACACACCTGCCGGCACCAAGGTTGACGAATGGGGCTGCAGCAAGGATAGTGACGGTGACGGTGTGCCTGACTACAAAGACGAATGTCCTAACACACCTTCGGCAGCATACGGCAAAGTGGACGAGAAAGGCTGTCCGAAAGACACTGATATGGACGGAGTGCCTGACTATCAGGACGAATGCCCGACAACACCAGGTCTGAAAGAGAACAAGGGCTGCCCGGCACTGAAGAAAGAGGTGCGCAACCTTCTGAAAAAAGCTATGCAGGGTATTCAGTTTGAGACAGGCAAGGCTACTATCAAGAAGACCTCCCACCCTCTGCTTAACCAGATTGCCAATGTCTTTATCGAGAACCCGACATACAAAGTGGAAGTACAGGGTCACACCGACAATGTGGGTAAGCCTGAATTTAACCAAGACCTGTCGGAGAAACGTGCACAGGCAGTACGCAAGTATCTTGTCGGTGCTGGTGTGCCGGAAGAGCAACTCACTGCACACGGATATGGTGACACCATGCCGATTGAGAGTAATAAAACTGCTGCAGGACGTACAAAGAACCGTCGTGTAGAGTTTGTTGTAAGTTTCGAAGAAGTGTCGTATGAGGAAGTGAACGACCGTGTTCAGCCTCAACCTCAAGACACTACTGCCAATGCAGCACAATAAGACAATAACAAACATAAAATATCAATACACAATATTATGGGAAGAGCATTTGAATATCGCAAAGCGACCAAACTGAAACGTTGGGGACACATGGCTCGTACGTTCACCAAACTCGGCAAGGAAATAACCATTGCAGCACGTGATGGTGGTCCGGATCCGGACATGAATCCTCGTCTGCGCGTACTTATTCAGCAGTGCAAGAAAGAGAACATGCCGAAAGAAAATATTGAGCGTGCCATAAAGAAAGCTACCGACAAGTCGTCGGAGGGTTATAAAGAAATCAACTATGAAGGCTATGGCCCACACGGCATCGCTATCTTTGTGGAGACTGCCACTGACAACAACATGCGTACTGTGGCCAACATACGCTCCTACTTCACAAAACACGGAGGCTCACTCGGCACACAAGGCTGTCTTCAATTCCTGTTCGACAGAAAAGCAGTGTTTACCGTTGCTCCTAAAGAAGGTGTTGACCTTGACGAACTGGAGCTTGAACTGATAGACTATGGCGTTGACGAACTTGATCAGGATGAAGAAGGCAACATCATTCTCTATGGCGACTTCGCTTCGTACTCGCAGATACAGAAATATCTGGAAGAAAATGGTTATGAGATAAATTCTGCTGAATTCGTTCGTATTCCCAATGACACAAAGACGTTGACTGACGAGCAACGCGAATCTGTACAGAAACTCATTGACAAGATAGAAGAAGATGAGGATGTGCAAAACGTGTTCACCAACATGGCAGAATAAAATGGAATATATTAAGAAATATTTCCGACTGACAGACACACAAGAGCAGCAAATGGCTGCTCTTGGTGTTCTCTATCCGGACTGGAACAGCAAGATAAACGTCATCTCTCGCAAAGACATAAACAATTTGTACGAACACCATGTGCTCCACTCTCTTGCAATATGCAAAGTGTTACGTTTTTCGGCAGGAAGCACTATTCTTGATGTAGGTACAGGCGGAGGCTTTCCAGGAATACCACTTGCCATAATGTTTCCGGAATGCAGGTTTACCCTGATAGACAGCGTTGGCAAAAAGATTCGTGTAGCACAAGAGATAGCCACTGCAATAGGACTGCAGAATGTGACATGCAAACAACTGCGTGCAGAAGAAGAGAAAGGCAAGTTTGACTTTGTGGTATCACGTGCAGTCATGCCTCTGCCTGACTTAGTAAAACTGGTACGCAAGAATATAAGCCGTGAGCAGCACAATGCATTGCCTAACGGACTTATCTGTCTGAAAGGCGGAGAGTTATATCAGGAAATACGCCCATATAAGAACATTGCAGAAATATTTGACATTACTGACTTCTTCACAGAGGAATATTTCAAGACAAAGAAAGCCGTATATCTGCCATTGAGTTAGCCATGAAAATTCATACCTTTTATTTCAATCCGTTCAGGGAATGTACATATCTCATATCAAATGACAGCGGTGATACTGTTATTGTTGACTGCGGCTGCTATGGTATGAGCGAGTGTGAGCGGTTGAAAAAGTATATTGAAAGCAATGGTCTGAAGATTAGACATCATTTGCTAACTCACGCCCACCTTGACCACGTGTTCGGAGCACGGTTTGTTTATGACCAATACGGAGTTCTCCCCACCCTGTCGGAGAAAGATGCAAGATTGTACCAACGTGTTGAAGCCCAATCTGCTGCATTCGACATACCTATGACCGATGAGCCGCTGAAAGAGTATGTTTCTTTGGAAAGTCTTATTCAGACCACGCCTGACACTTATGAAGAATACATAAGAATGCTTGACACAGACTGGTATGTGTTGCATACTCCTGGACATTCGGAAGGCAGTGTGTGTTATATGCTAAAGCAGCAGAAGGGTGTTCCAACGCCAGTATTGTTCTCTGGTGACACTCTGTTTCAAGGTGGAATAGGCAGAACTGACTTACCGCAGGGCGACATGATGAAGATGCTTGGGAGTCTTGAGACTTTGCGGCGGTTACCTGACGAAACAGTTATTTATCCCGGCCACGGCTACTGCACAAGTATTGCTGAAGAGAAACGCTACAATCCTTATTTCTCTTCATACTGAAACATAGTCATATACCTATATTGGGAGAAAACGGTAAAGCAGCCTATCACATTGCCTGAAAAGTTGCCAAACACCTGCACTTTCTCCTCCATGCCAAGCATACTTTCATTACTGCCTGCAAATTTCGCCATTGACTGCATATAAAGGTATGTGTCTGACGTATACGTACGAACTTGGGTTGTTATGCCATCAAGTTGGGCCGTCTTTTCATTATTAATATAACTATGTGGTGCATATGCCAGAACTATGACATCTTTCCCCTCCTCAGGCAGGTCACTCATACGAAAATCAAGATATTCGTATGTCTCAACCTCTTCAATCTCGAACGAGAACATATTCTCAATCATTTCTTCCCAATCCTGCTGGTCAGGCGAGTTGAGTTCCTGAAACAGGATATCTGAACTTAACACTGCCAATGTGCGAAGCCATGAGTCCTGCACCTCAAGTCTGCCAACTAAAGTGCGGTCTTCAGTAGGACATATGTGATATGTAAGTTTATAAACCAGATAATCATTGTCAGTCGTTGCGTTCTTGGATGTCAATTCCACATCAACCAAATCAATTCTCGGTTTCTCAGGTATAGTCTGCTTTGCAGTGGTCTCGCCATATTGCGGATGATTGACTTTCACTGTTATCACATCACCAACTTGAGGATAACGAGGGCCGCGATATACCTTGTCGTCATCTTCATATTTATATCTATAGTAACATGATGACTCATTGTAAGGCAACTCCAACCATGCGCTGTCATTCACACGGTATTCAACCTTGGCATCAGGCAGTACATATTGTTTCAAAACAGGTTCCTGCTTATACTGTTTGCTATCATCAAGAAAGAACCAACTTCTCTGGACCGTACATTGGGGCGGCCAACGAGTGGGCTCTACACGACAGAACACAACCATTTGCGGTTCGGTAATCTCGCCTTTATATACAATCTCTGTCCTGCATGATGCAAACAGGCATAGGAGAAACAGAAGAACTATATGTTTGTATGCAAATGACATAGGCTAAAACTTAAAGGTATAACTGACACTCGGAATAATAGGGAACAACGTCACTTTATACATCTTGTCATCCTTATTATACAGCAAGAACGGGTTCATGTTATTATACACATTATATATACTGATATTCCATATCGACTGCATGTCAGGATGTTTGCGGAGGGCATAATGGAAAGTAGCGCCAAGGTCAAGACGGTGGTAGTCTGGCATCTTGTAGTTGTTACGTTCAGGTACATATACCACTGTTGTTAGTTCGTGTGTATCATAATACACCTGTGTGCCAAGTGTCGCACGGTTACCTGTTCCATACACAAAGGTTGCATTCAGGTCAACCAACTTGTTAACAGCCCACTGCACCGTAAGACTAAGGTCATGCTCACGGTCATATTTGGCAGGGAAAGGCTTGCCGTAGTTAATCTGCTGCCCTTCACGGTTGAAGAGTCGCCATGAGCGGCTCCATGTGTAACCCACCCACCCTGTCACTCTGCCTATGGTGCGTTGAGCAAGGAACTCAATGCCATAACTCCAGCCTTCACCCATACATACTTTCTGCTCCCAGCCTGCGGTTGAGCCCATGAATGATGCACCGTCTTTATACTCTATCATGTTAAGCATCTTTTTATAGTAGCCTTCTAAAGACAACTCAACCTGCCCAAGCACATTATAACTCAAGCCTCCTGCCACCTGCATGCTGCGCATAGGCACAATCTGTTTGGTGACAGGCACCCAGAGGTCTGTAGGCAGAGACACATTGCTGCTACTGAGCATGTGTATATACTGCGACATATAGGCATAACTGACTTTAATTGCTAAATCTTTGGTAGCCAATGCACGAATGCCTACACGCGGTTCAAACGAGGGGTACACCTTTCCATCTACAGCATACAGACTGCCACGGAGACCAATATTGAAACGCAGCCAACGGAGAGGAGTGTAATTGTCCTCAACATACACCGATGCCTCATGAGCGTGAATGGTGCCGTCGGTGAGTGTGGTATCAATATTAACAATATCAGAGAATTCGTCATCAATGATATTCTGATTGCCTTTCACACCAAAACGCAGCGAACTGACCTGAGGGCGGAAGATATGGTAAATGTAGTTTGCTCCCCAGTGTAACTCGTGTTTGGGAGACGGAATAAACGTAAAATTGGTCTGTAGCATCAGGTCGCCTACGTATGAGCGATACTCCATCTGCTCGTTCATGGTGGCAGATACCGACTCTTGTGTAGTAGTCAAAGCCATCTGCTGGTTCAGGTTGTATCTGTATCTCGTAAACGACAGTTGGGTATTGCTGAACATACGAGCACCAAAGCGGTGTTCCCAGTTGAGAGCAGTAAGCAGGTTACCCCAATGCCACCTTAGACGCATATTGGTTTCAGTATTATTAGTGTCACCCTCACCATTGTCTTTCACGCGGATGTAGATGTCATCATCACCGGCATAAACAGAGAGCGAGAATTTGTCATCGTCAGTAAACCGATGTGTCAGTTTGGCATTGAAGTCATAGAAGTAGTAACCGGGCAGCAGAGATGTCTGACCGGCAGACTCATTGCGTGAAACAACACCAATGATAGGTGCTGTGAACAGGTCAAAATATGTACGGCGGGCAGAGATGTTGAATGTCGTGGCATTGGTTTCAATCTTCTCACCACGTTTAATCTGCTCAACCTGTCTTTTTGTCCACGGCAAAGGACCTTCGGCATTTATCTTGGCAGAAATAAGTCCCACTGTCACATTACCGTGCCACCACGAACTATTGCCATCGTTCTGCCTGACATCAACAACACTTGACAGTCTTGAGCCAAAGTGTGCAGGGAAATTACCCTTGAACAAAGTAACATTCTTTACTGCGTCAGCATTAAACACCGAGAACAACCCCATCATGTGGTTAACGTTATATAGTGGCACTCCGTCAAGCATTATCAGATTCTCGTCAGGTCCTCCGCCACGCACATACAAACCGGCACTACCCTCAGAGCCGGACTGCACACCGGGTAGCAGTTGCAACGCCTTTATCACATCCACTTCACCAGCCAGAGCAGGTATGCCCTTGATTTGCTGTACGGGCACTTCTATGGCAGACATCTGGACTGACTGCGGTGCACTTACCGACTGATGCCCTACCACCGTCACCTCCTGCAAACGTGTATTCTCACTCAAAGTACAGCTGACAAGAGTATCTCTCTGTAATTCAATGCATATATAATCTGAAGGTGCATAGCCCACATAACTGAACTGCAAGCACACCTTGCCTTCAGGCAGAGTGAGAGAATAGAAACCGCTGTTATTACTCACTGCGCCATAGCCGCTCACGGTGTCTATCACCGTTGCACCGATAAGGCGCTCGCCGGATGACATATCGCTAATATAGCCGTTCAAAGTGTGTCGCTGGGCATAAACCGACGACGACAGCAAAAGGGCTAATACTATGATATGTATCCTATGCATGGTTTGCAGTTATGCATTCACTTCTTCTCGTCCCAGCCGAATGGGTGCGGAGCAAGAGGTAAGCGGGCAAGGGGATGATAGTCACCTTTTAGACCGATGGGTGTTGAGTTGCGTATTGTTGTCACCATCTCTATGCAAGGGCGTGCCTCGGCGATGCGGAATCCCTCACCTGCGAGTATCTTCTGATAACTCAATGTATGCAATTCGGTAAAACCTTGTGAGAACTCAAACTCTTCACCATCGATACTAAGTGTACGATAGGTACGTTTCTCACCCTCTATGGCATTCTCGGGCAGGCAGTCAGCATTGATAGACAAGAAGTAGCGTACACGGGCTTTCTCCAGTTCTAGATATCCTGCCACACGGTCAAACGACATTACATGCACTATGTTTTTCTTAACAGCACCAAACACCCATTGAAGCATGTCATAGAAATGCACACCTATATTTGTTGCCACTCCACCGGACTTGTGCACATCGCCTTTCCACGAAGAGTAATACCACTTGCCGCGTGACGTAATATATGTCAAGTCAACGTCGTATATCTTGTCTGTGGGTCCGGCGTCAACCTTCTTCTTCAATGCCACTATCGAGTCATGTAGGCGCAATTGCAAGATGTTATATGCCTGATGTCCAGTTTCTTGTTCAAGTTCAAGCAGGTTGTCAATGTTATAAGGATTCAGCACCAACGGCTTCTCGCATATGACATTGCAACCAAGACGCAGACCATAACGTATGAAGGCGTCATGAGTGTAGTTGGGTGTACATATGCTTACCCAGTGAAGAGGATTGTCTGTACGCATCTGCTTCGAGCAGAAACGGTCGAACTGTTCATTCTCTGTATAAAACGAGCAGTCAGGAAAGAAACTGTCAAGTCTGCCTACAGAGTCGAACTTGTCGTATGCCACCATCAGGTTGTTACCTGTATCCTTTATTGCTTTCAAGTGTCTTGGGGCAATATATCCGGCAGCTCCTATAAGTGCAAAGTTATACATATTATATGTGATTCAATGATTATATTCACTTGTCATTTTTTTGTGCAACATCACGAGTGCAGCGATTGTGGCTTGTGTGGTAATCTGCTCTCTGGAGCCGCGAAAGCACCTTTTTTCTGTCCAGACATCACCTTCGCATGCCACCGCCAACCAAACAGTACCGACAGGCTTATCAGGTGACCCTCCTGATGGGCCGGCAACACCTGATGTTGCGATAGCCCATGATGTATTCATCAGGCGCCGCACTCCGCATACCATTGCTGTCACTGTCTCCTGACTGACAGCACCAACTGTATCAAGAGTCTTTCTGTTGACACCAAGCACATACTCTTTTATACTATTGTCGTATGCAACAATAGTACCAAAGTAAAACTCAGAACTGCCTGCATGACGGTTTAACAATTCTGCAATCTTACCACCAGTGCAACTCTCAGCAGTGGAGACAGTCTCATGCCGTTGTTTGAGTGCTTCACCGACCAAAACTTCTATGGGTTTGTCTTCTGTGGCAATGACATACTCCTTAATCAGCGGCAACAACTCAGCGATTTGTTTGTCAGCCTCTGCTGCCAGCTCCGATGCAACAGAACGTTTCTCTGCTGTGAGTCGCAGGCGTATCATGCGGTTGGAAGGCAGGTATGCAAGATGCATATACGAAGGCAGGTTGCCCTCCCATTCTGCTATACGCAGTGCAAGCGAAGATTCAGGAATGTCATAGACAATAACAGTACGATGCACAATCACGTTGTCACAGGCAAGTTCGCGCAACCGCGGCATTATCTGTTCTTCCATTGCCACTTGTGCTTCGTGAGGCACCCCGGGCATACAATATAGCCGCTTGCCATCATGCAAAAACTCCATCAACGGGGCTGAGCCTACTCGGTTTTCAAGCACATTGCAGGCTTCTGGAACAAGCCACTGCGTTGCAGTCAGCGAGTTAAGCACAGCGGGACGGTCTTTGTAAAGCGACATTACATGTTCCTTCACTTCAAGGTTTTCCACAAGACGTGTGTTGAAGTACTTGCAAAGGGTTGTTTTAGTGATGTCGTCTTTTGTAGGCCCCAGTCCTCCAGTCATAAGCACAAGGTTAACACGCGAGAATGCCTCATTAAGGGCGTTGCTGATATCATCTGCACTATCGTGAACAGCGGTAGTACGCCCAACCGATATGCCTGCCGTATTAAGATATCTAGCAAGCATACCTGAGTTTGTATCTATCACCTGCCCTATCAGCAGTTCGTCACCTATTACTATTATTTCACATTGCATATGCTATAATGTAATTACAACTATATCTCATCCTAAGTTCATCTTAAGCTCATCCTAAGCTCACTGATACATCAACATATCAGGTATCAGCCTTTTTGTTTCTTCCATTCTTCAGCCACCAGACATAACTCTCCGTACCACTCTTCTCCGAATCTGCGTATCAAAGGTTCTTTTAGAAACACATAAAGAGGCAGATGCAGCTTCTTTCCGCATTGTCTTGCAGCATGACAGATGTCCCAACGGTGATATTCCACTGCCGTGTATGTAGGGTGTTGGGTAAGGCGCACAGGGTATAGATGACATGAAAGCGGCTTTTTGAAGGGTATTTTGCCGGCATTGTAAGCCTTCTCTATTATACAATAACACCAGCCGTTATGGTCAGTGCGGGCAAACACGCAATCTTTGCCGTCAACTATCTGTGTCACCTTATCGCCTGTAGGGTCAAGATATGAAATACCGTTCTGCTCAACAACTTCGCGTGCTTCTTTACGCATATCAGGCAGCAGCACTGGCAACATGTCACGAATAGTCTGCTCCTCCTCGTCTGTAATCGGAGCACCAGCATCACCTTCAATGCAACAACAGCCTTTGCAACTGTTTAAGTCGCAACAGAACTCTTTCTCAAGCACATCAAGCGAGACAAGCGTATTTCCGATATGAAATATCATGACTGGTTTATATATAGTGCTCAATAAATATCTTCAAGCCTATACCAACGAGGATTATACCTCCAAGGAGTTCTACATTGAACTTTAGAAGCCTGCCAAAACGTTGTCCAAGACCATATCCGAGTATTGAGAACAGAGTACTTGTCAAGGCGATTACAGCCACTGCTGCCCAAAGACGCTCAGGTTGTGCTACAAACAGTACTCCTGTCGCCATGGCGTCAATGCTCGTAGCTATGGCAAGCAGGTGCATCTGGGCATGAGTAATTACATGACTGTCTTGCCTGAGTTCCGCTTCATGGTCTTTTGTTAGACTCTCGTATATCATCTTGCCGCCTATGAAACAAAGCAGTACTAAGGCTATCCAATGACTCCATTGTGTGATGAACCCGGTGAACCAACTGCCTACATAGAAACTAATCAAGGGCATACACCCTTGATACAAACCGAAATAGAAAGCCATCAGTAATGCACGTCTCCATTCTGCCTGTTTGGCTGAGGCAAGACCTTTGGTCACCGACACTGCAAAACAGTCCATTGCCAGACCTACAGCAAGCAATATGATTGACAACCAATCCATCCTGCTTACTGGCGCTTGGTTTTATAGCGGGCAGTAGTCTTGCCTTTGGCAATGTTTGATAGTTTGCCTTTCACGAACTGGCGTCTGATAGGCGATATGCGGTCAGTAAACACATTACCCTGCAAGTGGTCGTATTCATGCTCAATGATGCGTGCACGGAAACCGGAATACTCTTCTTCATGTTCATTGAAGTCCTCATCAAGGTAACGTATGACTATCGTTTCCGGGCGCACCACATTCTCACTTATGCCGGGCAAAGACAGGCAACCCTCGCTGTACGTGGCAGTCTTGTCTGACTCTTCTATAATCTCCGGATTGATGAAAGCCTTCTTGAATGTGGCACAATCAGGATAATCCTCACCTAGTTCCGAGCCGTCAACCACAAACAAGCGTATGCTTCTGCCTATCTGCGGAGCGGCAAGACCGCAACCGTCGGCTGTAGTCAGTGTCTCGTACATGTCCTGAATCAGTTGTTTGAGGTCAGGATAGTCCTTATCTATATCTTCTGCCTCCTTGCGCAACACAGGCTGACCATATAAATAAATCGGTAAAACCATTATTTTTGCTGTTTAATTATTTACATTACTATTCAAGTATTCCAGGTAGTCTTCAAGAATTATGCATGCTGCTATCTTGTCAACCACTGCCTTGTCCTGACGCTGTTTCTTTCTCATGCCTCCGTCTATCATTGCCCTGTGTGCCAAGACCGATGTGAAGCGTTCGTCAAACATAACCAGTCTACGCTCGGGGAAACGCTTCTGAAAGGCTTTCTGAAAAGCATGAATATACTGAAACGACTCACTCTCCTCACCTGACATCTGTGTCGGTTTACCCATCACCACTTCATCAACATCTTCACGACTGAAATAGTCAGCCAGCCAATCAGGCAGTGTATGTGTCGGAATGGTGGTTAGTGGTTGTGCAGTAATACGCAAAGGGTCGGTCACTGCCAACCCTGTGCGCTTTCTGCCATAGTCTATTGCAAGTATTCTTCCCAAATTTGAAGCTTATAATAAGATGTCAACTGTCAACTATTAACTGTCAACTACCTCACCACTCCTGCATACTGCTGATAGAGCGGATACCACTTGTCAAACAACTCAGTACGCTGCTGACGTTCAAGGTTCTGCAGAACATATCCAAGTACTGCCGCATGGTGACCCAGAGTCTTCGACATAGCCTTCTGCGACTGCTTGTCAAGAGTGGCACCCCACATCAAGTACTCCATATCGTTTTCAGCCACCTTGTCCATTATCGAGTCAGCCTTCTCAGGTTGACCGCAGTAATAGTAGTCCATAGCCATTGTAGCGGATGTGTAGTCGTACGGAATATTATAACCTGGCAACATCTGCTCTGCATAGTCAAGTACTTCGACTGCTTGTTCTTTCTTTCCCTCACTGAGCAATGCGTCTGCAAGTTGGGCAAACATCATGCGGTGAGTGCGGCACATACGCATCAGGTTCTCATCAATATAAATGCCCGGGCGGTTGATGTTGCCGAAACTGAACTTATGCATCATGTTGTCGTACATCTTCTCTGTGTTCACACGAGGCTGACCGTCACGCGATGCAACAGGTGTCACTTGATATGTAAGACCTGTCAATTCGAAATACTTGTCAAGACCCTGATAATAGTCTGTACCCACAGTCACAGCGAAATATATAGGACGCTTCCAGTGGTTAGTGGAAAGCATCTCAAGCACCATCATCTCACTTCTTGTCAGGCGGCGGCCTACATTGATATCAAGTTGTTCTGCCACAGGAGCATTCTCCCATGCAGTACCGGTCAGGTCAGCCTGGTTAACAGGAATATACAGCTTATTGGTAGGTATATAGCTGTCACCGTCACGTTTGGTACGCGGATCGGTTGAGCGTACAAAGTCAAATGCCGACTTTACGTCAAGCTGAGTGCCAAGTTTGTTGTCAATCCACACCACTTCGTTCTTACCCGGCATGAAGTCTTTCTGCTCCCACGATATAGGCAGAGCGTCAGAAGTGTAATAAGGGCGTTTCATTTGTGATATATACCAGTCTGTCTGCAGATAACTGAGGTTACAAACTCTAAGGTCTGTTCCCTCGCCTTCGACCTCCTGATTGTACCAGAGCGGGAAAGTATCGTTGTCACCATTGGAAAATATCACACCATTGGTCTCGCATGAGCGCAGATAGTTGGCACCAAAGTCACGGCAGGTGTAGCGTCCTGAGCGGTCGTGGTCATCCCAGTTCTGCTGTGCCATAAGTGCAGGCACACCCAGACAAACCAGTGTCATTACAACTGCGATTGCAGTCTTCAGTGCCTTGTTGTCAGTCTTTATGGCACTGTTGACACCTTCTGTCAATGCCATCACGCCCAGACCAATCCAAATGCAAAACGCATAGAACGACCCGGCATAGGCATAGTCTCGTTCACGAGGCTGATATGGAGTCTGGTTCAAATAAACCACTATTGCCAGACCGGTGAGGAAGAACAGCAGGAACACCAGAGTGAAGTTCTGCAGCCCCTCTTTCTTCTTGCCCAACTGATAGCATAGACCTATAATGCCAAGCAGCAGAGGTAGCAGGTAATATACGTTATGCCCCTTGTTGTCACGCAGTTCAGATGGCAGTGCATCCTGATCGCCGAGACGGGCATTGTCAAGTGCACTGATGCCGCTGAGCCAGTTGCCTTTGGTCATTTCGCCATAGCCCTGCAGGTCATTCTGTCTGCCTGCAAAGTTCCACATGAAATAGCGCCAGTACATGAAATGACACTGGTATGCAAAGAAGAAACGCAGGTTCTCACCAAAAGTAGGACATACCTCCGTCTTCTGTTGACCGCAATACTCATAGCGAATCTTCTTACCTTTCACGTCACCCCACTGCTTGTATGCCTCCTTGTGACGACCGTCAGGCGAGTACATTCGTGGGAAGAGCATCATGAACTCCTTCTTCATCTTGTAGTTGGTCTTATAGCCTGTAATGACATATTTGTCCTTCTCATCACCGGAAGTCTTGGGTGCCGGTGCATATTGTGCATGACCTTTCTTCTCGATTGGCACACACATGTTACCCTTCACTTCCAAGTCAACAGGAGCACTGTATACTGCTCCATAGAGCAACGGACGGTCGCCGTACTGCTCACGGTTGAGGTAGTACTTGAGGGAGAACACGTTGTCGGGTGAGTTCTGGTCCATAGGCGTGTCGGCACTGCTGCGAATCACGATGGCAGCGTATGAGCTGTAGCCTATCAGTATGACTGTTATCATCCACGTAGCAGTGTTGAGCCAGCGTGCAGGCACTTTGTCTTTTAGTCCGAACAGCACACCTGCCAGTGCACCTGTCACCAGCAAACCTATTATCACGCTCTCGCCGAAGAATGGGATCCCTGTCAATACAACTGCCAATATGACAGAAATGTTCATGCGCAGACGGTTATTAGCCTGATATGTCTCATATATCGCCCATGCCAATGCCGCGGCAAGAAGAATTAGATATATGGCGAGACCTGTGTTGAATGGCATTCCTAACACATTTACGAACAGCAGTTCTGCCCAACATGCCACTTGGACTGAGCCGGGTATGATGCCGTAGAGCACCACTGCCAGAGCGCCAACCGACACAAGCAGCGCTATCAGCATGCCTTTCCACGAGAACTCGTACTTGTTGAAGTAATACACAAGCACTATTGCAGGGATAGTAAGCAAGTTCAGCAGGTGCACACCTATACTCAAGCCCATGAGGTAGGCTATCAGTATAAGCCAGCGGTCGGAGCCTTCTTCGTCAGCCTTCTCGTCCCATTTGAGTATCAGCCAGAACACCACTGCTGTGAAGAACGATGACGAAGCATACACTTCGCCCTCAACTGCGGAGAACCAGAAGGTGTCGGAGAAGGTGTATGCCAGAGCACCCACCATGCCTGCACCAAGGATGGCTACACCTTGCCAGAGCGACATATTCTGTTTGTCAGGCAGGAGTTTCTTTGCAAGGGCAGTTATAGTCCAAAAAAGAAACAATATAGTCAATGCCGACATGATGGCGCTGAGTCCGTTAACGCACATTGCCACATGTGCCGCATCGGCAGCAAACAGACTGGCAAAATGCCCCATCAGCATGAAGAATGGTGCTCCTGGGGGGTGACCAACGTCCAGTTTATAAGCAGAGGAAATAAACTCGCCGCAGTCCCAGAAACTGGCTGTCGGCTCTACTGTAAGCAGATACGTTGCCGCAGCTATTGCAAAGGCTATCCAGCCGCACAACGTATTCCATAATTTGAATTGCTTCATTATGATAACTTTTGAATTGTTAAATCGTTGATTTGTGGAACTACTTTCCTCCTTTAATTATTCTGCGTGCAGCCTTGAAGCAGTCAAGGCATACGTCAACCTGCTCCTTGCCGTCCTGACGGAGACGCTTGCCCACAGATAGGGTGCGGTTGCAGCAAGGACACGTAAAAGGTACTGCTTCTCTGTATTCAAAGAAGAGAGTGTAGTCGCGAATCCTGTCAACAAGCCATTTAATGTTGGTCTCACGGTTACGGTCCGGGTCGGAATAATAACGGGGATACACTTCTTCCGTCTTGGCTTTCTTCGGGTCGTCGGATTTTGAACCTGCAGTCACCTCTTTGATGAATGCCTTCGGCAGACGCTGGATAGTATCTCTGTTCTTCAGGAACGTAGAGAAATGTTTCTTCTCATAATGTGCCAGCACCGCAGTGGCGTTTGGTGCTACTGCCGCACCGCATATCTTACACTTCCACATGGTATATAATTTTTTGAATGGTTTAATGTTTAATGATTATTGTTTCTCTACTCACAGACTTTACCGCAACATTAGTCATTAAACATTGAACAATAATAGTTTTAGCGTGCAAAGATACAAATTATTTGTGAATATAGCAACAGAGGCGTGATTTTTCTTGCAAAACACACTACTTCCTTCGAAGGACTAACGAAGGAGTATCGAAGGAATAGCAAAGGAAAAATCAAGAAAAACTACACCTGCAAGCACTGACCAAACATGAAAATGCGGACTCGTTTATTCACAGGCCTTCACATAGGTCAGTCCGTTGTCCGTATTCTTGTTCGGTTAGACTGTGACGATTGTCAGCATTTGGCATTACTGAAACACAAGGTAATCCTATAGTGTTTTGAATACTCCATTCTTTCATTTGCAGCCTCCTGACATTCCTATCACAGACAATCATAACAATAAACGTTAGAAGAGTAGTAAAGAGTGCTGAAATCGACAACAACAATCCCCGCTATCGAATCTTTGCATTGGAATTCAGCTCGTATAATTTGCATCTTTTGTGCTATAAAATGCATTTAGGGGTGATAGATTTCGCACATTTTTCGCCTTATATATGGAGGAGTATGCATAAGAGTCGAAAACAGAATTTGCATATATATGAAATATGTACTATATTTGCATGTTAATTGGAATTGTTGTAACCACTCGGGCACACATATGAATAACAACTGAATATAATTCAATAAAACACAACAGAATATGAAAAAAACATTTACTCTATTTGTTAACTTGTTTATCATTACAGCAATGGCGATGGCTGGCAGCATAACCACCGAACAGGCCGAAGCGACAGCACGTCAGTTTGTCAACACTCATCGTCACGCTACTCACTCCAAACGTATGCATATTGCGGCAGTACGCCAACTCTCATCAGCAGACATCAGGTTATCACACACAGAGGCAGATGCAGCCGCATACTATGTGTTCAATGTGGGCGATAATGACGGATATGTAATGGTCAGCGGCAGCGACCTCGCACCAAAGGTGCTGGCATACGCAAACGAAGGCAGTTTTGATGAAGAGCAGATGCCAGACAACATGCGTGCATGGCTTGACGGGTATGCTGAACAAATAGCATATCTGGAGCGCACAGGTGGCAGAAATCAGGCACCCGTACTCCGAAGAACCCGTACTGCAATCACTCCGCTTCTGACATCAACATGGAGTCAGGGCAAACCCTACAATAACATGTGTCCTGAAGTAGGCGGCAAGCGTTCGGTAACAGGGTGTGTGGCAACAGCGTTGGCGCAGGTACTATACTACTATAAATACCCCGCACAGACCACCGCCCCAATACCAGCATACATCACAAAGAAAAACAGTATCAGCATGCCTGAGATACCTATCACCACTATTGACTGGGAGAATATGATCGACAGTTACAAAGGCAGTACCACTACCGCACAGCAGAATGCCGTCGCGCAACTAATGCTGCTCTGCGGGCAGGCTGTGGAGATGAACTATGACCCCAAAAGCAGCGGAGCACAAGGCACGAATGACGTGAAGGCATTGCGACAATATTTCGGATATGACCAGACAGTGGAACATCTCACGCGCAACTCCTTCAGCGCCGACAGCTGGGAAACTATCATTTACAATGAGTTGAACAACAAGCGCCCCGTCATCTACGGCGGACAATCAACCACAGGAGGGCACTCCTTTGTCGTTGACGGCTACGATGGTAGCGGAATGTTTCACATCAACTGGGGCTGGGGCGGCACTGATAACCATTATTTCCTACTGTCTGTCCTTAACCCCTATAACAACACCGATATCGGCTCTAACAGCAGCGATGACGGGTTCAGTTTCGACCAGCAAATAATAATAGGAATAAATCACGGCTCAGGCGAAAAAACCGCAGAACGACTATTTGTAAGCGGTTTCACCAATACTGGTGATACGACATACACCCGCGAGTCAAACAGCGTTAACTTTACGGGTATAAGCACCAGCCTGAAGTTTTTCAACATGTCAGGAGAGACACATAGTTTTTACATACGCTTGGCTCTCTGTGACACCGTAGGCAACATAGTTGCATGGGCATGCAAAAGTGTCAACATCGGAGAACTGCAGTATTTATACGGTTATAACAGCTACCCCTTCAACATGTCATTCGGTGCCGACTTGCCTGATGGAGACTATTATATAGTGCCATACAGTTGGTCGGAGAACTCTGAAGACTGGGCACCATGCTGGGGTTCTGTCGTATATCGCATAAAAGCCAACATCAAGGGCAACACTCTCACGCTGACAGAGCCGACAGTCAGCCTGACAGGTACAATTACCGCGACAGGCAGCACTGCCTTAAACACTACCATAGACCTGAAAGCTCAGATAACCAACACGGGCACAACATTCAACGATTATCTCTACTTATTTGTCGACACCCTGAGAGTCGGCGGAAGAATATTCGAAGCTGCAGCAGGCGAAACTGCGACATTTGACATTGACTTTGTACCAACAACTATGGGCACAAAACTTTTACAACTATGCTATAAAGTTGATGATGAGTATATTCCTTTTGCTTATGGCACTGTCACAATAACGCCTCCTGAAGGCACACTATATCTCATAGGCAATCTAACGCTGACCAATGCCGGCAGCAACGGCGTTATTGAGGAAAATTCAGCGCGATTCACTGCTATAGTACGCAACCCGAGCAGCGTTGTTTTCAATAACAAGTATATTTGTATTGACTTATACAAACTTGATGTAGAAGCAAATACGTATATGTATCAAGTGAGTGAAGGGGCAAATATGACAATCGCTTCCGGTGACTCAGTTGCTTTCGATGCAACATTTACCGACTTACAATACGGCGGCAAATATCTGGCAATCATCAGCTATACACTTGATAACGGCACCACATGGGTTGTTCTGGAGAAGACAGAAACAGTATTTGAAATTTTCAATCCGTCAACTATCATCACACTAACTGCTGACGACAAGAGTCGTGAGTATGGTGAAGAAAATCCAGTTCTTACATATACGTTAACAGGTAATGGGACAATGTCCGGGGAGCCTTATATCAGTTGTGATGCAACCCAAACGTCTCCCGTAGGGACATACGATATAGTTATTAGCCGCGGTACGGTGACTAATGCAGGTCTGAAACTGGCGAATGGCACCCTGACCATTACTAAAGCACCTCTGACAATCACTGCAATGTCATACAACATAAAGCAAGGTGAAGAACTTCCCTATTTTGATTGGTACGGTGATGGTTACAAGAACCAAGACGGAGACAGTGCGTTGACCACACGACCGATTGCGAGTTGCTCTGCCACACCGGAGAGCGAGCCTGGTGAATATGAAATCACAATAAGCGGCGCCTCAGCTGAGAACTATGATATCAGTTATGTCTCAGGCAAACTCGTCATCAGTCCGGCAGACTCTGTCACTATCACTGCCAACAGTTATAGCCGTGAATATGGTGAGTATAATCCCATCTTCGGATTTAGCACAGAAGGCGCTCCGCTCAACGGCGTGCCTGAGATAAGTTGTGAAGCAACCTTTACCTCTCCTGCTGGCACTTATCCTATCATAGTAAAGAAAGGAAGTGTAACAAATTACAATGTCACATATGTGGCTGGTGTGCTGACGGTGGAGAAGGCTCCGTTGAGCGTCTATGCAGGTAATTACAGTCGTAATGAAGGTGACGAGAATCCTGCATTCGAGCTGAGATATGAAGGTTGGAAAAACGATGAAGACGAAAATGTTCTTATCACAAAACCTGTCGCTGTCACTTCCGCTACGGCAAACAGTCCTGCCGGTGATTATCCTGTGACAGTGAGCGGAGGAGAAGCACAAAACTACAGTCTGACCTATCATGACGGCACTCTAACCATTCTTCCTTCCACTGGCATTGAGTCGATTATTAACGAAGGTCTGCCATTCAATATATATACGCTCACCGGCATAGAAGTCCGTCATGAAGCAACTTCTCTTGAAGGACTTTCTTCCGGCATGTATATTGCAGGCGGACAGAAAATTGTTATATTGTAGAAATTCATGCTAATATATATCAGGTTGGGACTGCCTTTCAATGCTCTGCAGTATCAGTTTGAATATATAAAATATTTATAGTACCTTTGCAGGCTTTAAACTAAACAAATGACTAAATATTAAATAAAAAAACAGAAAATAATAGTAGTATGGTTGATGCAAAATACAATCCGACAGATATTGAAGCCAAGTGGTATGAGTATTGGCTAAATCACAACTTTTTTCATTCGGAACCTGACAGTAGAGAACCATATACGGTTGTTATCCCACCACCAAATGTAACAGGCGTGCTACACATGGGTCATATGCTGAACAATACTATTCAGGATATCCTAGTACGTCGTGCCAGACAAGAAGGTAAAAACGCATGTTGGGTACCGGGCACTGACCATGCATCAATAGCTACAGAGGCAAAAGTGGTGAACCGTCTCGCACAGCAAGGCATACATAAGACAGACCTCACACGAGAGCAATTTTTGGAGCATGCATGGGACTGGACACGAGAGCACGGAGGTATAATACTGAAGCAACTTCGCAAACTAGGTGCTTCATGCGATTGGGACAGAACTGGCTTCACCATGGATGAAGTGCGCTCGGAGAGTGTGATAAAAGTGTTTTGCGACTTATATAACAAAGGGCTCATCTATCGTGGTGTACGCATGGTTAACTGGGACCCACAGGCACTGACAGCATTGTCTGATGAGGAGGTAATTTTCAAAGAGCACCACGGCAAACTGTATTACCTGAAGTACAAAGTAGAAGGAGAGGACAATTATGCCATAGTTGCAACCACACGCCCTGAGACCATAATGGGTGATACAGCCATGTGTATCAATCCTAACAACCCTAAGACGGAATGGTTAAGAGGGAAGAAAGTGATTGTGCCCCTTGTTAACCGCGTCATACCAGTGATAGAAGACGAATATGTTGATATGGAGTTTGGTACCGGTTGTCTTAAAGTGACTCCCGCACACGATGTGAACGACTACATGCTCGGCGAGAAATACCACCTGCCGTCAATAGACATATTCAACGACAACGGCACACTCTCGGAAGCTGCAGGAATGTATGTAGGCATGGATCGTTTTGACTGCCGAAAGCAGATAGAGAAAGATCTTGAGGCGGCAGGACTGATGGAGAAAACCGAGGACTATACCAACAACGTAGGCTTCTCTGAGCGCACCAATGTGCCAATAGAACCGAAACTCTCTATGCAGTGGTTCTTGCGCATGGAACACCTTGCAAAAATAGCTCTCGACCCGGTGATGAACGATGAAATCCGCTTCTACCCAGCCAAATACAAAAACACTTACCGTCACTGGCTGGAAAACATCAAAGACTGGTGTATCTCACGTCAGTTGTGGTGGGGTCACAGGATTCCTGCATACTACCTTCCGGAAGGTGGTTTTGTAGTGGCAGAAACTGTAGAAGAGGCGCTTCGCCTTGCAAAAGTCAAAACGGGCAATGAGGCACTTACTATTGATGATCTGAAACAAGACCCCGACTGCCTGGATACATGGTTCTCTTCGTGGCTGTGGCCTATATCATTGTTTGATGGAATACGCAATCCCGGCAATAAGGAAATCAATTACTACTACCCCACTGCAGACCTCGTTACAGGACCCGACATCATCTTCTTCTGGGTGGCACGCATGATTATGGCAGGTTATGAATACGAAGGCAAGATGCCGTTCAGCAATGTCTATTTCACTGGTATTGTGCGTGACAAGTTAGGCAGAAAGATGTCTAAATCACTTGGTAACAGTCCAGACCCGTTAGAACTCATAGAACGTTTCGGAGCTGACGGAGTGCGTATGGGCATGATGCTCTCTGCACCTGCTGGCAATGACATACTGTTTGATGAGTCATTATGCGAACAGGGACGCAACTTTAACAACAAGATATGGAATTGCTTCCGGCTCGTGAAAGGCTGGCAAGTAGCAGACATTGAGCAATCTGCATCAAGCAAAATTGCAACAGAATGGTTTGGTGCTAGACTCCAGCAGACAGCAACAGAAATGGAAGACCAGTTCAAAAAATACCGTTTGTCGGAGGCACTCATGGGTATATACCACTTGTTCTGGGACGAGTTCTCTTCGTGGTATCTCGAGACTATAAAGCCTGCGTTTGGGCAACCGATAGACAGTACCACATATAAACTGACGCTGAACTATTTCGACCAAATGCTTCGTCTGCTCCACCCCTTTATGCCGTTTATAACAGAGGAGTTATGGCAGAATCTCTACGAGCGTAAAGACGGCGACACAATCATGTATTCACCGATTACTGACACAACATCGTACAATCAGTCTGAGAGTCTGCTCGGCCAAATGGAAGAATTGAAACTGATAGTTGCAGGTGTGCGCAACATACGCCAACAACGCAATATAGCACCCAAAGAGGCTTTGACACTGCACATTATGGGGTCAAAGACCATACGTGAAGCAGAACAGAAGATACTTATCAAGTTGTGCAATCTATCAGAAGTAGTTAACACTGACAAGAAAGCGGCAGATGCTGCTTCGTTCATTGCAGGTGTGACAGAATATTCTGTACCCCTTGACAGATTTGTGGACAAAGACGAAGAACTGCGCAAGTTGAAAGAAGAACTGGCACGACAAGAAGGTTTCCTACGCGGCGTCATGGCAAAACTCGGCAACCAGCGGTTTGTGGAAAATGCCAAACCTGAAATAGTTCAACGCGAACGTCAGAAACAATGTGATGCTGAAAGTCGTATTGCAGCATTGAAAGAGAGCATTGAAGGATTAACAACCAAATAGACAACAACATGAAAAAATTTTTGTTTTATGCCACCATTACAGTGGCACTTGTTGCATGCAACAAACCTGAGTTTACAATAAATGCAGTCTTTGAGCCAACACTGCAAGTGCCTGACAGCACACACATAGGTATTGACATCAAGGTTGGCGACAGTACAATCACACATTACGGTTTTGTTAATAACAATGTGCTCAGTATAAGTTTCGACATACCTGAAGAACAACTGGCGGTGCTTGATCTTGGCGAATTGGGCGAGACTGCTGTTGCTATTGAAAAAGGCAAAGTAAATATTCATGTCGGACTCAATGAGGACGGGAAGCCTGTGATTAGAAAAGAAGGATCGCTTAACAACGATTTCATTCAAATGTACGACGACTATGATGGAGAATTATATTCAGCCTACACCATGCAAGACGAGCAAGCACGTGAACAAGCATTCAATGACTGTCTTAACAAGATTTACCGCACTCTTAAAGGTGAGGAGAATTCACTCACAAGCATCAACACCATGTCAGGTCAATACGGTTTTATGAACTTCTTTTATTTACTTGAATTCGACCAAGTGGACACATTATGTTCGCTTATGAATGACAAGACGTTGGAAAACAAAAATATGCGCAGCATATACGACCATGTTCAACTACAGAAAGAGAGCGGTGCTGGGAAAACATACAAGGACATCTCGGCAAAAACTCCTGACGACAAAACTTTGTCTCTATCAGACCTTGTTGGTGAGTCAGACTATGTATTGGTTGACTTCTGGGCATCATGGTGTGGCCCTTGTCGCCGTGCAATGCCTGCGATGAAAGACCTATACGAAGCCAGCAATGGGAGACTTGAAATTCTGGGCGTATCGCTTGACAGTGACGAAAGCAAATGGAAAAACGCCATAACATCTTTGGGACTGCCATGGAAACATATAAGCGACTTGAAAGGCTGGCAGGCTCAAGGTGCACAAGACTATGGCGTTAACGCAATACCATGTACAATACTTATAAACAAAGAAGGCATAATTGTAGGTCGGAACATGGAGATTCAGACAATCTTGGACATACTCAAAGAATAGAAACATAAAAAAATCACTTTTTTTACAGAAAAGTTTTTGTAAATCAAAAAGTTTGTGTAATTTTGCACTCGCTTTCGCGCTAAAAATAAAGTAATTACATATATTAACTAACTAAAACACTTATAATTATGACAAAAGCTGAACTCGTAGCAAAGATTGCTGCACAGACCGGTTATGACAAAACTACCGTGTTGAACGTCGTTGAATCCGCAATGGAGAACTTGAAAGCTTCTATCGTAGCTAAAGAAAATGTATATCTTCGTGGTTTCGGCACTTTCCAGACTAAGGTTCGCAAAGAGAAAGTGGCTCGCAACATTTCCAAGAACACAACTATCGTTGTTCCTGAGCACATTATTCCCGCTTTCAAGCCCTCAAAGGAATTCGTTAAATCTCTTAAATAATTCCTACCATGCCTAACGGAAAGAAACATAAGAGACATAAGATGTCAACTCACAAACGTAAAAAACGTTTGCGCAAGAACCGTCATAAGAAGAAATAAGACGGTGAATAGAAACGAAATTGGTAGTTGATAGTTTATAGTTAATATGTACGAGGCTTTCAAACGCAATATCAGCATGTATTAATTATCAACTATTAACTATCAATTTTATATACTAACCACTTTTCTTTTAGTAGCAGCCGGCTTTGGGCGCAAATCGGCGGAAGAAAAGTTAAAACATATTGAACAGAGTGAAAAGCGAATTAGTAGTAGACGTACAAAAAGACGAAATATCGTTAGCGCTCACGGAAGATGAGAGACTGATGGAAGTAAGCAGAGAGACACGTCAGATGACCTATTCAGTCGGTAACATCTACCTTGGCAAGGTAAAGAAAGTGATGCCTGCGCTTAACGCGGTATTCGTAGATATAGGCTATGAAAAAGATGCTTTTCTTCACTATCTTGATTTAGGTGAAGGCTTTTCAAGAATCAATACTTTCACTCAAGCTGCACTCAAGAAAGACAGAGTACCTTCGATAGGAAAACTTTACAATTTGCCTGAACTCGGCAAAGATGGCCAGATAGAGGAATATCTGCATAGCGGTGATTATTTGCTTGTGCAGATATCAAAAGAACCTATCAACACCAAAGGTCCACGTCTAACAGCAGAAGTTTCACTTGCAGGACGCAACATCGTGCTCATTCCTTATGGCGACAAAGTGATGGTCTCAAGCAAGATAAAATCAGAAGCCGAGCGGAGCAGACTCAAACAACTTGTACAATCAATCAAACCACAAGGTTACGGCGTAATTGTACGCACAGTAGCAGAAAGTAAACGCGTAGCAGAACTTGACAACGAACTGCAATTGCTGATTAAGCGTTGGGAGGAGACAACTCACAAGTTGATACAATACCAACAGCCGCAAGTCACACTGGTGACCGAAGAGTTAGGTCGCACTATCGGACTTCTGCGTGACATCTTCAATCCGACCTTTGAAAGCATTCAGGTCAATGACGAGGATGTTTTCAATGACATCAGAGCATACGTTGAACTGATTGCTCCTGACGAGCAAAAGAAGATAGTTCATCTATACAAAGGTGCACAACCTATCTTCGACCATTTTCAAATCACCAGACAAATGAAGACTGGTCTGGGCAGGACAGTTGGGTTCAAGAACGGAGGATACTTGATTGTGGAGCGTACAGAAGCACTTTGGTCTATTGACGTGAACAGCGGAAGTAAGAAGCAAGGTGCTGATCAAGAGGAAAATGCCTATAACGTAAACATGGCGGCAGCAGATGAAATCGCTCATCAGTTACGCCTGAGAGACATCGGTGGAATCATTATAGTTGACTTTATTGACATGGATTCCGCTGAAAACCAGCAAGCATTGTTCGAGCATGTAAGAGAACTTCTTGCACGTGACAGAGCAAAGCACAATGTACTAAAACTAAGCAAGTTCGGGTTAATGCAGATAACACGCCAACGCGTGCGCCCCGCTGTTGAAACGGAAACACAAGAAGTCTGCCCCACATGCTTAGGCAAAGGAAAAATTGGTCCTTCTCTTCTTTTCACAGACACTCTGCGAGAGGAAATGGAGGCATACACAAAGCTATTCGGAAAACATTTGAGACTGTACGTTCACCCATATGTATATGCATATATAAACAAAGGTGTGTTCAACTCTCTCAGACAGAAGTGGCAACGGCAGTTCCGTGTGAAGATTCTCGAAAGCCAACAACTTGCTTTTCTGCAATACTATTTCACAGACAAGCAAGGCAACCGACTAAAGTTGGAGTACAAACATTCTGACGACACCGACCGACCCTCCGAAGCCAAAGACAACGAATCGTAAGATTCGACAAATACAGATAGTGATACAGGCATCTGTTTCTACAATGAGAGCAATTATATAATATTATATAGTTGCTCTCTGATATTGTATATATCATAAAAATAACATAACTTTGCAACTTGTAGTAAAAGCAAGATGAAGATGACACTCCGAGAACTATGTGATCTTTTTGCAGTCTCACCTGCTGTAGTAGCGCTACAGACGCAACTGCAGACAATTGGTGTAAAAAAGCAACAACCACACATTTTGCTTTCCGGATTGTCAGCTTCGGCAAAAGTGTTGACTATTGCATCAGAAGCAATTAATCTATCCTCAAATAATCTTTTTCTCTACATTTCTGAGAACCATGATGATGCAACATATGCAGCGCATGATTTTGAAAGTATTCTTGGAGAGGATGAAGTATGCCTGTTTCCTTCCACTTATCGTATACGTCAACGCAATCACACGCCTGATGAAAGTTATACCATACAGCGCACGAACCTGATGAGCCGACTAAGTACAGGCAAAGCTCCTGTTATTATTGTTTCATATCCGGAGGCTATGCTTGACTACGTACCGGACCTCAATATATTCACCAACCGGACAATAATACTTGAAGAGCAACAACCTATTGCTCAAAATACTCTCATAAAACAACTTGTCGGACTCGGATTCAGTCGCGTTGACTTTGTGTATGAGCCTGGTCAGTTTGCTGTACGCGGAGGAATACTTGACATTTTCTCTTTTTCTCACGAAGAGCCGTATAGACTTGACTTCTTCGGTGATGAGATAGATTCGATACGTTTGTTTGACATAGAGACGCAGTTATCTAAAACAAGAATACGGCAAGCAGAAATTATTCCAGCAATGCAACAGACTACTGACGGTGGTTGTACATTGTTTGACTACCTGCCCCAAAAAACTATCATCGTTTCAGAAGATTTCTCACTGTTAAAATACAAACTTGAGGCCTCGGAAACAGGCATTGGTGCAGAACTCTTCAACACAATAACAACATATAGCACCATAGAAATTGCACGCAAGTCCTTTTTTGACAATAATACCGACATTATCTGGCATACCACACCCCAACCTCTGTTTCACAAGAACTTTGACATTCTTACAGACAGCCTCAAAGAGTATCAGGACAATGGCTACAGGATTTATATCTTGTCTGACTCAGCGAAACAGACTGACCGTATAGCAGCTATATTGGCCGAGAAGAATACCAACATACGTTTTACGGCTGTTAACAAAACATTGCATGAGGGTTTTGTTGACAACGATTCTAAACTATGCTGCCTGACTGACCATCAGCTTTTCGAACGTTTCCACAAAGTAGGACGACGTGCTGATGAAGCACGCAGAGGTAAAGTATTGCTCACGCTCAAGGAACTGAACCAATTGCAGATAGGAGATTATGTGGTGCATGATGACCATGGTGTAGGTCGTTTGGGAGGATTAGTGCGCACTCCTGTCAACGGCAAGATGCAGGAGATGATAAAACTTACTTATCGTGACAACGACACACTCTTTGTAAGTATTCACTCGCTTCACCGCATATCAAAATACAAAGGCAAAGACGGAGAGGCACCAAACATATCAAAGTTAGGCTCTGGTCAGTGGGAGAGAATGAAAGAGCGTGCCAAAAACAAAGTTAAGGACATTGCACGCGACCTGATTCAACTATATGCACAAAGGCGTAAAGAGCATGGTTTTCAATATACACCTGATTCGTATTTACAGCATGAACTGGAAGCTTCGTTTATTTATGAAGACACTCCTGACCAACAAAAAGCAACACTTGAAGTAAAGCACGATATGCAATCGCCTGTGCCAATGGACAGACTCATCTGCGGTGACGTGGGCTTCGGCAAGACTGAGATAGCTATGCGTGCTGCTTTCAAAGCCGCTACAGACGGCAAGCAAACTGCAGTATTAGTGCCTACCACAGTGCTTGCACTTCAACATTATAACACTTTCCGTGAGCGTTTCAAAGGAATGCCGGTAAACGTTGAATACCTCTCACGGGCAAAGAACGCAAAACAAACAAAAGATATACTAAAACGTCTTAAAAACGGAGATATAGACATTCTCATTGGCACGCACAAGATAGTAGGCAAGCAAGTGCAGTTCAAGGATTTAGGGCTACTTATTATTGATGAAGAGCAGAAATTTGGTGTCGCCACAAAAGAAAAGCTGAGACAGATGAAAGTTAATGTTGATACACTTACTCTAACTGCTACTCCCATTCCGCGAACTCTGCAATTCTCCCTGCTGGGTGCACGCGATCTTAGCGTAATTAATACTCCGCCGCCCAACCGATATCCTATACAAACAGAACTTATTACGCCTGATGACGAGGATATTATACAAGAGGCAGTTACTGAAGAAATCAACAGGAATGGACAAGTTTTTGTGGTCAACAACCGCATACAGACATTAAATGTAGTTGAAAACAAAATTCACCGTCTCTGTCCCGAAGCGCGAATTGCAGTAGCACACGGGCAAATGCCACCTGAGCAGTTAGAGACAATACTCGAAGATTTTATCAACTATGAATACGATGTGCTCGTTTCAACATCAATTATTGAGTCAGGAGTAGATATTCCAAATGTCAACACTATAATTATTAACCATGCCGACAATTTCGGACTTAGCGACTTACACCAACTTAGAGGACGCGTCGGGCGTTCAAACAGGAAAGCTTACTGTTATCTGGTGGCACCCGAAAGCAAACTACTAACAGCTGATGCAAGACGACGTCTGAATGCAATTGAGACTTTCGCCGATCTTGGTAGCGGCTTCAACATTGCAATGCAGGATCTTGACATACGTGGTGCAGGCAACATGCTCGGCGCAGAACAGTCTGGATTCATTGCTGACCTTGGATACGAAACATATCAACGTATTCTTAACGAAGCAGTGGCAGAACTTAGATTGGAAGAGTTCCCTACTCTGTTTCAAAGTGACGACAATACTGCCGACAATATGCAATCCAAGACTCACTGGGTCACCGATTGTCAGTTGGATTCTGACCTTGAGATTGGTTTTCCTGAAAACTATATTGAAAATATTTCCGAGCGCATCAACTTATACCGCGAACTTGATAGTCTGCGTACTGAAGAAGAGTTGCTTGGATTCAAAAAACGACTCATTGATAGATTCGGCACAATACCATACAAAGCGACAGAACTTCTTTCTGTAATTCAACTACGATGGTTGTGCATAAGTCTCGGGATTGAGAAAATTGTCCTAAAACAAGGGCGAATGCTATTATATACGCCGCAAAATATTAATTCGCACTATTACCAATCCGACACATTCGGTAAATTGCTGCAATATATTACAGAGCATCCGCGTCGCTGTCAATTCAGACACGTAGATGTGAAACGCTCAGTTGCTATCGCTAATGTCAAAACAATTCAAGATGCTTTCGATATACTTACTACAATACAAAACTACTGATAAACCATCCTAAGTTCATCCTAAGCTCATCCCAACCTCACTTATACTTCACTAAACTAAAAAGCAACCTATAACACAACAACTAAAAATATGACATACATCGGAATTATCCCTGCACGCTATGCCTCCACACGTTTCCCTGGCAAACCTCTTGCCATAATAGGAGGAAGACCTATGATACAAAGAGTATATGAACAGGCGAAACTGGTACTTGACACAGTAATTGTCGCTACTGATGACCAACGTATAGCAGATGCAGTACATGGTTTCGGCGGAGAGGCAGTGTTAACCTCTCCTGATCATCGTAGTGGTACTGACCGTTGTTATGAAGCATATATCAAATCAGGCAGCAAGGCAGATGTTGTTATTAACATACAAGGTGACGAGCCTTTCATTCAACCTAAGCAGATTCAACTGTTGATGAGTTGTTTTCCTACCGAAATAGCTACACTTGTAAAGCCTTATACGGACAACGACACGCTGCAGGATTTGCTCAACCCAAACACGCCCAAGGTGGTTTTCTCAGAGAAAGACATGCATGCATTATATTTCTCACGTAGCGTAGTGCCTTATCTGCGCAGCACAGATCAAGAACAGTGGTTGCAGAAACACCAATATTATAAACACTTGGGCATGTATGCCTATCGCGCGGACATATTGGAGCAGATAACAAAACTGCCCCAAAGCACGCTTGAGAAAGCGGAGTCTCTGGAGCAACTCAGATGGCTTGAAAACGGCTATACCATCAAAGTGGCAATAACAGATATTCAGTCTATAGGCATTGATACGCCTGAAGACCTTAAAAAGGCAAATGCATTTTTAGGTGTATAATCCTCCATTAATACTGATACATTCGCCAGTAATGTATCCAGCATCTTTTGATACAAGAAATTCAACAAGCGCTGCCACTTCGTCTGCTTCGGCAAAACGATTAAGTGGAATCTGTTTCTTCAACTCCGCCTCATCAAGACCGTCAACCATATCAGTCTTAACGAAACCGGGTGCAACAGCATTGACAGTTATATTCTTGCGTCCAACTTCTTGCGCGAGTGCCTTGGTGGCAGCAATAAGACCACCCTTGGCAGCTGAATAGTTGCATTGACCCGGCAAACCTTTCTGTCCTGAGAGTGATGCAATACTGACAATACGTCCGTATTTATGTCTTATCATAGGCTGCATAAGTGGTCGTGTGACATTATAGAAAGAGAAAAGGTTGGTTTGAATGACACGCTCGAAATCATCAGGTTCCATCCAAATCAAAAGGTTGTCACGGCGTATGCCTGCATTATTTACAAGTACCTCAATATAGTCTTCCAGGTGCTCTTCCTGCCATTTTGCGAGCGCAGTTTCTGTAGCTTCACGCTGACTCACATCAAAGCGAAGCAATTCACCATCACCACCCTCTTCACGTATCTGTGCCAACGTCTCTTCTGCAGCAGCATCGTTAGACTGATAGTTGATTATAACTTTGTAGCCTTGTCGGGCAAGTCGTAATGCTACAGCTTTTCCAATTCCTCGACTGCCTCCTGTTACTAATGCGTACATATTATTTATTTCCAATGTTTAACATCCAATTGTTGATAGAGCGTATCCATACCAAGAATCTGTGCACATGTAAGCACAGAGGTCATTGATACACCCAATACTCCGTGAAGATTAAGATTTTGCCCTGTAAGTAGCATATTTCTAACCGACATACGCGGCGCAAGCACTGTAGTCATAGGCGAACGCCAGTCTTTCTGTATTCCGTATGCCGACCCTTGATGTGTCAGTGTATAATGTCTATAAGTCAATGGTGTTGATGTGAACACACGGTCAATAGACACGCGTAGTTCAGGCAAGATACTACTAACCATATCTAAACACTGCTCCGTCTTCTGTTGTTTGAATTCTACATAATCCTTACCACGATGACCTGCCTCTGTGTCACTCCAATGCTCTACCTGCTCCCACCGCATCGGAGTCAGCAAGTCAACAGCAGGTTGGTCGCAGTAGAAACTGACCATCACACTCTCAGGCGTGCTGGTATTAACCTGCCATAAGTCAGCATCAGGTTTGTGAACAAATATATTCCGGTTAAAATATGGCAAAGAATTGTTAGCCTTGAGACGTATGTTTACCGTGAACATGCCGTAACTATTCTTCAGCGACTCTATCCTGTGTCTGAATACTTTTCTAACACACTTACTTTCACCCAATAACTCCAGAGCAGCAACCGGATGTACATCGCAAATAACATAGTCGGCAGGAACATACTCTTCACCGTTAACCATAACACCTGTCACGACACCGTCTTGCTCATTGATAGCAGTAACGGTTTTCTTCGTGAGCACCTGACCTCCCATAGTCCGTATGCTGTCAGCCAGTTTATCAACCAACTGTTGCCCTCCTCCACGCAGACGCCATGCACTCTGAATAAATGAATTGTTAATCTGCGCAAACACATATAACGGCAGCATATCACGATTAAGTTCCAGTTTGAGCGAAGTGCCAGAAAGCACCCGTCGAAGCAGAGTATCTTGGATAGTGTCGTTAAGAAACTGATATGCAGAGCGAGCAAAGAGTGAATCTGCGTAAAAATCTGTTACCTCACGCGGAAGAAAAGTATCAGCTATATGCTCACCTACACTGCGTAGAAAATTAGTATAGACGGCAAGATTCTTTTTTTCATGCGGGAATGCCTCGGCAAGAGTCTCCACAAAACGCTCGTGACCAGAGGCGAATTTATAGGAATTGTCGCCGAATACGACTTCATCAAAACACTCTTCGTCAAGTTGCTGCCATTGCAAGTCAAGCAAGTCAAAATACTTGAACAAACCATGTAGTGATTCTCCTTCTCTTAGTCCACCAACATAATGAAAACCGGAATCAAACAGAACAATGCCACGACGAAACGACTGTAGGCAACCACCAACCTGAGCATCATGCTCAAGCACGGTAACACGCATACCGTTTTTTGCAAGTATATAGCCACATTCAAGTCCTCCCAAACCTGCACCTACTATGACAACATGCTCATTCATACGTATTAACAATACTTATTCATTTGCCCCCCTACCCTTACCTCAGTTCCGCCTTCAGTGTCATATATACTTCTTCACCTTTGCCAAGAATAGCATTAAGCGAGAATGAATTGTCCTCGTTTGCAAGCAAACAGACAAAAGCCTCGAGAATAGGATGTTTCTGGGGAGTGATGAGAGTAGTGAGTCGACACTGCTTTATTTGTGTAAGGCGCAGAGTTTTTCCTGCGACAATGGCGGCACATTCCAGAAGCATCTGGATATTACAAACTCCAGGTGACACAGGTCCTTGCGGGAAATGCCCTTCATAGACTTTGCAATCAGGATTGAGAGCAACAGTAAACATAACGCCATCAGCATGGGCAACCCTGTCAATAATAGTATAATAGTTCTCTAACAACATCTATATATTATGTTCTTGTTGCCATCGTGAATAAAAATCAGGACAAGCGGGGTAAAACTCTCCGCCCATAGTAGTAAAAAGTTGTACACTCTCAGCAGTGAGTATCAAAGCGTTATCCGACTCTCTGTTGACAATGTAATGAAACGTTATCTTCCCGCCTATTGATTTACAGTAAACAATGTAAACAAGCAAAATGTCGTTTACTGTAGCAACCTGTCTATAGTGCAACGACAGTTCATATACAGGCGCATAGAAACCGTTTTCAAAAAGCGTCATATATCCAAGACCATAATGTCTGCCCCACTCTTCTCGTGCATCTTCGAGATACTGAACATAATTGCCATGCCAAACAGTACGAATGCTGTCAACTTCGGAGAAACGGACTTGAATACGTTTGGTATGTGTAAGCGTTGTCTCAAGGTCTTTGATCATAGAGAAAGAGGTATTTCAAAAGTTCAATGATTATTGTTCGAGGAATATTTTCATCTGGCATTCAGCAACAAGCATATCCCCACTCCGGGTATGAGCTTCAACAAGACTCACGCCTGCTGCCTCAGCAACAAGATGAATGTCTGTAACCAATTCATTTCCCACCTTGGGGAGTAGGTGTATCTTGCATTTCTTTATCTCGCCTATATAGCCAAGCTTTGGAGGCAAACCCTTGGAAAAAGTACCATAACCTGCAAAGGCAGCAGCAGACTGTGCTATATGCTCAATAATACCAGGTTCACGCAGGCAATCCATATTCGTTCCACTGCCATTTTCCTCCTTGCTAACGAACATATTGTTCTCAGTTATTAACAAACCAGTCTCTGCCTCGGTGTCCGAAGCAGAGAATAGTTTGTCGACCATGACTATAGGCGGACGCTGTGGAATGAGTTTGTAGAGCTGCTCTCCACAAAGAAGGATATCTGCCATAATCTCAGGCTACTCTTTCAGCCAGATAGTCGTAAAGTGCTTGGAAAGTAGGTATTTTAACAAGTTCGTTAGAAGGAATCTTAACACCAAATTCATTCTCAATAAGTGCTACCATATCAACCAGACTGAGACTGTCAAGTTCAAGAGTTTGTTTAATGTTAGCCTCCGGAGTGATTACCGACTCTTCCACTTCAAATTCTTCTGCCAATACTGAATTAACTTTGGCAATAAGTGCTTGTTTTTCCATATCAATATATTCTATAGTTATTATAAATTTCTAATTATTAGAGTTGCATTTGTTCCACCAAACCCAAACGAGTTGCTTAGGAATGTGTCAAAATGTTTCTCAATACGCTTTGCAGGTATGAGCAGTTTTGCGCTGTCTTCGTCAGGATTCTCAAAGTTGAGATTTGCTCCGATGAAGTCATTCTTCATCATGAGCATAGAGTAGATGACTTCGCTTGCTCCTGCCATCCACATCTCATGACCAGTCTGTGACTTGGTGCTTGTGACCTCGGTACGCTGATTACCAAACACGTTGAATATTGCTTTGGCCTCGTTAGTATCACCTACATGAGTAGAAGTAGCATGAGCATTAATATAACCTATCTCACGTATGTCGATACCTGCACGTTCAATTGCCATGCGCAGCGACTTACTTGGCCCTTCCACGTTAGGCGAAGATATATGGTCACCATTGGCAGAGAAACCATAACCAAGGACTTCGGCGATGATAGGTGCACCACGCCTTACTGCATGTTCATACTCTTCAATGATAACAGTCGCTGCACCACCACCAGGCACCAAACCGTCTCTGTCTCGGTCGAAAGGACGTGATGCCTTTTCCGGAGCATCTTCGCGAATGGAAAATGCTGAAATGCCGTCAAAAGAGCCAATGGAGAAAGGATTAACCTCCTGAGCGCCACCGCAAACTATCATATCCTGCAAACCAGTCTGAATAAGCAATGCTCCAAGTCCAATTGCATGAGCGCCACTTGCGCATGCACCGCTTATAGTAAGGTTGATACCACGCAGACGGAATATTGTGCCAAGATTCATTGTCACTGTAGAATTCATCGACTGGAATATAGCACCGGATCCACAGAGAGTAGTGTCGTGCTTCTCACGCATCGTGTCCACAGCACGCACAGTAGGATCTGCGCTCGAGTCGTTGCCATACATTAATCCAACATCGTGGGCATCCAGATAATCTTGGTCGATACCAGCATTACGCAGCGCCTCAACAGTAGCACAATAGGCATATTTGGCTTGCTCAGGCATATAAGCACGTTGAGAGCGGCTCAACTCATTCTTCAAATCAGGTATATCAATTTTAGCTGTCAAACCAGAGCGAAAGCCCATCTCTTTTCTCACTGGGTCAAGCACAATACCTGACTTGCCATAATACAAAGAGTCGCGAACTTCGTCAAGCGACTTGCCAAGGCATGAGTAGATACCCATACCAGTTATAACTACTCTTCTCATTACAGTTTCTTTCTCAATGTTTCAAATAATCTCTCTCTCCTGTCATTAAGCACCTTTGCAGCAGCCTTTTTACCAACTACCAGAAGATGCGCATTGCGCCATGTGGCTTTCATCCATTTCCATTCATGCAGAGCAAACCATGCAAGCGGGAAAGAAGCAAGTAACATCCAAACAGCGCTTTGCCACCAAAGCCCCCATACAAGTCCGCAAATGAGGACTGTGAAAAGGAAGAACAGCGGAATCCCAAATACGGTAGGTACAATGAAACGCACACTATTGGTGTACATAACATCTTTCTTTACAAAAGGATAAGGAAGAAGATAATGGAATATATTCGGGTACAGTGAGACAATCCACAGGGGCAACAAGGCCAATTGCGCCAACATACTAAGAATGGTAATGCACCAGCTTTTTTTGTTGATAATGTCGCGTTCTGTGACACCCAATTTCTTCTCATCTTCCATTATTTCGTCTATGGGTTGCCAGTCAGTGTAATCCTTCAAAAACTCAACCAACTTTTTGTCTGAAGCCAACCTGTCAGGCAGGTATGCAGGGTTGCCACCATTATTCCTGCAGTATTCGTAACCAAAAGCACTCTTACGAAGCCAGTTGATTTGATCGTAGTGCTCCAAGTCGCGGATATCCAGCATCATTCCCTCTATCTGCGCACGAACGATTTTATTCACTTCGCGTTGTGCAGTACGCGGTTTGGTCTTGTACAACTCATAGAAGGGTTGCAACGAGACAGGCTTACCATAACGAATGATACACTGAACACCCATTTCGAAATAATCCTCATAATGGTTAGCACAAGGCAGAATCTTGAAGTCGCGTGTGAAACCCGTCTTCTGTGCTGCTGTGAAAGCCATGAGAGTGTATCCGTAAGTGAAATTATCGAACCAGTGTCTTGGAGTATGTATGCCGGCAGGATAGATGATGAGACGGTTACCGTCAAGAATCTTGCCATACATAGTCTCCATCGTCTCTTCGTTCTTCTTCATTGCCTCCGGTGTCGAACCAAACTCGGCACGGAAAGTTGGAAGCATGCCTAACCAAAGGAAAAACTTGGAGATGGTTTTGCCGACAAGATCAAAGGCGTCAGCACGCGCTAAAATATAAGGATGCGTCTCATTCTCCAATCCCAATAACAGATTGAGCGGGTCGTTGGCACAGTTCTCATGATTTGACACCAGCATGCAGAGTTCACCCTTAGGCGGGATATTCTCCTTACCTTGATAAATCATCTTGTACATCAAGTGTTCGTTCAAGAACCGTACATAGTGCTTGAACAGACGATAATCCCAAGATGCGATATATTTCTCTTTTGCCATATTTAACCTCATTATTAAAACGCGCAAAGTTAATAAATTTCACTAAAATATACAAACGTTTAGGTGAATATGGAGGTTGATTAAGAATATGAGTCAATCAATACTTAAAAAACAATCTTTCAATAAGTCCTCTACACAATCAATACAAAGGTAACTATTTTATTATTTTGTATTGATAGTCTTTCTAATTCTTTCAAACAACTGAAAACGCATGTCATTAAGTTCAACTAACTTATTCTTTATGCAAAGCATACGCAAATTCTTCCATGTCTGCTTCATCCATTCCCACTCGTAGAATGCGAACAATGAGAGAGGATAAGTAACCAACAGCATCCACAATACCGATTGCCACCAAAGTCCCCAAGCAAAGCCGCAGACAAGCACAGTAAGCAGGAAGAAAAAAGGCACACCAACAACAGTAGGCACAATAAACCGCCAACTATTGGTAAACATCTTATCTTTTCTAAGGAAAAGACGCTGAATATTATAATGAAAGATGTTTGGATAAAGTGTTACAATCCATAATGGCAGCAGAAATATTTGTGCAAGCATTGATAGTAGTGTCACACACCACCCTGTTTGCTTATTAATATCAGTATCTTTGACACCCAGTTTGTTCTCCTCTTCTCTCAGGCGACTGACTGCTTGCCAGTCTTTCCACTCTTCAAGTAACGAAACCAATTGTTTGTCAGATTGCAGTTTGTCAGGCAAATACTTTGGATTAAGTCCTAAAGCAGTACAATATTCATAGCCTAACTCGCTGTTTCGAATCCAATCTATTTCATCATAATGCTCAAGATCACGAATATCAAGCATCATATCTTCTATTTGCTTGCGTATTTGCTTGTTTACCTCACGCTGTGCTGTGCGTGGTTTGGTCTTGTACAGTTCATAAAAAGGAGCAAGCGACACGGGAGTCCCAAAACGTATCATTACATCTTCCTGCACACCAAAATAATCGGAATAATGGTTGGCAGAAGGCACTATCTTTATGTCATGCTGAAAGTTATCATGCTCTGCAGTCTGGAATGCAAGACGAGTGTAACCATAAGAGAAATCGCCCAACCAATGTTTGTCATAGTGAGTACCCTCAGGGTAAACAATCAGGCAATTTCCATCAATCATCTTGCCGCCGGTAATTCTTATCGTTTCCTCATTCTTGGCAAGTGTCTCAGCGCCTTCATAATCCAGACGAAAGGCCGGCACCATACCAAGCCACTGAAAGAAATTACTAATGACAGGTGACCAATTGAATACATTTGCTCTTGCAATTACATAAGCATGCGCTCTGTTGTCAAAGCCAAGCAATAGATTCAGTGGGTCGTTAGCGCAATTCTGGTGATTAGACACGACCATACAAGGTTCTCCCAATGGCGGCAGGTTCTCGCGGTCTATATACCACACATGCCTGAACATTAAACGGTTATTCAGGAAACGGACATATCTTTTATAAATCTGATAGCCCCAACCTGCGATATATTTCTTTCTTTCAGTCATATCACAAAACCATCATTGCACAATAGCAAACTCTTTGCGTATGTCATCAACACGGTCAAGACGCTCCCAAGTAAAGAGTTCGACATGCATAGCAAACTGCTTTCCGTTGCCGTCAGTAAAAGTCTTCTCCACTATCTGCGGCGTTCTGCCGACATGACCATAAGAAGCAGTTTCTTCATATACAGGCTGACGCAGTTTGAGCGTCTGCTCTATAGCACCCGGACGAAGGTCGAACAACTGTTTTATCTTCTCTGCTATTTGGTTGTCACTGAGTGATGTTTGCGCCGTACCATAGGTATTCACATATACGCTGACAGGTTCTGCAACACCTATTGCATAACTCAGTTGCACAAGCATCTCGTGTGCCACTCCTGCTGCAACCATGTTCTTTGCAATATACCTTGCAGCATAGGCAGCAGAGCGATCAACCTTGCTCGGGTCTTTGCCTGAAAAAGCTCCGCCACCATGAGCACCTCTGCCACCATAAGTGTCAACAATAATCTTGCGACCAGTCAACCCGGTGTCTCCATGAGGACCTCCAATGACAAAGTTGCCTGTGGGGTTTACAAGCAATTTGTAGTCGTTTGCAGCAAGGAGTGCAGCATAGCGACTGTCTCGCGTAGCAACACGAGGCAGAAGTATGTTGATTATATCCTCACGTATCTGCTCTTGACTTACATCAGGATCATGTTGGGTAGAGATGACAATAGTGTCGATGCGCAGAGGCTCGCCATGGTCGCTGTATTCCATTGTCACCTGACTTTTAGTGTCAGGGCGCAGATATGTCATCTGTAATCCTTCTTTGCGTATGCGGGCAAGAGTATAGACGAGTGTATGAGCGAGGTCAAGAGTAAGAGGCATAAAATTGTCTGTCTCATCAGTTGCATAACCAAACATCATGCCCTGATCTCCAGCGCCCTGCTCAAGTACAGCGCCGCGCGACACACCCTGATTGATATCAGACGACTGCTCATGCAAGGCAGTGAAGATACCACAACTATTGCCATCGAACATATACTCAGACTTCGTATAGCCGATGCGATTGATTGTCTTTCGCACTACACTCTGAATGTCAACGTATGCATTGCTGCGCACTTCACCAGCCACCACGACCTGACCTGTAGTGACAAGTGTTTCGCATGCCACATGTGAGTCAGGGTCAAGTGCAAGAAACTGGTCAAGCACTGCATCTGATATCTGGTCAGCCACTTTGTCAGGGTGACCTTC
>CAJOIR010000022.1 GCA_905234685.1 Paludibacteraceae bacterium
ATGACAGATGAGTGATTATTCCTCTATACTTTTGGAAAATGCGGTGAAGCAGTTCGCCTCTTTGCCTGGACTTGGCAGAAAAACTGCCTTGCGGCTTGTTTTGCATTTGCTTCGACGACCGCGTAATGAGGTTGAAGCATTTGCCGATTCACTTACCAAACTAAAAGCAGATGTTCGCTATTGCCGTCTTTGTCATAATATTTCTGATTCTGATGTTTGTCCTATATGTCAATCAACCAGACGCGACAGACAAACGATATGTGTGGTAGAGAATATTCAGGATGTGATGTCTGTAGAAAAAACAGGTCAGTATAACGGCTTATACCATGTACTCGGTGGAATAATCTCACCGATGGACGGAGTAGGACCTAAAGATATAGAGATAGACTCGCTTGTAGAACGTATAGAACCAGAACATATCAAAGAAGTTATTTTAGCACTTCCAACCACTATGGAGGGAGATACGACTAACTTTTATATTTACAGGCGTTTGATGCCAACACAAGTAAAGGTGTCTCAGATAGCAAGAGGAATGGCGATAGGCAATGAACTTGAGTATACTGATGAAATTACACTTGGTCGCTCAATACTGAATCGCACTGAATATACAGGCTAAAATATTATAATATCATGGAAAAGAAGGTAAACATAATTCTCAATTGTTTTTACTATGGTTTTTATCTGTTGATTGCAGCGGTTGCCGTTGGTATGTGGCAGGCTGTGAAACAGCAGATGATAGAGTGTATTTCGCCAATGACTACTGCAGGACAAATAATGCAGTACATTGTGATATGTTATGTAATAGTCTCTGTTGCAGGAGGTTTGTACTGCTTTAAGAAGATTATTGACTCAAAAAAGGTCATCCTCTCTGCTGACAAGGAAGGTTTGCTTCTTCAATACCGCAATTGGGGTGTAGCGCGTATCACTGCTATCGGTTTTGGAGCAGTTCTTGGTATTGTTGCTTTCTACCTGATGGGTGGCTATAACTCCACTGGTGCGCTGCAATATCAACGATTGGTCTGTATTTCTGCAAACCTACTTTGCGTAAGCAAGAAATAGAACTCACATTAGACCAAGAACATGAATGAAATATTAATGACAAATAAATATTGATATGATAATAGCAGTTGATTTTGACGGTACAATTGTTACCCATGAATATCCTAATATCGGCAAACCAATACCTTTTGCCATAGATACTCTGAAGAAACTCCAGCAGGAAGATCATCATCAGATTATCCTTTGGTCTGTTCGTGAGGGCAGATTGCTGAAGGAGGCTATTGACTATTGCAAACAGCGCGGATTGGAGTTTTATGCAGTGAATAGCAATTTTCCAGAGGAGACAGACGAGCATAACTCTCCTCGTAAGATTAATGCAGACTTATGGATAGATGACAAGAATCTTGGCGGTCTGCCGGATTGGGGTGTAATATATCAGATGGTTCATACAGGTAATGAGCATGTGCCTTATAATTTTGATATGGCAATGGAGTCACCCAAGAAAAAAGGTTTGTTTTCACGTATTTTCAAGTAAAAATTAATTGTTGTCTTGAATACAGAATTGTCGTGTATGTTGCGTAGCGATGTAATATCATTGAGAAAGGTTGAGCCAAAAGACTTGCCTTTTCTCTATCAATGGGAAAACGATTGTGAAACATGGGAATACTCAAATACTCATAATCCGTTATCGCAAAAAGACCTGCGTGACTATATAGAGTCTTCTTCAGGTGATATATATAAAGACTCTCAGTTAAGACTTGTAATAGAATCTGCTATGCCAGATTCACTGCATTGTACACTTGGATGCATTGATTTGTTTGATTTTGACCCTCATAACAAAAAGGCGGCTGTAGGTATATATTTATCAAAAGATTGGCGTCGCAAGGGTTTGGGAAAAGAAACAGTTTGTCTAATAGAGCAATATGCCTTTTCTTATTTGAAACTGCATATGCTATATGCTTTTGTCGCAGAACAGAATACAGCATCAATGAGACTTTTTTCTGCATGCAAGTGGCAACAAACAGCAACATTGCCGAAGTGGTTAAACTCTGGCAATGTGATAGTCTTTCAGAAGATATTCTGATTTTATAGTTTTCTAATTTCTTCTTATTTCTTATAGTTCCCGTTGAAGTAGTCATTTAAGAGACTGTTGGCAGCGGTAAACGATGATAATTGGTTATCAAGCACTTTTTCTTCCGCTTCTGCAAGTCTGCGTGCTATTTCTTCATTACCGTAGAAGTGATTAAGGAGAGTGTTGTTGATGGTTTCCTGCATCCAATATTTGGATTGTCTTGTGCGTTTTAAATCGAAGTAACCAGTCTTACGTGTGTATTCAACATAATCTTCTATCATGTGCCATACATCCCAGATGCCGTTTTTTTCAATAGCAGAACACGTAACTACATCTGGCACCCAACCAGACTCAGACGGAGGAAACAGCATAAGTGCATTCTTGAATTGCGCTTTAGCCACTCGTGCGCGGTCACGGTTTGTGCCATCACACTTGTTGATAGCAATGCCGTCTGCCATCTCCATTATTCCACGCTTGATACCTTGCAACTCGTCACCAGTGCCTGTGACTTGAAGCAGAAGAAAGAAATCAACCATGGAATGTGCTGCTGTTTCTGACTGACCTACACCCACTGTTTCAACAAACACAGTGTCGTAACCGGCTGCTTCGCAGAGTACAATGGTCTCTCTTGTTTTTCTTGCTACTCCTCCAAGTGATCCTGCAGAAGGAGAAGGGCGTATGAAAGCGTTTCTGGCAGATGATAGTTCCTGCATACGTGTCTTATCACCCAGAATGCTACCTTTTGAGCGTTCTGAAGAAGGGTCTATAGCAAGTACTGCGAGTCGTTTCCCTGCTTCTGCCAATTCTGTACCGAGTGCCTCAATAAATGTGCTTTTGCCAGCGCCAGGTACGCCTGTAATACCTACGCGAATGGAATGACCTGAATAGGGTAGGCATGCCTCTATTACACGTTGAGCGATTTCCTGATCAAATTGCAGGTTGCTCTCAACCAGAGTTACAGCCTGACCAAGTATGCTAACATCACCTTGACGTATCCCATTAACATACTCTTCCACCGAAAGAATACGTTTCTTCCGGCGGAAAGTAGTGTAGGGATTTACAGTAGGCACGCCGCTAACACCGGCATTGACTGTTAGACCCTTATATTGATCATCGTTTTCAGGATGTTGCATCACTCTTCTATTTTCCAAACAATAGTGATATTGATATTGCTTTTCTTCGGATCATTGGTGAGTACGCGAACCACTCGGCGATAAGTACCGGGAACAAGCGGGTTGCCATCTTTCATTGTAGTGGTGGTGGCAATCATATTTGTGCTCTTTCCTCCCTTAACAGTATTGCTCTTTACTGAGAAGCGCACAAGGTCGTCAGGAAGAATAATCCTGCGAACATAAAGCGGTTGTTGACCTACGTTCTTCAAAATGCCTTTGCCTATTGCTTTCTGCCCGGCTTTCACTGTGCCAAGGTCAATCTCATGCTCAACTTCAACAATAGGTGCTGTGGCAAGGTCAACACCAGTGAAGTCTTCTTCAATATCAGCCTTGACAGCAATGCGGTATTCGTCAGTAAGAATACGTTTGCCGTTGACAACTATATAAAGACTGCGATCCACAGGGCCATACTCCTTGCATACAGTTGCATCGAAATTTACATTGAGTGTGCCTGCTTCACCCGGTTTTATTTCTTCGAGTGAGAGAACAGGAGTAAGGAAGTTGTCCTTGTCATTAACCAAGACATCAACTTTGATGGGTTCTTCTGTCTGATTGGCATATTCGATGCTTTGTGTAAGGTTAGCGCTTTTGAGTATTTTGCCATAATCAAGCATTTTGCCTTTCAAACTCAGGTTGCCCATTTTAATGCTATATTCGTTCTTGGGTTTTGCCTGCTTTGGAAGAACTTCACCTTTGATATAAATCTTGGTTGTAGGATTAGAGGCGTTGCTGGTTATAGTTACTGTCTTTTGGAAGCGACCCGGGCGTCCATTAGGGTTATAGGTAACCGTAATTGTGCCTGTCTGACCTGGTTCTATAGGTGTACGTGTCCATGTAGGAGTAGTGCAACCACAGCTTGCACGCACGTTGCTGAGTACGAGCGGCTCCATGCCTTCGTTCTTAAACTCGAAGATAGTGCTTACTCTTCCGTCACCTTCGTTGATTTTACCAAAGTCATGCTCGGTCTTTTGGAATGTAATGACCGGTTGTTGTGCAAATGTTGTTGCTACACTGAGTAGCAGACAGCTAATAATGAAACTTTTTTTCATGTTAATACTGTTATATTTTTTGTTATTTAATATTCTTTCTCAATATGTCGTTTCAAGAACTGTACCAAATCAGATATTTGATATTCTTTGTACAGACTGAATCTCCTGAATCTTACGTATTGCATCGCATAACTGCTGTAATTCGGTTGTGTCGTAAACATACATTTGTATGATGCCGTTGAAAATGCCTCCTTCAGCAGAGATATGCAAGTCGTGAATGTTAATTTTGAAATCCTGTGATATGATGTTGATGACCTTAATAATAATGCCGACACGGTCAATACCGCGAAGTTCTATAGTATCAATGAATGTGTTCTGACGATGAGTCTCCCAAATTGCAGAATAAATGTTCTTACCATCGCTTGACTTGAGGAAATCCGCTTTCGGGCAGTTGCGTTTGTGTATGGTGATGTTGCCTTCACTGTCGCAATAGCCAAGCACTTCGTCGCCAGGAATAGGATGACAGCATGCGGCTATATGGTATTTGCTGCCGATATTCTCTTCTGTAAGAACAAGCTGTTTCTTGTTTGACACGGGAATATCTGTTGTTTCGGGATTGTTGTCAGTAACAAGATTGTCATCCGTCTGTTCGTTAGTGTTTGAGATGAAAGGAATGAATCGGCGCCAACTGCTTTTTCTCTTAGGCAAAACCACTTTCTCGAGTTCTTCTTCAGAAATAATGCCTTTGCCAATCTGGAGCATGAGTTGTCGCGGTTGTTGTGCATTATAAAAACGCATAGTGCGGTGAAGCACAGCCTCTTGCTGTTCCATTAGATTGTGTTTCTTCAGGATATGAGCATACATGTCTTCACCTTTTCTTATATATTTTCTGTCTTCACCGCGGAAGAAAGCTTTGAGTGCAGATTTGGCTTTTGCCGTGGTGACATAGTCAAGCCATTCCTGCTGTGGCTGTTGCTGTTGCGAGGTGAGCACTTCAACCTGGTCGCCTCCTTTCAGCACATAGGTGAGCGGCTCAAGTTTGTGGTTGACCTTTGCTCCAATGCAACTGAGTCCGAGTTCGGAGTGAAGCATGAAGGCGAAGTCGAGTGCTGTAGATCCTTGCGGCATGGTTTTTATCTCTCCAGTAGGAGTGAACACAAAAATCTCTGACGCAAAGAGGTTTAACTTAAAGGTGTCAAGAAAATCAACAGCACTTGGCTCAGGGTGTTCTAGAATGTCCTTGATACTACGCAGCCACTTGTCGAGTTCTGTTTCGTCTGCGACTCCTGTTTTGTATTTCCAGTGTGCGGCAAGACCCTTCTCGGCAATCTCGTGCATGCGTTGCGTACGAATCTGCACTTCAACCCACTGCCCGTTATTACCCATGACAGTGACATGCAGAGCTTCATAGCCATTAGCCTTAGGTGTGCTTATCCAATCTCTGATGCGCTCCGGATGGGGTTTGTATATACCAGTGAGTGCGGAATAAATCATCCAACACTGGTCTTTCTCGCTCATGTCAGGTTTAGGAGTGAATATGATGCGGACAGCAAGCAAGTCGTAGATGTCTTCAAAGGGAATGTTCTTTGTCTGCATCTTCCTCCAAATGCTATATACAGACTTTATACGCTCGGAGAGGTAGAACTCATATCCCATATCAGTGAGTTTCTGACGAATAGGCGCTGCAAACTCCTCGAATGAAGCCAACTGTGCTTCTTTGCTAAGGAGAAGTTTTTGCTCTATCTCGGCGTAAGTCTCGGGGTGTTCATACTTAAAACTGAGGTTTTCTAACTCGGTCTTGATGTTGAATAATCCGAGACGATGGGCAAGGGGAGCATATATATACTGAGTCTCACCGGCAATCTTGTACTGCTTTTCCACAGGCTGAAACTCCAGTGTGCGCATATTATGCAGTCTGTCAGCAATTTTAATCAGTATGACGCGAATGTCTTCTGACATTGTAAGCAGGAGTTTGCGGAAGTTCTCAGCCTGCTCAGACGCCTGTGCGCCAAACACTCCCCCCGATATCTTTGTCAACCCGTCAACAATACTTGCAATCTTAGGTCCGAAGAGGTTGGAGATGTCTTCCACAGTGTAATCGGTGTCTTCAACGACGTCATGGAGTAGAGCGGCGCATATACTTGTGCTACCGAGACCTATCTCCTTAATTACGATGCGTGCGACAGCAAGTGGGTGCATGATGTAGGGTTCGCCACTCCTGCGCCTAACACCTTTGTGCGCCTGTTTGGCAAAATGATAGGCTTTGATGATGATTTCCACCTTCTGCCTGTGAATGCTCTGGCTATAGTCATTAAGCAGAGCCTGAAACTCCTGCTCCACCAGTTCTTCTTCCTTCAATGTGATGTCGCTGTCACTCATAGCATCTTCCGCTCTTGCTTCCGAATTGTTAATTTTGTTAAATTCTTCCTTGAAATGTTAACGCCTGTGTGGGTGAGATCCTATAGTGGTCCTATAGTGATCCTATAGTGGTTTTACAGTGGTGTGTTGTTAACAAATCGGCTCAAATTTATTAAAAAGTATAAACGTCGTGTCTTTGTATGGATTTGCCAAATATCGGGTGTGGTAATATATGTCAACCAACATTACCCAATATCGCTGCAAAATTACGGAAAATATAATCAAAATGCAAATATATTTTGTTTTTATTTCAGATTTTTTCAGAATGACAATTTCCGTATGCAAAATGAGGATGCGCGGTTAGCAGCGATTTTCAAGTAAAATTCAGTTAAAAGTTGCATATATACAGAATTATTCGTAATTTTGCCTGCTTAAATAACCGAATATCGCACATGAAAGAGTTAGAAATCAAAACCTTGATAAAGGTTTACACTTACGAAGAGTTGTCGGACGAGCAGAGAATGCTGATAGACAAGGCAAAAGAGAGCACGAGTTTGTCATATTCCCCATATTCGAATTTTGCGGTAGGAGCCGCAGTGCTACTTGCAAACGGCGAAGTGTTCTGTGGCGCCAACCAGGAGAATGCAGCATATCCAAGCGGTCTTTGCGCAGAACGTACAGTAATGTTTTATGCCAATGCCAACCGACCGAATGTGCCAGTTAAGGCTTTGGCATGTGCCTGCTACACTCAAGGTCACTACACACACCGCCCAGGTTCTCCATGCGGCAACTGCCGCCAAGTGTTGCTTGAAACAGAGCACCGCTATGGTCAAGACATTGAGATCCTGCTTTATGGCGAGGATGAGATATATGTATTCCCTTCGGCAAAGAGTCTGCTACCTCATTGTTTTGTGGATGACGACTTGAGAGGCTAAGGCATCAGGATAGATGTTGTCTGAAAGGTGAAACATAAACAAAGATTTGTGTGGTATCATTAGCATAATGTGCAACATAAGCCATTGGGAGTAATAAAGAAAATAGATGCTTACATGCTCAAGAATTTTCTTGGGCTGTTTCTTATCACTTTCATGATATGCATCTTCATATTGCTGATGCAGTTTTTGTGGATGCATGTCAAGGACTTGGTAGGCAAAGGCGTTGAGATAAAGGTGCTTACGGAGTTCTTTTTCTATTCGGTAGTTACCGTAGTGCCTTTGGCTCTTCCTCTTGCCATACTGCTTGCATCGCTGATGACATTCGGCAACCTGGGTGAGAAGTTTGAACTGACAGCAATGAAGGCGGCAGGTGTGTCGTTGTTCAGAATAATGCAGCCTCTGGTTATAGCTATTGCTTTCGTGTGTGTAGGCGCATTCATGTTCTCGAACTATGTGTTGCCAGTATCACAAGTGAAGTTGTGGACGCTAATCTTTTCGCTTCGTCAGAAATCGCCAGAGTTGGATATACCTGTAGGTGAGTTTTATGACGGAATAGGCGGCATAAACATATACGTAGGCAAGAAGAATACCAATACGGGTATGCTTTATGATGTTAAGATTTATGACCTGAGCAAAGGATTCAAAGACGCGACAGTGACAGTGTCGGACTCTGCTGAAGTGTATTTTACAGCTGACAACAAATACCTGCTACTGGTGTTATACAGCGGAGAGTCGTTTGAAAATCTGAACCAGAAGCAACAGCGTGCGACGAAGACCCGCGAGCGAGTACCATACCGCCGTGAGAACTTCTCGCGAAGGCAGATGCTGATAGACTTTGACACTGAGTTCAACCGCTATGACGAGTCGATACTTCGTGACCAGCATGTGTCTAAAGATGTGTCGGAGTTGATACAATCAATTGACTCGATGGACGTTATTGCACATACGCGCTCTCGCGAACAGAGTGCTGAGATAGTGTCAGGAAAGTACTTCGGCAGAGAAAGGAAGAAAGACAGGCAGATAGATACCGACATACCGGAGGAGGCAATGCGCAACTATAATGTTGACAGCGTATATGCATCGCTTATTCCATCGGAGCAACGCCGAGTGCTGAACACAGCGCTGGAGAAAGCGAAAAACATGAAAGATGCGATAGAATACAACGGTCTGCTACTTGACGACTCGCAGCGATATATAAGAAAGCACGAGATGGAGTTGCATCGTAAGTTCACACTTGCCTTTGCATGCCTGATATTCTTCTTTATCGGTGCTCCGTTGGGTGCTATCATACGTAAGGGCGGTTTGGGTGCGCCAGTGGTGATATCGGTGGTTATGTTTGTCATATACTATATTATTGACAATACAGGTTACAAGATGGCGCGCGAAGATATTTGGCCAGTATGGGCTGGTCTGTGGTTGTCGTCAGCGGTATTGCTGCCGATAGGTATCTTTCTGACATACAAGGCGGCAACAGACTCGGCATTGCTTAATCCGGAGGCATGGATCAAGTTGTGGGAGAAGACCAAGCAGAGGGCAACGCCATACGTGGAGAAATATATAATGCCATATTTGAACAGAATAAAAATACCCATCAGGGGCAAGAGATATAAACACTAAAAATGAAAACTATGAGTCAAGTGTTACAAACAGCACAAAAAGTGGCAGTACTTGGCAGTGGCAGTTGGGCTACGGCAATAGCCAAGATGCTTATGTGCAATGTGGAGCGTATCAGTTGGTTTATGCGTCGTCAGGAAAAGATAGACGAGTTCGTACGTTTAGGCAAGAACCCGTCATATCTGTCTGCCGCACGTTTCGACACATCACGCATATCATTCACAAGCGATATTAACGAGGTGGTGCGCGATGCTGATATACTGGTGGTTGCCATACCATCGCCATATCTGAAACAAGCGTTGAAGAAACTACACAAGAGCATCAGACAGAAGTTGGTCATTTCAGCAGTGAAGGGTATGGTGCCAGAAGAGAATATGGTGATAAGCGACTACATGCATTTCCGTTTCCATGTGCCTATGGATCAGCTTGGTGTGATAGCTGGACCTTGTCATGCAGAGGAGGTGGCACTAGAACGGTTGAGCTATATAACAATAGGTTGTCCTAACCGCGAAAGAGCAGACCAGATGTCGAAGCTCTTCAGCACACAGTTTGTGAAGACGACAGTGAGCGAGGATCTGTGGGGTCTGGAGTACTCTTCAGTTATGAAAAACATATACGCAATAGCCGCAGGTATATGCAATGGCTTGAAATACGGTGACAACTTTATCTCTGTTCTCACCTCCAATGCTATTCAGGAGATTGCGCGCTTTGCAAATGCCATGAATCCTATGCGCCGTGATATATCTGACTCTGCATATCTTGGTGACCTGCTTGTGACATGTTACTCTCATTTCTCCCGCAACCGTCAGTTCGGCAACATGATAGGTATGGGTTACAGTGTTCGTGCGGCGCAGATAGAAATGGAGATGGTGGCAGAAGGCTACTATGGTACTCGTTGTATTCATGAACTTAATGAACGCTATCATGTGCATCTTCCAATAGCAGACGCGGTGTATCAGATACTATATGAGCAGAAGCCTGCAAGTGTAGTCATTCAGGAATTAGCTGCGAAACTGATGTAGTTTTATGCGGTAAGGGGCATTAGCTCATCTGGTAGAGCGTTTCGTTCGCAACGAAAAGGCAGGCGGTTCGAGTCCGCTATGCTCCACACAGAAAAGGCCAAGATTACTTGGCCTTTTCTGTTGTTTAATGTTCAATGTTGAGACTATTGCTCTTTGCGCATTTGCGGGAAGAGGAGAACCTCCTGTATGGTGCTTTTTCCAGTCATGAACATCACAAGACGGTCGATGCCGATGCCAATGCCAGATGTGGGCGGCATGCCGTATTCAAGAGCACGCATGAAGTCGTGGTCGATAATCATGGCTTCGTCATCGCCTTTATCAGCAAGCCGCATTTGCTCCTTGAAGCGTTCATACTGGTCGATAGGGTCATTGAGTTCGCTATAAGCATTGGCAAGTTCCTTGCCGTTAACCATCAGTTCGAAACGCTCGGTGAGTCCCGGTTTGCTGCGATGCATCTTAGTGAGCGGTGACATCTCGACAGGGTAGTCGATAATGAAGGTAGGCTGAATGAATGTTCCTTCACAAAACTCGCCAAATATTTCGTCAATCATCTTGCCTTTGCCCCACGACGGTTCTATCTCAAGTTTAAGCGCTTTGCAGATGTCGCGAATCTCATCTTCAGTCTTGCCGTCAAGGTCGTAACCTGTCTTCTCCTTAATAGCATCCAAAATAGGCAGACGTCTGTAAGGAGCCTTGAATGAGACTACGTTGCCATCGATGACGCTCTCGGTAGAGCCGTTGACAGCGATGCATATCTTCTCCAACAACTGCTCGGTGAACGACATCATCCAGTTGTAGTCCTTGTATTGCACATAGAGCTCCATGCATGTAAACTCTGGATTGTGCGTGCGATCCATGCCTTCGTTGCGGAAGTTCTTGCCAATCTCATATACACCTTCGAAGCCTCCTACAATAAGACGCTTGAGGTATAGTTCGGTGGCAATACGCATATACATGTCGATGTCAAGGGCATTGAAATGTGTGATGAAAGGTCTTGCCGAAGCTCCTCCAGCGATAGACTGGAGGGTAGGGGTCTCCACCTCAGTGTAGCCAGCCTCGTCGAGTACCTGACGCATAGTGCGGAGAATAGTGGCACGCTTGAGGAAAGTGTCTTTCACACCGTCGTTAACCACCAAGTCAACATAACGCTGACGGTAACGAAGTTCAGGGTCATCGAACTTATCGTAAGCAACACCATCTTTGTACTTGACAATAGGGAGTACCTTGAGTGACTTGGCAAGCACTGTCAGTTCTTTGGCGTGAACAGAGATGGCGCCTGTCTGGGTGCGGAAAACAAATCCGCGTATGCCGATGAAGTCACCTATGTCGAGCAACTTCTTGAATACGGTGTTATACATCTCGGGTTGCGCCTCAGTGTTGATGTCGTCACGACTAACATACACCTGAATGCGTCCTTTGGAATCCTGCAACTCAATAAAAGACGCCTTACCCATGATGCGGCGGCTCATGAGGCGACCAGCAATGCTCACCTCTTTCTCTTCAGCCGTCTGCTCAAACTCTTGCTTAATGTCGGTAGAGTAGGCTGTAACTACATATTCAGCTGCAGGATAGGGGTCGATACCCATATCGCGCATGGTTTGCAGACTTTGTCTGCGCACCAGTTCTTGTTCATTCAATTCTGCCATATATACCTTATTATAATAATTGGGTGCAAAGGTAGTAATAATAGTTGATATTGACAAATTCCGTAAATCATAAATTGATTTGTCGGATATGCTATATATGAGGTATAAAGTTTAAGGCTTAAAGTTAAAAACAAGAGAGGATGTGAAGTGTCAGATGTGTAGGTTAAAGAGGGAGTGGTGAGCAAAATGTAAGGGAGAATGCAGAATTTTACATCAAAATGTTTGCCATATGAAAAGTATTTTGTACTTTTGCAGCCGCTAAGATTGTGTTACGGACCAAAAGAGTTACACAATATTATATTAATTAAATTATTTAAGGTATGAAGAGATTGTTACTTCTCTTGCTCGTGGGCACTGCCCTCGGGCAGTTTTGGGTTGTTGCCCAAAACATTACCGGTACAGTATTAAGTGCAGAAGACTCGGAGCCTATAGTAGGCGCCGCAGTCGCTGTATCGGGTTCGACAAAAGGAACTATCACTGACTTCGACGGCAAGTTCGAGCTTCAGGTAGAGCCTGGTGCAATGCTTCAAATCTCCTTTGTAGGTATGAAGACCAAGGAGGTGCCAGCAAAGAACGGCATGACCGTAAAGTTGGAGGAAGACAGCGAAGTGCTTGACGAGGTGATGGTAGTAGGTTATGGTACGACAACTCGTGCCCAGTTCGTAGGTTCGGCGAAAGCAGTTGACGGCGATCAGATTACCAAACAGGCAACATCTGACGTAACCAATGCTCTGCAAGGCAAGATGGCAGGTGTTCAGGTTGTTAACGGTTCAGGTCAACCTGGCACAGGAGCAAGTATCCGCGTGCGTGGTATCGGCTCAATCAACGGCGGTATAACCCCATTGTATGTGGTTGACGGTGCTCCTTACGACGAGTCGAGTGTGAACCTCATCAGCAGTTACGACATTGAGAGCATCACTGTACTGAAAGATGCGGCGGCAACTGCCATCTACGGTGCCCGTGGTGCCAACGGCGTTGTGCTGATTACCACCAAGAGCGGCGGCAAAGAGTCGAAGTTCACGGTGAATGTAGATGCCAAGTGGGGCAACAGCCAGCGTGCGGTGCCCAACTACGATGTGATGACCGACCCTGCAATGTATATGGAGACCGCCTACAAGGCTCTCTACAACTCGCAGGTGTATGCAGGTGCGTCGGCAATGGAAGGCTACAAGTATGCAGACGAGACCCTGACATCGAGTTCAGGACTCGGCTATCAGATTTACACAGTTCCCACTGGCGAACTTCTTATCGGTCGCAACTTCAAGCTTAATCCTCATGCAAAACTGGGTTACAGCGACGGCAAGAATTACTACACACCAGACAACTGGGAACAGAACATTCTGAAGACCAACAATCTGCGTCATGAGTACAACGTAAGCATACAAGGTGGCAACAACAATACCCAGTACTTCATTTCTGCAGGTTACTTGAGTGACCCCGGTATTATTGACGGCAGTTCATTCCAACGTTTCACCACCCGTGCACGTATTGACTCACAGGTAAAGAAGTGGTTGAAGGTAGGTGCTCAGATGGCATACACCTATGCTGACATCGAGAACCCCGGATATCAGTCAGACTGGGGTTCAACAGGCAACGTGTTCTACAGCGCCAACGTGATGGCTCCTATCTATCCTTTCTATGTAAGGAATGCGGACAAGACCATCAGAAAAGATGCGAACGGTTATACTGTATATGACACCGGTAACAACACCGCTTTCACGCGTTCCGGTTCCGCTCCTCGCGGCAACCACGCGATAAACCTCAACATAGACCAGAATCATGCTATCTCTGACAACTTCACCGGTAGCCTCTACCTGACTGTTACTCCTGTTGAAGGTTTGAACCTGACCGCCCGCGTAAGTCCAGAGGCATTCAACATCCGCAACTCGGAGTTGTCGAATCCGTTCTACGGCAGCGTTAGCAACGGCGGTGCAGTAAGTGTAGAGCATGACCGTCTGTTTGCTCTCAACCAACAGTATTTGGCAGACTACAAGAAGCGTTTTCTTGACATTCACAACATTGAGGTGTTGGTAGGTTGGGAGTCGTTCTGGTATCGTGAGCAAGGACTCAGCGCAAGCAACGACCACCTCTACAACCCGTTTATCGGTGAACTTGGCAATGCATACGGTGAGCAACCTGTATCAAGCAAAGCTTCGTCCTACACAATGGACTTCAAGACCGCAGGTCTTCTGGCACGTGTTCAGTATGACTTGATGGACAGATACTTCTTCAACGCCACATACCGTTATGAAGGCTCATCACGTTTCTCTCCTTCGAAACGCTGGGGTAGTTTCGGTTCTGTAGGTGCGGCATGGCTTATCAACCGTGAGAATTTCATGGAGAGCGCCAAGTGGATTGACGAATTGAAACTGAAAGCATCGTGGGGTACACAAGGTAATGACCAAGTAGGTACAGGCATAGCTTCTTATCTTACATACGAAGACCTCTTGAAAGTGGCATACAACGCTGCTACCAACGAGTATTCGACCACTCTTTCAATAAAGGGTAATCCGGAACTCACATGGGAGAAGCAGATGCTTAGTAACGTAGGTATTGAGTTTGACTTCTTCAAGAACCGTTTCTCGGGCGACATCGAGTACTTCAACCGTACAAACAGCGACATGCTCTTCTCATTGGCTATGCCTCCATCGGCAGGTTATGCAAGCCTTCGTCAGAATGTAGGTACAGTAGTGAACAACGGTCTCGAAGTAGAACTCTACGGCGAACTCGTAAAAACAAACAAAGTAGTGTGGAGTATAAACGCCAACATGACATACATCAAGTCGAAAATCAAATCGCTGCCTGATGTATATAAGGAGAAAGGCTGGGTTCTGAGCAGTTACATATTCAAAGAAGGCGGTTCACTGGTAGAAGGTTATCTGCCTCGCTATGCAGGCGTTGACCAGAACACAGGTGAAGCACTTTATTATGTTGACCCTGACAACAACGACTGGAGTACGACTACCAACTATGAGGAGGCTCAACAGTCAGACCTCGGCGACTTGAGCGTTAAGGTATATGGCGGTTTCGGTACCACTCTGGAGGCTTACGGTGTTGACCTGAGCGTACAGTTTGCATACCAACTCGGCGGTAAGGCTTATGACGGTACTTATCAGGAGTTGATGCACTCAGGCAAGCAGATAGGTCGCAACTGGCATATGGATATTCTGAACGCATGGAGTGAGGACAACAAAGACACCAACATTCCACGTATCAGTTCAGGCGACGACTGGGATCAACAGACATCCGACCGCTGGCTTGTATCAAGCAACTATCTCAGTCTGAACAACATCACTCTGGGTTACACCCTTCCGAAGGACTTGACCAAGAAGGCAAAGATTGAGAAAGTGCGCTTCTTCTTCCAAGGCGACAATCTGGCACTCTGCTCAGCACGCAAAGGCTTCGACCCGCGTCAGGGACAGAATGCTTACTCTACAGGTTTGGGAATCTCGACAGACTCGGGTAACTTCGTTTACAGTCAGTTACGCACACTGTCGGGCGGTATCTCTCTTACATTCTAACGACAACTACCAACCACAAAAAGATTTACGATTATGAAAGCAAAATATATAATAATGAGTATTTTTGGTGCAGTTGCATTGACAAGTTGCGCCAATTATCTTGATGCAGAATACAAGGGTGGTACGCAGTCGAACTCACAGGTACAGACTACAGTCGGTGCAATACCCGAGCGTATCAATGCTGCCGTGAGCGGTATGTATTCGAAACTCGGTACTCCCTATACTTATTTCGGCACTTCAGCAGGTCGTGACGACGACCTTGGCTACACAACCATCACACTGAGTCTTGACTTGAACTCAGGCGACATGGTGAATATTGTTTCGGGTTATGACTGGTTCTCTGTTGCATTGGAGTATTCCGACCGCACCCCGAACTACGCCAACCCACGTGCCCGCAGCGGTCTGCTCTACAACGTCATCTACTCAGCGAACGAGGTTCTTGCATCAATCGATTCAACGACCACCGACCCCGAGTTGAAGGCAAAGATGGGTCAGGCAAAGGCAATGCGCGCATTCTGCTACCTGAACATGGTACCATATTTCCAGTTCAAATACGTAGGTCATGAAAACGCTCCTACAGTGCCTATCATGGCAGACGAGAAGACAGAACTCGACCCGTTGAACAACGAGCGTGCTCCAATGAGCAAGATGTATGAATACATCATGTCAGACCTTGACGATGCCATAAAACTGCTTGACGGTTACACCCGCGGCAACAAGGGTGTCATCAACCAACAGGTTGCATACGGCATACGTGCCCGCGCCAACCTCTACATGGAGAAATGGGCAGATGCAGCCGCTGATGCAGCAAAAGCAATGGCAGGCTACACACCTTACGATGCCCAGGAGATCATGACTCCGGGTTTCTACAGTGCAGACGACCACAACTGGATATGGGCTTTGCTTATTCCCGCGTCCACAGCCGGCGACAATGCCGCTACATGGCCATCTCAGATAGGTTCTTTCTCAGGCAGCGGATACGTGGCATACGCCGGTATCTACCGTCAGATCAACTCTCTGCTTTATGCAAAGATACCTGACTCTGACGTTCGCAAGAACTGGTGGCTCAACGAGCAGAAATATTCTCCTAACCTCGAAGGTCTGGTATGGACAGACGAGGCAAAGAACATCAAGTACAAAGGCCAGGAGATAGTTGACGCCGTTATAGCAGACGTGAAAGTGGCAATGCCTGCATACTCGAATGTGAAGTTCGGTCAGCGTGCCGGCATAGGTTCTGCTTACAACGAAGGCGACTGGTGCCTGATGCGTGCCGAGGAGATGATACTGATTCAGGCAGAGGCAACCGCCAAGGCAGGCGACCTCGCAGCCGGTAAGGCTATTCTTGAAGGTTTCGTTCAAGGCTACCGTGACCCTGCATTCCAGAGCAAGGCAGGCGATGTGGACAAGTTCTCTGACGAAGTGTGGATGCAACGCCGTATAGAACTCTGGGGTGAAGGTTTCGCAATGGCCGACAAGATGCGATTGGAAAAGAACATCGTTCGTTATCACGAAGGCGACCAGAACACCAACGTGCCTCCAACCTACCAGTTCAACATAGCAGCGAACGACCCGTGGCTTCTGATGCGTTTCACTCAGACCGAGTTGAACGGCAATGCGGCAGTGGTACAGAACGAAGGCGGTCAACAGCCTAACCAAGGCGACGGCGGCTCACTGAAAGACGGTGTAACCGACTAAAAAACGGCTCACTTGGATATGTGTTTATTATGATATTAACATTATAAATAATTAGAATATGAAACTTTATAAGATATTTGCATTTATTTTTGCTGCGGCCCTTGTGCTTGCAGGGTGCAAAAACGAAATAGAGCGTGAGCCGTCGCCCGAATTTCCGAAAGACGTGAAAGATGTATATTTCCCTGTTACAGATGAGCGCGGAATGGAAGTTGACCCGTCTGCAGGAATATACACCTATACGGTGACTATAGCTCGCAAAGACAGTACAGGCGCACTTACTGTACCTTTGAATGTGGTTCTCAATACCGACAGCATTTTCAAAGTACCTGCTTCTGTATCCTTCGAGGACGGCGAGGCAGAGGCTGAATTCGTGATTGACTTCACAGGTGCGAAAGACGGTGTGACCTACTATCTGGACATCCAGGCCGACATGGCCACTGTGAACCCTTACACCGAAGGATATTCGGAGTATCTGTTCAGCGTTACTCCTATCAAGTGGGTAAAAGCCGAGAAGCCTGCCATCTTCAACGATGCACTGTTCTCGGGCGCTTATGGTGTACCCGGTTACTACTGGTATGTAAACTACGAATATGCTGAACTCGGTGGCGGCAACCTGCGTTTCCGCTTTGCCGACGTATATTCAAGCATGGGTACCGGCATGGATGCATACGGTGTTGTTGACGCATTCCCGTATAACGAAGAAGGCGACTATGACGCAGCCAACGTGTATTATACCATCATCAACGTTAATGCCGACGGTGATGCCAGCATGCCGATACATGACATTGGCGTGGATTGGGGTTACGGCAATTTCGCAGCCGGTTCTACACGCCTGTACCTTGAAGAGGCAGGTAGTGATGCAGTTGACGACTATGCTGACGGTTATCTTGACGAAGACGGTGTCATTACCTTTGCCGCCGGCGACGTTTACCTCTATATAAGCGGCTATGGTCCTCAACTGTCAGATGGTATTCAGTATATCTATCTCGACCCCGAAGTATATTATGCTGCCGCCGCCAACTCGAAGATATCGATAGACGACTACGAGGACGGCTTCAACGACGCCAATATCGAGTGGAACGAGGTAGAGTTGAACACAAAGATGTTTGAGTCGCAGTTGGCAAACGGCGAGTCATGGAATCAGAAACTGCTCAATGCAGTTGACCCCAACTCGGTTGACAGCCTTGACCCGACATCTGACTTCTACAACCTGTATTACCTGCCTGACCTCTACAACCAGGGCTACGGTATGGCATTCTACTACGACTCGACGACGAACAAACTTCGTCTGCCTCAGGATGTTCAGCCTACAGGCGAGAAGTGGGCAGGCAAGAAGATAAATATTCGTCCGTCAAGCGAGGCCGAATCGTATGTTGACTCGATAGAGATAGGCGGTGCGAAGATTACGATGTTCCACTTCATGCTTGAGGTTATCACCGAAGAAGACGTGATTGTTGCATCAACCGAGGAGGTATTCTACATGTCAACCCAGAACATAGTATGGAGCATAGACGACTATACCGGCAACTTTGTTCTCACTGGCAAGAGCTTCTGGGCTTCTTACGGCTATCCGGACGCTGAGATGCCTGTGACCATCACGAAGTCGAAGAAGGGTCTTACCATCAACGGTATAGAGAACGCCGGCCCTGTTGCCGCCACATTCGATGCTGCGACAGGCTACATGACAATAGCTTCTGGTCAGGAGATGCCTGCGCTTACGATGCAGGGTGTTGACTATGACACATATTTCCTGACAGACAATCCTGATGATGAGGACGACCTGATGCAACCTCTTGTATTTGCTGCTTCGATGTCAGGCATCATCTCTCTTCACGAGTCATCGCCTGCAGACGGCTACTTGCTCTACGTGGAGAATCCTGATGACCCGAAAGACGCAGGTTTTGCTGACGGTTATTACGACCTTGTGCTCACTCCTTTGGCAGCGGACGGTGCGCCGAAGCGTATTGTTTCGCACAACAACGAAGTGCCTACAATCATGAAGCAAATTCGCAATCGTCAGCAGACAGGCAGAATCGACACTTCGGACTTCCGCAACCTTGGCAAGGCGCAACGTCACCCTGTCAAACCCGGTAGCCTCAAGGTGTTCTAAAACACAGAAGATACGGTTTACAAGAAAGAGACTCCGCAGAACGGAGTCTCTTTTTTGTTATACAGATGAAGCGATGCTGACAGACATGCAGGCAGACGAGAAGACAAACGTGACACACATCAGCATGTCAGGATGTGTACAAATGTACCAATGTACAAAAAACCTCTCCCCCCGACCCCTCCGCTAAGGAGGGGTTAGAGGTTATGGGTTATGGGTTAGAGGTTAATTGTCTAACTGTCAAACTGTGGAATTGTTTTAGGGGTTAGAATTGTTGTTCGATGAGGTAGTTGTTTCTCTCCTGTGAGTTGCGTATGATGAGTTCACCGAGGAATCCTGCAAGGAAGAGCATGCATCCGAGTACCATGGCAAGAATAGAGAGATGAAAATACGGGTTGTCAGCCACAAGCATGGCGGGCACACGCTGATGCAAAGCATAGAGTTTCATAGCGCCCACAACGATGATGGCAATGAATCCGATGAAGAACATGAGGCTGCCAATGAGTCCGAAGAAGTGCATAGGTTGCTTTCCGAACTTGGTGAGGAACCACAGCGTCATCAAGTCGAGATACCCGTTGACAAAGCGGTTGATACCGAACTTTGACTCACCGAACTCACGTTTGCGGTGTTGCACAACTTTCTCCCCAATCTTGTTGAACCCGGCAGTCTTGGCGAGGTAGGGTATATAGCGGTGCATTTCGGAGAACACCTCGATGTTCTTGACGACGACCTGCTTGTAAGCCTTCAATCCGCAGTTCATGTCATGAAGTTTGATGCCTGTGACTCGTCTCGCTGTGGCATTGAAGAGTTTGGATGGTATGTTCTTGGTTAGACGGTTGTCGTATCGTTTCTGTTTCCAACCGCTGACTAGGTCGTATCCTTCTTCTGTTATCATGCGGTAGAGTTCAGGTATCTCGTCAGGCGAGTCCTGAAGGTCGGCATCCATAGTTATCACCACGTCGCCTTGCGCCTTCTGGAATCCGCAATGCAAAGCAGCCGACTTGCCGTAGTTGTGTCGGAAACAGATGCCGTGAACGTTTTTGTTTTCCTTCCGAAGGTCTTCGATTACCTGCCATGAGCGGTCAGTTGAGCCGTCATTGACGAAGATGATTTCATAGGAGAATTTGTTCTCCTGCATGACGCGCTGAATCCACTCGTGCAACTTTGGCAGCGATTCTTCCTCATTGAAGAGAGGCACTATTACTGAGATGTTCATATGGAGTTTAATGTTAAAAGTTCGATGTTTGATATGTTAATGTTTTGATTCCGTTCTCTTTACGAACGGTGCATAACACAAGCCAAGCAATGCGCCGAGCAAAGTGTCAAGCATTGTAGATTGCATGATGAAGTTAATGGGGTTGACAATGCTTTTCCAAGAGGGGTTGTCATTGATCATCTCGCCCAGGTTGAGTTGTTGCATCACCTCCTCAGTGGCACTAATCATGTGAACGAGGTAGTTGGTGTTGATGTATTTCAGATATACGAGTTTCACCGCGGCTGAAATGAGCGCAGCGAAGAAGAATAGCAGAAAGACGTACGAGAACGCGCGGTAGAAACTTATCGTGCCTTCGCTCTCGGTGTCCCGGAATCTGCATACATAACGCCATGCGGACAATGCGATAAGCGCTATGACAAAGTATGTCAACACCTGCATGAAAGCACTACTTGAGGTTGACAACAAGAAGTTGGCGGAGAACAACAGACCGAGCGACAGTCCGCTACGCATGGCGTGAGGCAGAGGGTTATGGAATATGACAGGCTGTTGGTTCATTGTTATCGATTTTTCCCGATGATTACCCGATATTTTTTACTCTTTAAAAGTGCCGCAAAGGTACAAAAAAATATTTGATATACACTAATTTTCAGGCAACATTTTTTTTGATAAAAAATCGAATTTTTATATGCACATATCAAAAAAAAAGCAGTATCTATGTAACGTAAAAAATTACAAAACAAACATAAATTAATCAACTATATTGTTTAACTAAAAATTCAAAAAAAATGAAGAAAATCTTTACATTTTTTGCTGCTACGCTTCTGAGCGTCAGCATGTTTGCTCAAGCAACCGCTCCTGATGCCGCCCCCGCGGCTCCTACACAGGACGAGGCTAATGTGATGGCTCTGTATTGCAACCATTATGCAGTGAACACTATCGACTTCAATGTTCTGGGCTGGGGTGGCGTTGCTACATGGCAGACGCTTGAAATCAGCGGAACGAAAATCCTTGCATGCACCGACATGAAGTGGGAGGCTATGACCAACTGGGGGGCTGACCACTACGATGTAAGCGCTTATGAAACACTTCACGCTGACATCTGGGCTCCGGCAGATGCAAAAATCAAACTCACGTTTGAGGCTCTTGGTGCCGGTGACGGTGGTAGCGGCTACAAACAGGGCGTTGTGTTCGAACTTAAAGCCGGCTGGAATGCCATTGACGCTGATCTGAGCGAATGGCCGAATGACTACGACTTCGCGGATGTTCGCTACCTTATCCTCGAAGGCTACCAGACTCCTGCCGGCGAGAGTTTCGAGAACAACCCGTTGGCATTCACCAACATCTACTTCTATAAAGAAGCCGGTGATCCCGAAGTTGAACTCGACTTGGTTAAATTAGGAATTAACTTCCCGACAGAGAACAGACCTGCCGAGAACAACATCGAGATGGCCGGAACGTTTGCCGAAGGTACAATGGCAATGGAAAAGATCGACACAGGTTGGTTCCTTAACTATGACTTTGTCAATGCGGCTGAAGATGACACCTTCAAGTTCCGTGACAAGACAAATCCGAATATGGTACTTTGCCAATATATCCCTGCAAACGGCGGTGGAGAAGGCAAATGGGTACAAGCTATTATCACGTTCGGTGATTACTGGTCCGATGATACATATAAAGGCACTCCTTGCAAGATGATTGAATTAGATCTCTCTAATGGTTCCGTGTACGCATGGAAAGAGGGTATGCCCGAGCCTGATCCGGATACAGCGGTTGAGGATATTACAGTAGGTTCAAAATCCGTTAAGGTTATCCGCGACGGTCAGGTATATATCCTCCGTGGCGACAAGACTTTCAACATTCTCGGCGCAGAGGTAAGATAACAATACCTGACATAAACAAAAGAGAACGACCGTAAAGTCGTTCTCTTTTTTGTTGCAATTATTTGATGTTCTATATTGCGAAACTTTGCGGCATTTGAGAAGATGGCGGAGTTTTGTTTGGGAACTTGGCGAAAAATATCCATATTTCATACACATTCACACAAAATTGTGAAAAATTTGTAAAAAGTCCTGCATAGATTTGCATATATGTTTATTTTTTTCGTAATTTTACAACGCACTATTTGTACACGGAATCATAAAACAAACTAAGATGAAAAAAACACATTTAGCAATTAGTCTTTTATTTCTGAACGTGGCGGTTTTTTGCCTGTTCACAGGCTGCACGAAATCTGACCGCAGCGATGAGGCGGTAGCGTTGAGCGAGGAGATCATCGACGAAGGATTTTCTGATATCGGATATGCTATGCAGCGGGTTGACAGTGCACAGCAGGCGGGGTTGTTCACGGCTGTACGTGCCAATACCGTTAAGGCTATGATGCATGAGAATGCGGACCAGTTGCAACTGGCGGCTTATTATGCCGAAAAAGCTATTGCGGCAGAGGAGGAACAAACTGTTAAAACATCCGCTGACAGCACACTCTATTGCGTTGTATGGTGGATACTGTCGGATGTCACTTTTACCAATGGTGAATATGGCAAATCGCTTTCGCTGGCCAAGAAAATCCTTACTTTTATAGGCGAAGGTAATTCCGCGGAACACGTAATCATGAGATGCAGGGCTTTGACGCTGATAGCGGAGTGTGAAAGCGAATTGAACCACATATACGAATCTGAACGGCTGTTCTTGCAATGCGTCGATATGCTCATGGAGAGCACCGTGGGTGCCACTAATTATGGGGATATTGATCCGCTTATCTATGCCTTACTGTCACTCAACGACCTGTACATTGACAACAAAATGCCCGAGAAAGCCATCCCTCTTATACCAAAGTTGGACACGGCCGTCAACCGTCTGGCACGAAGTTGCGATGAGGAGGACTGGATATTGCTCAAACGCCGCAACAACGTGACCATCAGCAAGGCTATGGTTTATGCGGCAAACGGACAGTATAACCAAGCTGAAGCCCTTTTGCGCGTACATCGGCAGTCCCAAGGTCTTGACGCAAGCGACAAGACGGCGGAGGGGTTATGTCTAACCATGATGGGCCGGTACGACGAGGCTGTACGGATGTTCGATGAAGCGGACACGATGATGCGTGCTAACGGAGAGCTGGTGACCGACATCTATGTCAAAACCTTGCTCAAACACAAGTATGATGCGCTGCAACGGGCAGGGCGTATGTCAGAGGCGATGATGCTCGGTGATTGTATGATGCAATTGACTGACTCGCTGCAACGGCAGGAGCGACAGATCAATGTAGAGCAGATGCAGGAAATCTGGCGACAGGAAGAGGAAATAGCCCCAAAGCGCCAAGTCATTATTACTCAGCGCATTATTTTCATGGCTGCTTTCCTGCTGTTGATGTTGTCGGGCTACATCATCTGGCGCGTGCGTCGCGACAACCGCTTATTGACCGAAAAGAACCGCCTTCTCTACGAACAGATAGAGCAGCGCAAACAAGCGAAGGAGAATGAACAGCGCTATTGGCAGGCTCAACCCGAACAAAGCCCCACGTCCGAGCAGCAACTCTACCGCCGTTTGTGTACACTGATGACCGAACAGCAACCATACACCGACGAGCACTTGAACCGTGATGCACTTGCCTGGCTTCTTAACACCAATGCCAAGTATGTGGAACTGGCGATTCGTGAGTGTTCGCATGGTGAGACCGTCATGGAATTCATTACCCGATACCGTCTGGAGCATGTGGCGCATCTGCTGAAAACCACTGACAATCTTGTTGCCCTGGTCGGCGAGCAATCCGGCATCCCAAGCCGCGCCACGCTTGCCCGCCTCTTCCGACATACGTACCGGCATGTCGTGTAGCGAGTATCGGCAGGTTGCCAGACAAAAATAGCATATATTCCGAATTTGAGACATATTTTTCCGCCAGTGAGACATCCGTTTCGCTGGCTTTTTATAATTTTGCACACGATTTTATGCAATACCTTATAAATTATTGATAATATGAAAAAGATATTCTTATCTTTCATTCCGATGCTGGCATTTCTCATCAGTATGCCGGGCTGCCAACAGAATGCCCCGGAAGAAATCGTCACTCCGGTGGATACCGCTACTGTCTATAACCCGGATACAACTATTCAAACCGAGTACACCATTTTCCTCTATGGTAATGCCGGAGGTGCAATGGATGACTGCATCGAAAACTCCTGGGAGGCCATCATGCCTGTTCTCAAGGATCGCAGTGTACGCTTTGTAAGCTGCTATAAGTATGGCAAGCCCAGTGAGGATTTTGCCGGCAAGTATGGACAACCGGGTATGCTCACGATTTTCGAACTGACCTGCGCAACCGACTTGGCAAAGGCTGTTGATGACGATAGCGAACAATGGCCGGATTTCGATATGTACGACCCTGCATGGCTCTCCGCCTTTATAGACATGGGCAAAGAGTTGTTTCCTGCAAAACATTATGCCTTCATTCTCTACGGCCACGGCGGTGGTTTCGATGCTACCTCGGACTATGAGGCACCGACCGATGCCAAGAATAGTATCAAAAGGGCTGCCATCTATGATGAGTGGTTTGAAGGCAAAGGTTCTAAACGCGCGCTTTCCAATAAAGAGTTCGCACAAGGCATTAAGAATTCCGACCTCCAGAAGATGGATTGCATCTTTATGCATAACTGTATGATGGGCAACCTGGAGACCCTAACCGAAATGGTAGGTACAACCGATTATATCATCACCTCCGCCCATGCCTTGGCTGCAATGCAAACGGATAATATCCTCGCTTTTGTCAAGGCTATCGCTCATAACCAAAAAGCCGATATGCCTACTATTCTCACGCGAATGATGCAATATACCGATCCGCACTGGTACACCGCTTATCAGGATGACCCCATGTTTGCCAATGGAGATATTGAAGCACTGCGACTCAATGAGATACCGAAGATGAATAATAACATCAAGCGTCTGGGTGACCGCATTAGGGCGCTCTATCCGACCCAACAGGCATCCATCGACCAGGCTACCGATAACGTCTATAAATATACGAACGACCTGTATTTCTTTGACACTGAGGACTATGCACGTCTCTTGGCGCAAAATACCAAAGATACCGAACTAGAGGCTATCTACCGTGACATCAAAGCGGGGTTCCAGGATATGACGATTAGTCGTCTTGAGGCACACAGCAACCCTGATGCACCATTCGACCACCTTTCGCTGAGTATCTATCTAATGGATAAAGACACCTATAATGGCGTACAGGTGGACCCCCAAGACACATTATTACAGACGGTCAGAAGAGAAGCTTACGAACAAACGACTTTCCATCAGACCACCGGTTGGGGCAACTGGCTCAATACCAACGCCAAAGTGCCCACTAATAATCCTACCGGCTTGGCTCTATAAGATTTACATACTATAATAGTTATACTATATTCTTTTATTAACAAAAAAACAAAGAATCGTATGAAAACAATCAAATTATTTGCAGTTCTATGCTACGCGCTGGTATGCGCATTGGCATTCACATCGTGTAACCAAAAGATTGACAGTCCCCTCGTAGGTTGGTGGAACGCCGCTACTACGGTTTATGACGAAACGACCCAGCAGGAACGTGCTGCTAACAATGAGCTCAATTTCTTTGACAACGGACAATTCCAGCAAAACCTTTACTATAAGGGTGCGTTCGATGGTTTTTACGCAATGGGTACGTGGTCTGTGAACGGAAACAAAGTCACGATTAGCAAGACTACTTCCGGTACGATTAAAAACAACAATTTCGTCAATGACAGCAGCTTCAAACCGTATACAGAAGAGTATACATGGCGTATTGAAGGCCACTATTTGTACCTCCAAACTGCGGACGGAATAGTATATGAATTCCGCGATGGAGAAAATCCCTAATATGATATTTTTTTACACAATCATATTTTTATTAACAATCAAATTTTTTAATCACAATGAAAAAGTTTTTTTCTATGGCTCTTGTAGCCTGCATGGCTGCTTTGGCAATGACAAGCTGTAATAAAAAAGACGAACCGACACCGACGCCGAAGCCGGATCCGAAACCGGACACCAAGGCGGTAGCAGCGGCCATTGTATTCAAAGCAAAAATTGACCCGCAGACCATCGAGCAGTGCGATATCTCGTTCGACTACTACGATGAGAACGGCGTCAAAAAGAACGAAGTGGTAACTACAACTGAATGGACAAAGAAAGTACAGACCGCATCTCTGCCCGCTACCCTCGGTTTCCACTGGAACCTGGCTGTCAAGGCGGATCTGGACACCACCAAGTATGAGCATTTCAAGGTGGATGCTGAGTTCAGCTACGCCAGTGCCGCTCTCAATGCCGAAGGCGCTGCCGTTACAGAACATAATGCTTTGCCTTCCCATGCTGGTGCGTCGATGGCGATGCGTAAGAGAGAGGTTGTTGTGGAGTCTCTGATGAACAACAATCCTGTCAATTTCGTGGAAAAGTATGATGCAGAAGGCAAGTTGACAAGCGAAGACTGGAAATAAATAGTACGCTACTGACTATCGTTTTGATAAGCGTAGGCTATCCGTATCGCAAGAGGCGGAGCACACAACTCGCTCCACAAAACAAAAATCAGCAACCGAAAGGTTGCTGATTTTGTTTTAAGGGTGGAATGTGGGGCTCTCGCTTACGCTAAAGCTCATGTGACTGCGGGCAAAGCCCTTGTAAAACATTTTCGCCTTGCGCTGCGCTCTCCCCACAAATTAAAATTTGCGGGGACTCGATAAGATGGGTTCTCGCCGAGACACACTCCTTCAAAAACGAAGTCAGCAACCGTAAAGGCTACTAACTTTGTTTTTGGGTGGAATGTGGGGCTCGAACCCACGACTCGAATCACACCTAATACAACAGATTAAATTACATTTCCGTCAGTAAGAATGCCATATAGAACGGAATCGTCAATAACGCACCATCGCGACCGACATTGTAGTCGCCAATCTTAATGGCATGGTAGACGTGGTATTTCTCCGGGTGTTTAAGGATGGTACTGGTTGATTTGGCATTGCCGGTACGAGCTTTGCACTCGACCAGCACACATTCTCCTTTGTAACGAATCAGGAAATCTATCTCCAATCCGCTATCCTTGTGGAAATAATAGAGCTTACGTCCCATCTTTCCTAAGATATCAGCCAGCATGCTCTCATAAATTGCCCCCTTGTACGCTCCCAAGTCACCTTGCATAATACTCCACGCCGTACCTTCTTCCAACATGCTAACCAGCAAACCGGAATCAGCCATATAGACTTTGAACTGGTCTTTGATGGCTACACCTTCCAACGGTAATTCGGTAATCTCCGTGTTGTAACAACGATGGATGATACCGGCATCTTCAATCCATTGCAAAATACAGGCATAATCACGCCCTTTGGCTTTCGGATGAATTACATTGTAAGTGAACTTCTTATAATCGCGCGCCAATTGCTTGGGAATGGACTCGAAGCACTCACGGATACGCGGTTTGTCGGTAGCAGGAGCGTATTTGATCATATCCGATTCGTAACTATCAATGATATTTAGTTGCACCTTACGCGTCTCACCCATGTTACGGGTTGTCAGGAACTTTTCCACAACTTCCGGCATTCCTCCGACAAAGACATACTGAAGGAGCAACTGACGGAAACGATTGTGGAAAGTCTCGTTGAGCGGTTTTTCCTCCGTCAGATGTTGGCGTAAGATGTCAATATGTTCCGGCTTGATGCCATTTGCCCAAAGCCATTCCTCAAAGTCCATAGGATACATATACACGATATCCTCGAAGCCAACAGGGATGGACGCTTCTTTCTCTTCCTCTTGCTCCTCTTTGGTCTTATAGCCGTTCACGCCAAGCAAAGAACCGGTACAAAGTACATCGTATCTACCGTCAAGACAGAAGAATTTGAGCGACGAACGCGCACGAGAACAATCCTGCACCTCATCAAAGATGAGGCAAGTCTTGCCCGGCACAAACTGCGCACCGATTATTCCAAGTGAGATATTGGTCGTAATGGTCTCTACATCCAAATCTCCATTGAAGAAAGCTTTGTAGGATTTCTTCTCATGGAAATTCAGATAGATGACATGCTCATAGTTTTTCTGCGCAAATTCTTGCACAGAACTGGTTTTCCCGCATTGCCGAACGCCCTTGATAATTAGCGGTTTGCGTTTTGATTGATCCTTCCATTGTAGGAGGACTGATTCAATTTTTCGTTTGTACATAACACCTTTTTATATCGACTTTTTGGCAAGGTTCGCACCTTTTTGGCACGACTTTTTGACAATATTCGCACCTTTTTGGTATGACTTTTGGCTGCAAAGGTACTGTTTTTTTTGATATGTGCAAGAAAAATAGCAGATTATTTCTAATTTTTGTGCATTTCTATTGCTAAACATTCCTCTGTTTTACTACTAATATTTGCGCTATTTCATTTCCAAAGATTGTGGCATTTGGAAACTTAGGAGATTTTTAATCACCGAGTTGGCGCTATTTCGTTTGGGAATTTGGCGGATTTTTGTTTGGGAATTTGGCAAAAATTGAAGATTTAAGTGGAAAAACGTCTTAACCGCAAGGGTACGATTATTTTTTTGCAAAAAATCTTGTGTATGTCATAAAAAAGCAGTACCATTGCAGTCAAATAGAGATGTAGCATGTTTTTCCAAATTATCCAACCGGTAGAAGCTTTACGACCATATATTTCCCGCTATGTGTTTGTCAAAGCGGAAGGTTCAACGGATACGATGGCTCCGCCCATCGATGACCCGCGGTTCGTGAACGGCAAACATGTGCAACCGCTGCTACCGAACTACGGTAGTCTTATTTTCCAGCGCAATGTGACCACGGACATCAATGGTACCATCTCTGATGGTCTGACGCTGCTCGGCGCAAACCAGACTACTATCGGTATCACTACACTCAGCGGTTGGTACGAAGGAATGCTCTTAGATTTTGAACCCGGAGGCATGCACGCTCTTCTTCATATCGACCTACAGCAACTTTCCGGCCAAGTGCTTACCGCTCAATCATACGGCGATGAAGGTTTGCTGCAACTGGATCATATCTTCAAATCCACGCTGGAGGCAGCGCAAATTGCACCGCTGATAGACGCTTTCTTCCTCGGTCATCTGCCGCATAAGGAAGACCTTAATTATACGCGTATGCGTAAGGTGATTACCGCCTGTGATGAAGCAAAAGGTAATATCTCCGCCGCCGAAATGGCCTCTGTTGCCTGTCTGGGCGAACGCCAGTTTTTGCGTGTATTCCGCACCTATGTCGGCATACCTCCCAAGCAGTTCATTCGTTTACGCCGTTTCCATCGCGCCATACAGACGATGCAGCAGACTGCTGCAAAGGGCAAACCGATAGACCTGATGACCGTTGCGTTGCAGCACGGCTACTACGATCTAAGCCACATGGCACTCGAATTCCAGCAGATGGGATGTGTCTCGCCAAGCCATTTTCGCATGTTAGGCATTCCTTTATCGGCAGATTTCTCCATCTTTTTTGCATAAAAACGCACAAAAACGATACAATGTCCGTTTTTTCATATCCCGAATAACCCCCAAGCAGTACCTTTGCACCTGATTTCAAAAACATCAGACAAATGAAAAAGGTTTTATTGGGATTTTTGATGCTGATTTCCCTTACGGCATCAGCCGAAACGGTCAAAGGTACGGTCACGGACGCACAGGACAAACCCATGCCTTTTGTAACAATTTCCGTGTTGGCGCAAGACTCAACACTCCTCACGGGCGCCATCACGGACGAGGACGGACATTATTCTATAGAGGTTCCTGCGCGTGCGTATATCATTCAGGCTTCTTTTGTCGGCTATCACACCGCGTTTGGCGGACCGGATTTCGTATTGCACGAAGAAACGGAGCGGCTGGCGGAAGTGGAAGTGAAAGCCAAGAAACCGCTTATCGAGCGGCAGATGGACAAACTAGTGGTAAACGTGAGCGCTTCGCCTCTCTCCGCCGGTTCGAATGGCAATGATATCCTCCGTCGTGCGCCCGGTGTACGCATTGACAAGGACGGAAACATCACCGTCAACGGTAAGTCCGTGGAGATATGGATTGACGGCAAGCCGTCCTATCTCAGCGGACAGCAACTCAAAGCCATGCTCGATGGTACGGACGGCAACACGATAGAGAAGATAGAGATCATCTCCAACCCCTCCGCCAAATATGACGCAAGCGGGCAGGGTGGTATCATCAACATCAAGACCAAGCGAAATATGATGCGAGGTCTGAACGGTATGTTGTCCGTTGGGTACGGAGGTATGTATTTCAGCGATGTCAAACGATGGTTGAGTCAGGAGATGGCTTCGCTGATGCTCAATTACCGTGGCGAAAAGACCTATACCTTCGGGCAGTTGACCCAAGTCTTTGCGCAGAACGATATTGACTTTGAGTCATACAGGAAGACGCCTGCCACAGAAAACTATTCGAAGTCGGGATACGATACAAAATTCCAATATTACATGCTCAAGATCGGTAACGATTGGTATATTGATTCGGTGAACACACTCGGTTTTATCCTTCAGGTGCCGTACATGGATGTGAATCAACAGATTGTGCCTGGACGCAACTATGCCTATACGTATAGTCCGACGGATACGGTCAACAGCGTGACGCAGTCGCAAAACCGTTTGCAGGCACCGCAGCACACGGCGAATCTCAACTATACGCACACGTTCTCGGAGGCGCTCGAACGCGAACTGACAGTGAACGTGGATTATAACCGCTATCGCAACACTTCCCATAATTACCAGGAAACGGAGTTTGTCAGTTCGAAAACCGGAAATCGTTCTGTCGGACTGGATATTCACAGCCGTCAGATGGTCGATATTTACAGTGCAAAACTGGATTTCCAGACAAAGTTCTGGGAAACTGGCATGATTGAATGCGGCGTGAAGTACGCGCTGTCGTCCACGGACAACGCGATGACCACCGACTCGATGCTCAACGGAACGGCTCGTCCGAGCGAACTGAGTGCTTTCCGTTATGACGAGCATGTGGCGGCAGCGTATATCAGTGTGGGCAAGCAATTCGGCGAACACTGGTCTGTCAAACTCGGTCTGAGAGGCGAATATACCTTCAGTCACGGCGACTGGAAGAGTGCTGATTCTATTACGAACAAGTCCTATTTCAATCCCTTCCCGACGGTCTATATCGGTTACAGCAACCAACCGACGGATATGAGCAAGCAGATAGAATCCTACAGCGTGAGTGCCAGTTACACCCGTCGTATCAAACGACCCAGTTATTGGATGCTGAATCCGTTCCGAACCTATGTGGATGCGTACAGTTACCAGGAAGGAAATACGGAACTGACGCCGGAATTCAATAATGATGTAGAGATTCATTTCTCCTGGACGCAGTACCTTAATATGACCTTTAATTTTGCGCACACGCAGGATATGTTCTCATCCAAGACGACCGTTTTGCCGAACGGTATGGGCTATTCGCAGTGGAGCAATTTCGGCACCTGTACCACGCACGGCGTCAACCTGTCTCTGACCGAATTGCCGCTTGTTCCCAAATACAGCTACGGACCGGAGAGTGTCCGCACGATGCAAGGCGCATGGCTGGCGTTGACGGTAAATGCGGGATGGCTGCATTTTATCAACAGGTCGTACGAGAAACAGGCGGACGGCAAGCCTGTATATGAGAACAGAAACCACTACGGCTATGTGGGTGGTACTTTGTCCGCTTATCTGCCCAAAGACTGGACGATTATGTTCGATGCCAACTGGTCCTCGCCTATGCAAACGGGATATAACAGGTCAGGAAGCACGTTCTTTACCAATTTCGGAGTGCGTAAGATGTATATGCATAAAGGCCTGATCTTCAATCTCAATATTCAGGACTTGGCGCGATCGATGGTATTTGAGAACCATGACGAAGGTCTGGCGGAAGGCTATAGCAGTTGGTACAAGAATACGGTTCGTGCCCAGAAAGTGGTATTTTCTATCACATGGATGTTCGGCCAGTACCAGCAGCACAAACAGCGTAAAGTAGGCGATATGGACGAAACCAACCGTCTCGGTGGCGGCGGAGGCGTTTCGACAGGAAACTAAACGAAATTGGCTTCTCGCTCGTACTGCTCTACGAAAACAAAATCAGCAACCGAAAGGCTGCTGATTTTGTTTTCGGGTGGAGTGTGGGGCTCGCACGGCGAACAAAGCGAGCAGATCGACAGAGCGTAGCGGCGGAGAACCCACGACTCGGTGAACCTGAAAGTCAAAAATCTAACTTGCTGATTTTGAACGAGTTAATACTTCAATTTTTATTATTTTTGGGCCATTTTTAGCCCCTTTTGGCTGTATTTTGGCTGGATTTCCACCCCTAAAAAACGTATGGTATAATATATTTATATATTATAAAAAACTGCTCGTATCAGTTTTTGATGAAATCCATTTTTAAATTTTGTGCAAAGATACTACTTTTTTTGATATATACAAATAATTTTGCTACTATTTTGGAATTTAGTGCATTTTTGTTTTTGAAGCATGTTTATAACATAATTGATGTTATATCTTCGGCTTCAGGGAGAGATAGCTTCTGACGGACTTGGGTCTTGCGCTGATAGATGGTCTGGAGACTTTGACGAGTGAGCATGTTGATCTCCTTGGTGGAGAAATCAGCTTTGAGCAAACAACAGAGTTGCAATTCCTTCTCGTTCAAGACCGGGTGTGCCGAACCTTTGGATTGGTCGTTGGCTCCGTACTTCTGCACGAGACGTGTGTAGAAGCCATCATAAACCAAATCAATGGTTTGGTAAATGCTTGGCCAGTCGATGAGGGCATTGGCGGTTTCCTCATTCAATGCCATGAGGCGTGCAAGCAGTTGTTGGTTGGCCTCGGTGGGTGTTCCGGCAATCGTTTTGATGACACCCAATTGCTGCAACATCAGTTTGCGGACATTCCCATCCGCCTCCTTCGTACTTGGTACTTTGTCACTTAGTCCCTTATTTATGATTCCTTTCAGGGTCTCTATCTCTTCTTCTTTCTCCAACAGCAGCCGTTGACGACGACGGTACATATAGACGGACAATAGGCATAATCCAAAAACCATGCACACAAGTCCAACAATGAGTATTGTTTGCCGCTGCTTTGCCAATTGCTGACGCAGCACTTGTTCGCGCAAGTCACTCATGGAGCGTTCTTTGGCTTCTGCCACACGGTAACGAATATAATCTTTGTCCTGCCATTGCGTGTTGTACGTGGCTAAGGGCATCATCTGATAGTGGCCATGCAGTGCATAATTCAGCACTTGCCGATGCGCCAACAAACCTGCTTCTGCGGATGGCGATGAAATAGTTGCACGGTAAGTTTCAAACAGTTCTTCCGCCTCACGCATATATCTGTCTGCACGCTGTTTATCGCCCTTATTAAGCCAAAGACGCGACAAAGAATAAAGGCTTTCCACCAACAGCCAACTATTCCCTTCCCGATAGATAGCAGCCAGTTCTTCGTGCATGTGTATTGCGCGCTCGGTCTGCCCGATTTCTCCTAACAGATCGGCATAATTACGGCGTACCACATTAACAATAAACGCGGAGTCCGAACTCTGCGCAATCGCTTTCTCAAAGGCTTGCTCCATCTTGTCGTATTCACCCAAATAGAAATACGTAATTGCCATGCCGTTATAGACACGCACCACTTCGTCTAAATGGATTGCTTTCTCGTCACCGAGACGGATGAGGGCTTCCGTGTAATCGCGCACGCGTTCATAATCGTAATAACGCATAGCCAATTCGGCAGATATACGCAGTAAAATCACTTCCCAGATGTGTTCGCCTTTCTTGTCTGCTATCTCTTCGGCATATTGCTGCTGGCGTTGCAGAACTTGTTGTGCCTTTTCTTTGTCATCATTCCACCACCAATAAAAAGTCTCCTCCATGCCCGCTTTCATCATATAATCCTCGTACGCTCCGTCTTGCAGCCACCTGTCGCGGAAATACTGCGCCGCCCAACAGATCATGGAGTCTTCGGACAGCGATTGCATGGTGTTGGCGCGTATGTCTGCCACGCAAAACCAATACAGGGCTTTTGATTCTTCCGGCAACTGATCCGGACGTACCACTTCGCGCAATATCGCCATTGCCGAATCCCTATTCACGGTCAGTAACTCTTCCGCCTTCTCCACACGCTGTACGTCCTTATTATTGCAAGCCGTCATCATAACCGTTGCGCAAAAGACCGCGTACAACCAACCTCTTGAAACTTTCATAAATGGATATTGTTTACTGAAAACTTGTGCAAAATTACTCATTTTTCAGCAGATAAGCAAATTATATAAAGCCAAAGTGCGCCGATATAAACCGTTGGTTGCAAACCCGTTGATTGTCAGAGTATGTCGGTACGGAAATATAAACTTTTTATGGTTCAGGCAGCCAACAAGAATGATTTTCATACCATCCTCACGACAGAAAAACATATTGCCACATATTAGAATAATCAGCAAGTCAGGTTCCGAAATCCGATTGCTGATTTGTAGCATTTCGCTTTGCGTTTTTGCTGAACAGGAAATGAAAGACGAATAAACAGGAACGGCGTTACTACACCAATTTGAGCATTGAAAAAAGTGTTTTACAATGCCTTTATTGTATGATACACTTT
>CAJOIR010000023.1 GCA_905234685.1 Paludibacteraceae bacterium
ACAAACGCATGCTTGCGATACTTGCGCAGAGCGTCTGCCCTGAGTACACCCATCTTTGCAAGAATATACGCCAGAACAGGCAACTCGAACATGACTCCGAGCAACAGACTGAGAAGAAGAAATGTGGATATGTATGACGACAAGGCTATCTGGTTGACCACCTCAGGCTGTACCTGATACATGCTGAGGAAACGGAAAGAGAACGGGAATATGACGAAGTAGTTCAGTAGCACTCCTGCCACAAACAAAGCCACGCTGCTGAAAATCACAATGCCGGAATAGCGTTTCTCCTTCTCGTACAATGCCGGTGCAACGAAGCCGTAAAGCAGATATATTATATACGGAGACGCGAGGCAGACACCTGTCCACAACGACACTTTGACATGCGTCATGAACTGCGCAGCGAGTTCGGTGTTTATGAACGCTGCCTGAAAATCAGACGCGCAGAGACCGTGCCAGCCTGTCAGTTCCGCCAGTCTGCAAAGTAGTCTGTATGTAACAAAGTCCCCTCTTGAAGGCGCAAAGACCATACTGAAGAGTGCATCCTTGAAAACGAAAGCGGCGACTGCGATAACCACAACCGCAAACAATGCTTTCCACAACACCTTTCGCAACACCTCGAGATGCTGCCAGAAACTCATGCTCTCATCATATTCTCCACTACCTGACATCAGACGGTCTTCATTTGTATTCTGAACGTTGTACCCTTACCCAATTCAGACTGGAGTACCGATATTCTGCCTGTGTGATAGTCCTCCACTATACGCTTCGCGAGACTGAGTCCCAACCCCCAACCGCGATTCTTGGTGGTGTAACCCGGGAGGAATACCTTGTTGAAGTCTCTCTCGCGTATGCCTTTGCCCGTGTCGGAGATGTCGATATTCACCTTCTCGTCTTCGCGCGTCAGCCGTACTGTGATATGTCCTGTTCCGCTCATGGCGTCAACAGCGTTCTTGCATATATTCTCAAGTACCCACTGAAGCAGAGGTTCGTTCATCATGACCTTGACATTCTCCGAATCGCCGGCAACAATTTCATACTGTATCTTGTTGCTGGTGCGCGTCTGCATATAGCCTACGCTCTTCTCTATCACAGGCAAAAGCGCGGCACGGCGCAGTTCGGGTTCGCTGCCTATCTTTGAGAAACGCTCCGCTATGGTCTGCAGACGGCTTATGTCTTTCGACATCTCGGGTATCAGTTTGTCATCGGGGTACTTGGTCTGTAGAAGTTCCTGCCACCCCAGAAGCGAGGAGATAGGCGTACCCAACTGGTGCGCAGTCTCCTTTGACAGACCCACCCACACCTTGTTCTGCTCGCTGCGTTGAACGGTGTAAAGCGAGAAGATGGAGATGATGATAAACAGGAATATCACGCTGAACTGAATATACGGGAAATATTGCAACTGGCGGAGCAAAGTGGAATCTTCATAGTAGATATACTGTACGGTGTTATCATCTATACGCACCTCTATCGGCTCCTGCGACTCCCTCAGCCGCGCTATCTTCCTAGCATAGAACGCCTCGACATTGTCCTTAGGCTCACGAACGTTACGCGATAAAAGATAATGCCCTTCGGTATCTGTCATTATGACGGGTATAGTGGTATTGCCCTCAATGATGCGGCTGACGAAGTCCACATTGGTGTTCTCGTCGGCAAGGATGAACTCACGTGTCGCGTCAGCCCACACCTCCATCTTCCTGCGTTCCTCCTGTGCCAGACGGCTCGCGAGACGGTTGGCGTACAACACCGAAGCAACCACTATCAGTAGTGCGAAAAACAGAAACCAACTGCGCAACTGTTGTGCGGCAAAACGATTCTTAATCATACATCAATTGTTTTCTCCTGCAAAGATAATACATATTTGCATATTTACAAAACATGTATTACTTTTGCACAGCAATTAATCTGAATCCTGCCTTATGAAACGACAATTACTACTGAGTCTGGCACTTCTTCCTGTGCTTGTCTGCTCACAGACCGTTAACAAAGACAACACCGTCAGTTTCTCCTACACCAACCCCAATGCCTCTACCGTGACACTTGAGATGCAGGGTCAGAGTTTCGACATGCAGAAAACAGGTGACACCTTCAGTTGTACCACCGATGCGCTACAGGACAACCTCTACCAGTATTTCCTCACTGTTGACGGCAACCGCGTGCTTGACCCGCAGAACTCGAGAGTGATGCGTGACGTGAACTATTTCTTCAACTACTTCACCCTACCCGCAGACGGCACATCGCTGATGGAGACCCAGGCAGTGCCGCACGGCACCGTGGAGCAAGTGTATTACCCCGCCTCCGGTGGCAGACAGAGACGCATGTCGGTTTATCTGCCTCCAAGCTACGCCGACGGCAAGAACTACTATCCTGTGCTCTATCTCCTTCACGGCAGCGGTGGCGACGAGACGGCATGGCTTGAACTCGGTAGAGCCGCTCAGATACTCGACAACATGATTGCCCAGGGCAAATGCAAGGAGATGATAGTCATCTTCCCGAACGGCAACATCTGGCAGGACGCATCGCCTGTGTATGACTACCGTACGCAGGACGGCAAGGTGAAATGGTCGAACCGCGACGTGCGACTACGCGGCGAGTTCGAAGAGACTTTCGGCGACATAATGACATTCACGGAACAGCATTTCCGCACGATAACCAAGAAGCGCTCACGTGCGATAGCGGGTCTGTCGATGGGAGGCTACCACGCCATGCATATCTCGCACTACTACAACCAACTCTTCGACTACATAGGACTCTTCTCGCCAGTTTATAACACCTACTACGACCCGAACACGACCAACACGCCCGATGCGAAACTGGCATTCCCGTCGAACAAGAACACGCCACGAGTCTATAAGAACGTGGAGAAAGACCTGAGCCGACAGTTCAAGACTCCCCCTGCGCTCTATTATATCGCTATCGGCAGGGACGACTTTCTGTTTGCGGAGAACGTACAGTACCGCGCTCTGCTTGACAAGAACAAGTATCCGTATATCTACGTGGAGACCACAGGTTCTCACACTTGGGACAACTGGCGCAAATACCTCATCGACTTCCTGCCAAGACTGTTTTGACTTGAAGCTGTGTAACTGGCTAATTGGCTAATTGTGGAATTGGTTAGCCTCTTAACCTCTTAGCCCTCTCTCCTATGGAGAGGGTCAGGGAGATGTTCTAAAAAAGTTTTGGCACTTTTGGCACTTTTGGCACTTTCGAGACTTTTAACATGGCTTTGCCCGAAAGACACCCAACATACACATATAAGGGCGACCACATTGAGTCGCCCCTACGAAAATTTGGCGGTTAGCCTTATAACCAATTAACCAATTTCACAGTTAGCCAATTACCCAGTTTCACGCTTCATTAATGAGAATGGCGGTGTGGCAGGCGACGACGGCGGCGGTTTCGGTGCGGAGGCGCGATTGACCAAGCGAGACAGGCACGAAACCGTTGTCGATGGCGAGGCGTATCTCGTCTTCCGAGAAGTCGCCTTCAGGGCCGATGAGCACAAGACACGACTTGCCTCGCCGGATTTCGTCCTTGAGTTCCCGTTTGTCCTCTTTGTAGCAATGCGCAATGAACCGTGTTTGCTCATGCGCCGAAGTGACGAGTGTGTTGTAGTCGGTCATCGGATTGAGTTTGGGCAGGTATGGCGTGAGCGACTGCTTTGCGGCGGAGAGGATGATCTTCTGAAGGCGGTCTTCGCGAATCTGCTTGCGCTCGGAGAAACGGCAGAGCAAAGGTGTTATCTCGTCGATGCCTATCTCGGTGCATTTCTCCACCATCCACTCAATACGCTCGATGTTCTTCGTAGGTGCGATGGCGATATGCAAGTAGAAGTCATGAGTGCGCGGCTGCCTCTCCTGACTTATCACTTCGAACTCGCAATGCCGTGGATGCGGATTGGTGATACGGGCATAATAGGTGTTGCCCTGCCCATCGGTGAGCAGAATCTCGTCTCCGCGCTGATAGCGAAGCACTCGCACACAATGCTGCGACTCTTCCTCAGAGAGAACATGCTGCGTGGCGATATCGGGTGTATAGAAAAGGTACATTGACTGGCAAGTGTTAAAGTAAAAAGTAAAAATTAAAAAAGCATTGAAGATAACAGTTGCGGAAAGACAATAGACCTTGCTTCAAATGTAGGTTCATCCGTCACCTACCGAACTCTTATTAATTGATTTTTTACATTTTCCTTTTTACTTTTTAATTTTTCTTTCTGCAAAGGTAGCATATATTCTTTATTCTTCAAAAAAACTTTGAGAATTACGTAATTTTTTGTACTTTTGCAGAGCAATACAATGGTTTCAAGTTTCAATTTTCAGACATGAAACGTTATTTCATCATATTACTGTCGTTTATGACCTGCCTGTCGGCTTCGGCATTGGACAAGAAGGCGTTGCAGGATTCGCTTAGCACGTACATCAACAGTTTCGCCCGTGTGGGTAAAGTGAAGATAACGCGCATACGCGTTGACCAGGAGCGAGCCGAGATATTCACCAACAAGTCGATAAGCTACCTCTCGTTGGATGAAGAGCGTATAGCGCGTCTCAGGCAGATAGCACACGACGAGGTGTTCGGCGAGGCGGACGGTCAGTGTCTCATCTTCACCGACGGCTACGAGTTGTCGGAGTTACAGTCAGAGACGCTCCACAGAGACCTGCATTACACTCTGCCGCCCGAGAGACACCCTCTGGTGAGCAACACATCACGCCAGTACAAGGCAGACCGTGGATTAGACGGCTTTCACATAGCGCTATATGGCAGCCACGGCCTGTATTTCAACCAGAAAGACGAGCGTTGGACTTTTCAGCGTGCCAGACTGTTGAGTACTGTTGAAGACCTCTATACCACGTCATACACCATGCCTTTTCTGGTGCCTATGCTCGAGAACGCAGGAGCGGTGGTCATTCAGCCGCGTGAGCGCGACACTCAGTTGAACGAAGTGGTCTGCGACGATGCCGACCCCTTGTGTTTCAGCGGCAGCGATGCTTTCAAAGCAGTGCGCGATGGAGGATTCGGCATGCCCCAGGAACCTCTCACTGAGGGTCAGAACCCGTTCTGCATGGGAGGCTACAGCATCGCCAATGCCAACCCTGAGCACGAGAAGACAACAAAGGTGCGTTATACTCCCGCCATACCCGAGGCTGGCGAGTATGCCGTGTATGTGAGTTACAAGTCGCTCAAGAACAGTAGCAACAATGTGCAATATACCGTTATGCACAACGGAGAGACCACCACTTATGCCGTCAACCAGCGTATGGGCGGAGGCACATGGGTATATCTCGGAACGCACTTCTTCTCGCAGGACACAGGCGGTAACTACCTGACACTGAGCAACCACGGCAAGGCAGGTACGGTTGTTACCACCGATGCAGTGCGTTTCGGAGGAGGTATGGGTAGCGTCGCCAGATATGCCACGAAGGAAGCGATAGACAACATCAAGTCAAGCGACTCCGTGCAACTGGCAGATTCCCCGGTTAACCAATTCCCCGATTCCACAGTTAGCCAGTTAGCCAATTTCCCTCTCACCTCAGGCTTTCCGCGTTACATAGAGGGTGCGAGATACTGGATGCAGTACTCAGGCATTCCTGACTCGGTGTATAACTTCACCGAGAGCAAGAACGACTACATCGACGACTATGCCTCGCGCGGCAGATGGATGAACTGGCTCATAGGCGGTTCTGCCGCATACCCGCAGGGCAAGGGGTTGAAGATACCTGTGCACTTGGGTCTCGCCTTTCATACCGACGCAGGTCTGACGAAGAACGACTCCATCGTCGGTTCTCTTATCATCTACATGAATCGCGATGACGAGAAACACATGGAGTACCCGACAGGCATAAGCCGCCTCACCGCACGCAACCTTGCCGACATGATGCAGACACAGATAGTGGAGGATATACGTCAGACCTACGCACCCGAGTGGCAGCGTCGCGAACTGATGAACTCGTCATACTCCGAGGCACGCAACCCAAAGATACCCGTCGTTCTGCTTGAACTCCTCTCTCACCAGAATCCTGCCGACATGCGATACGGTCTTGACCCTAACTTCCGATTCCTCGTCTCAAGAGCCATCTACAAAGGCATGCTTCGCTTTCTGCATGAGCAATACGGCACTAAATACGTGGTACAGCCTCTGCCTGTGTGCGACTTTGCAGTCTCGTTTGCAGGCAGCGACTCGCTCCGACTGACATGGTCGGAACAGACCGACTCTCTGGAAGAGACTGCCAACGCGGACTACTACATCGTATATACACGCCTTGAAGGTCACGACTGGGACAACGGAATCAAGATGACGGAGGCGGAATATACCTTTATGCCCGAGAAAGACAAACACTATGATTTCCGCATCGCGGCAGGCAACCGCGGCGGCATAAGCATGATGTCTCAGACTCTCTCCGCACGCATAGATAGTCAGGCGAAAGGTCGTATTCTTATTGTAAACGGCTTCGACCGCGTGTCGGCACCCGAGTTCTTCTGTCTTGACTCGACATACTTCGGTTTCACCACCGAAGCCGTTCCTTATGGCAAAGAGGTTAATTACATCGGCAGACAGTATGAGTTTGACCGCCGCAAACCGTGGGTTACCAACGATGACGGCGGCTTCGGTTCTTCATATATGGATCATGCCGACTGTTGGTATGTGGGCAACACCTTCGACTACCCTTCGCTTCACGGCAAAGCACTCGACACTCTGCATTTCTCCTACATCTCAACCGCTGCAAGCGCATTGAACAGCGTGCCAGAAGGCATTGACGCTGTTGACCTTATCCTCGGCAAACAGAAACTGACACGACAAGGCACACGCAAACAGACTACCGCCTACCCCACTTTCACACCTGAGATGCGTACGTTGCTCACCGACTATCTAGGTCAAGGCGGCAGACTGCTTCTGAGCGGAGCATACATCACCTCCGACGAGGCGGCAGACAAGGCTTTCCTCGCTGACATTCTGCATATAAAACAGGCATCACGCCATGCTACGCGCTCAGGCAGAGTCACTCTCGCCATTCCGGGAGAGGATTCTGCAAACTGCAATCTGCTCACAGAACCTAACACACATACTCTTCACACCGAAAACCCCGACGGCATAGCGCCGACCGGCGATGAAGCAAAGGCGGTGGCAAGATACAGAGACAGTTTCGTTGCGGCAGCCGTAGCCTCCGAAAACGCTGAATCAGGAGCCAAGACACTTGTCTTCGCTTTTCCGCTTGAGTCGCTCCAAGACTTCGGCACTGCATATACACAATCTGTCAGATGGCTGACAACCAAACATTAAACCCGCATGAGCAAGAAGAAGAACCTCCCGTTATACGAGAATATCCTGATAATCGGCATCGCAGCCGAAGGCAAGGCACTGACGCGCATTAACGACTGTGTGGTGTTCGTGCCTTATTGCGTGCCGGGAGACATAGTTGACTTGCAGATTACCAAGAAGAAACACAACTTCATGGAGGCGCGTGTAGAGCGTTTCGTGAAGTATTCCGACAGGCGATGCGAACCACAATGTCCGCACTTCGGCAACTGCGGAGGTTGCAAATGGCAGATACTGCCATACGAAGAACAACTTCGATACAAGCAACAACAGATAACCGACAACCTCACACGCATAGGCAAGGTTGAGTTACCCGCTATCAGTCCCATTCTCGGTTCGGAGCGTATCTACGAATACCGCAACAAACTGGAGTTTACTTTCTCCGACCAGCGTTGGGTAAGTTGGGAAGACATTCACGCGGCAGGCGGAATAGACAATGTGGAACGCGGTCACGGTGTAGGTTTTCATATCACCAACTGCTTCGACAAGGTACTTGACATCACAGACTGCCGACTCATGCCGCCGCTGAACAACCAGATACGCAACTTCATTCGTGACTACGCAGTCAGCCATAACCTCACCTTCTTCAATCTGCGTCAGCAGACGGGTTTCCTCAGAACTATGATACTGCGTACCACTGAGCATGGTGCCGTAATGCTAATCATGGTGTTTGCAGAGGAACAGACAGACGCGCAGAATGCACTATTGCAGGCTATTCATGAGAACTTTCCGCAGATAACCTCACTCCTGTATGTCATCAATCAGAAAGCCAACGACACTATCAACGACTTGCCTGTTCACCTCTTTTTCGGCGAAGACCATATCATGGAACAGATGGAGGATTTGCAGTTCAAGATTGGTCCCAAGTCTTTCTATCAGACCAACACGCGTCAGGCGTATGAACTCTACAAAGTAGCAAGACAGGCGGCTCAACTAAGCGGCAACGAACTTGTGTTCGACCTATATACAGGCACCGGCACCATTGCCAACTTCGTTGCAAGGCAGGCAAAGCAAGTGATTGGCATTGAGTATGTGCCCGAAGCGATAGAAGATGCACGGGTGAACTCCCAGATAAACGGCATCACCAACACACTCTTCTTTGCCGGCGACATGAAAGACATACTCAACCGTGACTTCATCGCCGAACACGGCAGACCTGATGTCATCATCACCGACCCGCCGCGTGCGGGAATGCATGAAGACGTGGTGAACACCATTCTCTTTGCCGCACCCGAGCGCATCGTATATGTAAGCTGTAACCCTGCCACGCAGGCGCGTGACCTTGCATTGCTTGATGACGCCTACAAGGTGACACGTGTACAACCTGTCGATATGTTTCCGCACACACAGCATGTGGAGAATGTTGTGTTGCTGGAGAAAAGAAAGTCGTGACAATCAAACAAGTTGAGAGAATATGAGAATCATTGCAAGCGTACTTGTGTCATTGGTGTCTGTCTGTTTGTGGGCTGACATCTGTTTCATAGGTTTCACCGACAAACATGGTACTACAGGTTCACTCGACCACCCCGAAGAATACCTCTCGGCAAAGGCACTCGCCAGACGCCAGAGTCAGAACATTGTGACTGACTCGCTCGACCTGCCTGTGTCGGAACTATATATCGACTCCCTACGTCGCATGGGCTACAAAGTGCGCTATACCACCAAATGGTTGAACGGAGTAGTGGCAGAGGCGCCTGCCGGTGGCAACATTCTTGACATGATGAGCATCAGTTTCATAAGAACCATGCAATATACAAGGCGTAATGACATACTGCCTCCTCCATACAGCAAGCGTATGACTGTCAACAAGACAGACATCGGACTGATAACAACCAGCGCTGACCGGTATGCCGCACAATACACCACTATGCTCCGCCTTGACTCGCTCTTCCGACTGGGTTTCTATGGTCAGGGCAAGACCATTGCAGTGGTTGACAACGGTTTCCTTAATGTCAACACTGCCGATGCCTTCACTCATACCAGACCTCACATTCTCGGCACATACGACATAGTGGAGCTTTCTGATAATGTATATTCAACAGGTTTCCACGGAGCCGCAGTGCTTTCGCTGATTTCAGGTGCCCGTGGCGACACTCTGCTTGGCACGGCACCGGAGAGCGACTTCTACCTCTTTCACACTGAAGACGACGACTCCGAGTCAATGCTGGAAGTTGACAATATGGTGCGTGCTTTCGAGTTGGCGGACTCGCTTGGGGCCGACATCATCACCGCCTCGCTCGGGTATTATGTGTTCAACGATGAAAGCACCAGTTTCACATACGCCGACATGAACGGCAAGACCGCACGATGCTCACTCGCTGCCACTGTTGCCGCAAACAAAGGCATACTCGTCTTTATAGCTGCCGGCAACGAAGGTAACAAAGAATGGCATTATATCGATGCGCCTGCCGATGCCGAAGACATTCTGACCGTTGGAGGTGTTGACATCAATCGTGAACACAGCACTTTCTCGTCTTACGGCCCTACCGCTGACGGCAGAGTCAAACCTGACATCTGTGCTATGGCTACCAATGTGCCTTACTACTACCCCGATGCCTTCTACGCCAGTAGCGGGACTTCGTTCGCAACACCCATAATGGCGGGTGCCGCCGCAACACTATGGTCGGCTATGCCTCAACTGACTGCCAGAGAAATAAGGCAGAAACTCATTCATTCCGCTGACCGTTATCTCACACCCGACTCTGCCTACGGCTACGGCATTCCAGACCTCGTCGCAGCATACTATGACACACCGTCTGCCATCGAATATGCCATGCCTGCCGAAGCCGAGACCATTGCCATATACGACATCAGCGGACATTATATGGGCACACAATCAGCAATCCTTCCTCGTGGTATATATATTGTCAAACGTGGAAATAATACAACAAAGATAGTAAAATAAAATGGGTAAGCTTACTACATCGCACCGCTACAACCTCCTACCCTTGCTTCGGTCAAGACCTGGGGGAATTCAGAGGGAGCTGGTCGTGTAGGACTTACCCGCTGCAAAAGTACTGCTTCTTTTTCATATACGCAAATCATACATCAATTATACGCATTTTTTAACTGATTAACACCATATCTCAACCTGCACTTCACGGACGATACACGGACGATACACGGACGATATACGGACGATACACGAACTATACACGGACGATAAATGTAAGATTACTGAAAGAGGAAGATACCAACTGACAACTGTTAATAATACTCTTGCTTACCGATTTTCTCATATCACGCATACGCGCAGAGTTGCCTTTCGAACCTAATCAGGGGCAACAGGAGTTGTTGTGTAAACTCGGAGGCTTTCTCACATCAACCGCCGACAACCGCACATTCCTGCTCTGCGGTTACGCTGGCACAGGCAAGACCTCTGTCATTGCTGCCCTTGTGCGTGCTCTCCGCAAACTTCAGCAAAAGACAGTGCTTCTCGCACCCACAGGCAGAGCGGCCAAAGTGCTTGCTGCTTACTCAGGTTTTGCTGCCTACACCGTACACAAGCAGATATACCGCCAGAAGCAGGCTGGTATCGATAGTTTCTCTCTTTCATACAATGCGGCACAAGACACCATATTCATAGTTGACGAAGCTTCAATGCTCTCAAACAACGGAGACAACACCGCTTTCGGCACAGGCAGACTCCTTGACGACCTTATTCAATATGTCTTCTCAGGCCGCAACTGTTCTCTCATACTCATTGGCGATGATGCACAGTTGCCTCCGGTAGGACAAGACGACAGTCCTGCGCTTAGTGCCGAATGGCTTGGTGGATACGGGTTGACTGTTGCTTCGCACACACTGACACAGGTAGCAAGGCAGGCTCTTGAGAGCGGCATACTCTGCAATGCCACCATGCTACGTGAGCAACTGGCGGCAGGAAACGTCAACGTAATGCCGCAGTTTCAGTTAGATGGCTTCAGCGACATTCAGCGTATATCAGGCTCCGACCTCACAGAGGAATTGGAGCGCGCCTACCGTGAGGCAGGTGTAGCAGAGACGATGGTGGTCACACGCACCAACAAACGAATGAACCTCTATAACCAAGGCATACGGGTACGCATTCTGTGGAAAGAGGAAGAGGTTACTGGTGGTGACCGCCTGATGGTGACAAAAAACAACTACTATTGGACACGCCAGTACGAAGGTATCGACTTCCTTGCCAACGGCGACATCTTTGAAGTGGAGAGACTTAGAAACCGCAGAGAGTTATATGGCTACCGCTTTGCAGACGCCTCACTAAGAGCTGTGGACTACGACTGGGAGATAGATGCTGTTGTCTGGCTTGACACTCTGTTTACTGACTCGCCTGACGAGTCATACAAGATGCTGAGACAACTCTTTGACCGCATAGCGGAAGACTATCCGGAGATACGCTCGCGTAAGGAGCTTGTAAAGACAATAATGGAAAACCCCTACTACAACGCCTTGCAAGTGAAACACGCCTACGCAGTCACATGTCACAAGGCGCAAGGAGGACAATGGCGGCGAGTGTTCATCGACCAGGGCAACATCACACCCGAGCAACTGGGTACTGACTACTACCGCTGGTTATACACTGCATTGACGAGAGCAACAGAGCAGGTATTCTTGATATAAAGCGACAAGAAAATGTGTCCTATACGCCGAAATGTGTTATCTGCGCTGACGTAGTACTTCGTAGATGAATATACCGGCAGCCACACTTACATTCAGCGACTCTATTGCGCCGGTCATCGGTATTCTTACTTTCTCCGTACAGAGTTTCAGGTTTTCCTCATATATACCCGTATCCTCACTACCCATCACTATTGCAACAGGTTGACTGAAATCAGCCTCAGTGTACAGTTTGTCGGTATGCTCGGTAGCCGCCACCACTGTAAGACCGCACTCACGGAGAAAGCGGAGCGTGTTCTGCAGGTTCTCCACTTTGCATACAGGCAGAGTATGCAGTGCGCCGGCACTCGTCTTCATGGCATCACCGTTTATGCTTACACTGCCTCTTGCCGGAATAACAAGTGCATCAACACCAGCACATGCACAAGTACGCGCTATAGCACCGAAGTTACGCATGTCGGTTATGCCGTCAAGCACTACGAGGAATGGCACTCTGCCCTGCTCATAGAGCATTGGCACAAGCTGCTCAACATGCTGAAACTCGACAGGTGAGAGGAAGGCAATGACACCCTGATGATTCTTGTCGGTGTACTGGTTGAGGCGTTCAAGAGGCACACGCTGTACTGGAGTGGCTGTGCCCTGAAGTTTACCAAGCAGTTCTTTGGCGAGTTGTGAGCCTATATCACGACGAACGAGGACCTTGTCAAGCTCCTTGCCTGCATCTATAGCCTCCATTACGGCACGAATACCGAATATCATCTCACGCTCTTTCGGACGACGGGTCTTGTATTCATTGTTAGGTCTTGTGTTCATTGCTGTAGCCACTTGAGGAATTGTTCAACATCTTCATTATACGAATAAGCAGTGCCAAACTTGTTACCGTTGTTGTCAAGTTTGACATAGTAAGGCTGAGCATTGGCTCCGTACATAGTACGCTGCAGGTAACTCCAGCGGTCGCCAACAGTACGCAGACGTGTCTGTTTGCCATTCTCTGTTACATACTGAGGCTCAGGCAGACGCGTCTTGTCGTCAACCATAAGTGTTACAACCACATAGTTCTGCAACTCCTGCTCCACACGCTTGTCTGTGAGCACCTTTGCCTCCATCTTGCGGCAGTTGACGCAACCGTAGCCTGAGAAATCAACAAGAACACGCTTGTTTTCCTTTCTCGCCTTCTCAAGAGCTGCATCGAAATCATGAAGCACCGGAGAACTGTTTAACTGGTTGGCTGCAGCATTGCTTACCCAGTCTTGCGTCTCCATAGGCGGAGCAAAAGCGGATATAGCCTTCAGCGGTGCTCCCCACAATCCTGGTATCATATACATGGCAAAGGAGAGAGAGATTACTGCAAGCATGAAACGCAGCACGCCTATGCCCTCAGTCTTCTCCTCATGACGGAAACGGAATAGTCCGAGCAGATATATGCCAAGCAAAGCAAATATAACAATCCAGAGAGCGAGAAAGACTTCCCGGTCAAGCAGATGCCAACCGTATGCAAGGTCTGCCACAGAGAAGAACTTAAGCGAGAGAGCAAGTTCAAGGAATGCAAGCACCACCTTGAACGAGTCCATCCAGCCACCGGAGCGTGGCAACTTCTTCATCCACTGCGGGAACATGGCAAACAGGGAGAAAGGCAAAGCCAGAGCCACAGCAAAGCCAAGCATACCCAGAGCAGGAGCAAGCAGTGTCTTACCAGCTGCCTCTACAAGCAGAGTGCCTATTATCGGGCCGGTGCATGAGAAAGACACTATCACCAACGTAAATGCCATAAGCAGTATGCTGAGCATGCCTGAAGTGCTTCGTGCCTTGTTGTCGAGGCGTGTACTCCACGATGAAGGCAGAGTTATCTCGAACGCTCCGAAGAAAGAGAGTGCAAACACCACAAGCAGGACGAAGAAGAATATATTCACAACAGCATTCGTGCTTATGTCGTTTAGTGCACTTGCACCGAATATGACAGTTACAAGCAGACCCAATGCAACATAGATGATGACAATGGAGAGACCATAGAGCACTGCGTCTTTCACCGCTCTGCCGCTCTGACTACGCTTCATAAAGAAACTGACAGTCATCGGTATGATAGGCCAGACACAGGGAGTGAAGATTGCAAGGAGTCCACCAAGCAAACCAAAGAGGAATATCCAAATCAACGAAACGGAGTGGTTGTCAGTTTCTGCAGCAGGAGTCACTTCTTCAAAGTTCAGAGTAACCGGCTCAAAGGCTATGAGCACAGAAGAAGGTGTGGTTATGTCAAACATATACCTGTCTGACACACAATTCTTGTCGTCACAAGCAGAAAATGACAATTCGCCTGCAGGCATCTTCAGTTTGTCAAGCAGTGACACAGGTATGACTGCAGTCATAGTGACAGTCTTCTCAAAGTATGCCAACTCCATGTCAAACAAAGGGTCATATTTCCTCTGCGGCTCCTGCATTGTGACAAGAGAGAGAGACTTCACCTCCTCACCGTTGTCAGTAAGGAGAAGAGAAGTCGGTATAGGCCCGCCATCAGGGATACTGGTGTCATAAACATGCCAGCCTTTCTGCACTTCAGCCTCGAATGTAAGCACAATATCTGTGTCTCGCGGAGTCTGCTCAACAGACCACCGAACAGGCTTAAGGATTCCTTCTGCCGCCACCGAAGACAGACAACAGAGTGCCGCTATGAATATAATAATGCGTTTCTTCATATCTCGTTTACCATTTCTTCTTTCTCTTTTACAAAGGGTTTACATCGCTTGGCATGCGGAGGTCTCCACGCGGTGAGAGCGACAGAGACACAACCTTAGGACCATCAGGCAGACATGAGCGCTTATACTGTTGGGTGAAGAAGCGACGGAAGAAGACGTCAAGCCACTTCTGTATCTCCTCTTCAGTGTAGTCGTCAGCGAAGATGAGATTGGCAATATAGCGAATCTTGTCCTTGGAGAAACCATAGCGCAAAGTGTAATACATGAAGAAGTCATGCAACTCGTAAGGCCCAATCTTGTCCTCAGTCTTCTGTGCGATATTACCCTCTTTGTCGGTAGGCAGAAGTTCAGGTGAGACAGGAGTGCCCACGATGTCAAGCAGAATGTCGCGTACTTCGTCAGAGAAGTAGTTCTGTGCTTCGTACTCAACCACATATCTTACAACAGTCTTGGGTACTCCTGCATTGATGCCATACATTGACATGTGGTCGGCATTATAAGTGCACCAACCGAGAGCGAGTTCAGACATGTCGCCAGTGCCAACAACCAAGCCTCCGTATTTGTTAGCCATATCCATCAGAATCTGCGTACGCTCACGGGCCTGCGCATTCTCGTAGGTGATATCATGCTCCTCAGGGTCGTGATTAATATCCTGAAAATGCATCATGACCGAGTCGCGTATAGGAATCTCATGCTGCGAGATACCAAGCAACTCCATAAGAGCAAGAGCATTCTGATATGTGCGGTCGGAAGTGCCGAAGCCAGGCATGGTGACACCTATAATCTGCTTGCGGTTGTAGCCAAGCAAATCGGCAGTTAGCACACAGACAAGCAGGGCAAGAGTGCTGTCAAGTCCTCCTGACACACCAATGACAAGAGTCTTGGCGTGAGTGTGCTCCCAGCGTCTTGCGAGAGCAGAAGTCTGTATGCGGAGTACGTCTTCGCAGAATTCGTCACGCTCCTGCGGCTGCGGTATAAACGGATTCTTGCGGAAGTGACGATGCACAGGCACGATGACAGGCTCCTCGTCCTCACGGGGAGCGACATAAATCTTGCGGTAAGCCTCTGTCTTGTCCTTGGTGAAATTGGTATTGCGCTGACGGTCTGTACGCAGACGCTCAATATCAAACTCCTGTATCGTCATGCTCGACTCACGCAGGAAGCGCTCTCCTTCGCAAAGCATTTTGCCGTTCTCGGCTATATATGTGCTACCACCGAAGACCACATCGGTAGTACTCTCGCCTACTCCAGAGGAGGTATATACATAACCGCAGTGCACACGTGAAGACTGTTGCATAATCATCTGACGCCGGAAAGAGTGCTTGCCTGTCACGCAGTTACTGCTTGACAAGTTGAAGATAAGTTCCGCTCCCTGAATAGCAAGCTGCGTACTCGGCGGAAGCGGTGACCAAAGGTCTTCGCACAACTCCACACCGAAACTATAGTCGCGTGTAAGGAAGAGCAAGTCACGCCCGAAAGGCACTTCATCGTTCCAGAGTTCTATCTTCGGCAGACAATTACGCCCAGAAGTAAACCAACGCTTCTCATAGAACTCGGCTGTGTTGGGGAGGTTGATTTTAGGCACAACGCCAACCACATCTCCATCGGTCATGACGATAGCGCAGTTGTAGAGGTTGTTGTCGCTCTGCAGAGGCGCACCCACGATGACAATGATGCTCTTACCAGCGGTGTGATTGCATATATCCTCGAGTGCCACGAGTGCATCCGACTGCAGTTGCTGCATAAAGAAGAGGTCTGCACAAGTGTAGCCCGTAACAGAGAGTTCGGGGAAACAGACAATCTGCACACCTTCTTCGACCGCCTCGTCGATCTGCTGTTTAATCTGCTCTGCATTGTACTTACAATCAGCCAAGCGCAAGAGTGGCACAGCCGCCGCCACACGCACAAATCCGTAGTTTCTGTTCATAAGGAAGTTTATAGTTTAATGTTTAAAGTTCGGGGCTTTGTTTGCGGGTACAAAGATAATAAATCGAAGTATGTTATGCAAGAAAAAAAGCATCAGTCGTTGTTTTGTGAAGCCTCCTTCAACGAAGCGATGACGAAGTTGCGCAATATACGATACTGCTTTTTGCCCGCCGGCGCATGCTGCTTCTGCTCATCGAAGAGCGTCTGCCACTGTTGACGGAGCTGAGGGTCAGCAAGTTGCCTTGCCGCCTCCCTGACAGCGAGAGCAAAGGCAGAAGATTCAGCAGTCTGCGCTGAAGTAATCTTCTTCGGGTCTTTGCGGCGCGGATAGTGAGATACGATGGTTTTACCGAGACGATGAGCGAGATAGATATCTTCGTTCTCGCGGTTGATTTTGCCTGAGAGTTGCTCAATCAGGACACTTGGAATAGCTTTTGCCATAGTTATATTCTTTTTACGTCCTTTTTACGTCTTTTTTACGTCTTTTTTACGTCTTTTTTACGTAAATCATATATTGACGTTGCAAAGATAAGATAAAAGAGCGAGTTATGCAAGAGGAAAAAACAGAAAAAATCATTTTGTATTTGTGTATATAAAAACTTTAGTTTACCTTTGCAGCCGCTTTCGAGAAGAGCGCACGTGAGTGCAGATTCTTCAGAGAGCGTGACTAACGGTGCTATCGTCTAGCGGTTAGGACAAAAGATTCTCAATCTTTAAACCGGGGTTCGATTCCCCGTAGCACTACACGGAGCGCTGATAATCAGTGCTCTTTTTTATTTAACGAGTGTGGTATGATTGTTGTAGTGGAAGAGGTAAAAGACATTAAACTCAAACATAATTATCAGGAATTATGAAAAAGACATTATCCATTTTGATACTCGCGATGGGAGTGTTGGCGAGTTGTACAGGACCTCAAGGCCCTGCAGGCAGAGACGGAAGAGACGGCAAAGACGGTCTTGTGAACTACAAGATATTAGACTTGTCGGCAAGCGGCAACCAGTGGCAACTATCGACCCTTGCAGACAACAATTTCTTCCAGGCGTCGTTCGACATGCCTGAGATAACGAAAGACATCTACGACAACGGTCTGGTTCAGGTATATCGCGAATATGACACCGGCACAGCCAATGCCGTTCAACTGCTTCTGCCCAACACAAGGCACAAAGAAGAGAGTTTCATAGACGACAACGGCGAGACACAATGGGCGTATTACTCGGAGACCACCGACTATGAATACGGCGTAGGCAAACTGAACGTGTTCTATACATGCTCGGACTTCATTTATGAGTATTCCACTGTGAAGATCGTGCCCGAAGACATGCACTTCAGAGTAGTGATAATGTGGTAATAACCTCACCCTACCCCCTCTCCGCAAGAGAGGGGTTTTCTATTTAGAAAGCCTTGAAACCGGAAACATTCATAACAGAGCATGCGAGCGAAGATGTGAATCGCCTTGCGTTGCAAAGGAGTCGGTATCCACAGTTGTCGGATGCCGATTTCAATTATGCCCTCCAACAGATAACAGGCATGCAGCGCACACGAGACAAACTGCCGTTTCTGCAAGAAATGCCCGAGTGGCGGTATCCGAAACAACTGAGTCTGGAGCAATGCTCATCAGAGACAACGGCGAGATATAAGAACCTCTCTAAAAACCTCTCCCTAACCCTCTCCTCAGGAGAGGGGATAAACCATGCGGAGATAAGAGCGAGATATAAGAGTCGTAGGGGAGTGTTTGTTGACCTGACCGGAGGTATGGGTATTGACACGTGGTTTCTGTCGGAGGACTTCAAAGAGACGCACTATGTAGAACAAGACGAGGATCTATGCAGGTTGGCAGAACACAACTTTGGTCTTTATGCACCACATATTCAAGTACATCACGACACGGCAGAACACTTTCTGCAGACTCTGAAGCATGCAGACCTAATATATATAGACCCTGCGAGGCGGTCGAAGTCAGGCAGCAAAGTGTTCAAACTGGAAGATTGCACCCCCAACGTGGTTGAACTCATGCCTCTGCTGAGAGAGAAATGCGACACTCTGATGCTGAAGTTGTCGCCGATGATAGATGTTTCCGCTGCAATCAAGAACCTCTCCCTGACCCTCTCCTCAGGAGAGGGAATACCATGCGGGTTAAGTGTGACCAATGTGCATGTGGTGGCGGTACGCAATGAGGTGAAAGAGGTGATAGTGGTTTGTCAGCAAAACAGTCTTACTGCACCAGCGGTCTTAGAGTGTAGCAATCGTTCTCCCCTCCTCCACTGCGTGAATCTGGAGACGAGTCAGGAAGAATTTGTATTCAGCATGGAGGAGGAGAAAGAGAGTGAATGCCAATATGCCACAGAAACAGGTGAATACATTATCGAACCTAACATGGCAATAATGAAGGCAGGAGCATTCAAGACGTTTGCACGAAGATACGGATTGTTGAAGTTAGGCTACAACACACATCTCTACACTGCCGATACCTCACTATCAATACCAGGCAGAGTGTGGCGGGTTGGAGATTTAGCAGACAAGAAGGCGATAAGAGGTCAGAAGATGAACATTCTGTCGCGGAATTATCCCCTGTCAGCAGATGAAATCCGCAAGAAATACAACATCAAAGACGGTGGAGACAAATGGCTTATTGCCACACGCATAGGCGAGAAGGCTGTGTTAATTTCAGCCATGCGGGAGTGAGATAAGTTGAAAAACAGTCTCTACAGACTGCCATTTTGGCAGAGATTTCTTTCATTTTAGAGTATTTTATGTATTGGCATAGGCTTTGCCATAGTTGAAGCGAACTCCAGTGAGAGTTCCCATAAATTGAAATATTAACAAATAAAATACTTACAACTATGTCAAAGATTATTGGTATCGACCTCGGCACAACGAACTCGTGTGTCGCAGTCATGGAAGGAAATGAACCCGTAGTTATCGCTAACTCGGAAGGCAAACGCACCACTCCATCGGTAGTGGGCTTTATAGAAGGCGGTGAGAGGAAAGTTGGCGACCCTGCAAAACGTCAGGCAATCACCAACCCTACCAAGACCGTATACAGTATCAAACGACTGATGGGCGAGACATTCGACCGTCTGCAAGGCGAGATAGCCCGTCTGCCATACAAGGTGACAAAAGGTGACAATAACACTCCGCGTGTTGACATCGACGGTCGTCTGTACACACCACAGGAAATCAGTGCTATCATCCTTCAGAAAATGAAGAAGACAGCAGAAGACTATCTCGGTCAGGAGGTAACCGAAGCTGTCATCACCGTGCCTGCCTACTTTAATGACTCACAGCGTCAGGCAACGAAGGAGGCCGGCGAGATAGCAGGTTTGCACGTACGCCGTATAGTAAACGAGCCTACAGCAGCCGCTCTTGCCTACGGACTTGACAAGTCGAACAAAGACATGAAGATAGTAGTGTTCGACTGCGGTGGCGGTACTCACGATGTTAGTGTTCTGGAACTTGGTGACGGTGTGTTTGAAGTGAAAGCCACTGACGGTGACACACACCTTGGCGGTGATGACTTCGACCACAGAATCATAGACTGGCTTGTTCAAGAGTTCAAGCAAGACAACGGCGGCGCAGACCTGAGCAAAGACCCGATGGCAATGCAACGTCTGAAAGAGGCAGCCGAGAAAGCCAAGATAGAACTTTCGAACACCACCTCGACAGAAATCAACCTGCCGTATATCATGCCAGTGAACGGCGTACCTGCTCACCTCGTAAAGACACTGACCCGTGCAAAGTTCGAGCAACTGATAGACGACCTTATCCAGCGCACTATTGCTCCGTGCCGCACTGCACTGCAGAATGCAGGCTTGACCACAAATGACATTGACGAGATAATCCTCGTGGGCGGCTCAACACGTATTCCTGCCATACAGCAGGCAGTGGAGAAGTTCTTCGGCAAAGTGCCTTCGAAGGGTGTCAACCCGGACGAAGTAGTAGCAGTAGGTGCAGCCATACAAGGCGGTGTGCTTACAGGCGAAGTGAAAGACGTGCTGCTGCTTGATGTCACTCCTCTGAGCCTCGGTATAGAGACCATGGGCGGCGTGATGACCAAGATGATAGAAGCCAACACGACTATACCTACAAAGAAGACCGAAGTGTTCACCACCGCTGTGGACAACCAGCCTTCAGTAGAAATAAAGGTGCTCCAAGGCGAGCGTCCGATGGCAGCACAGAACAAACAGATAGGCATCTTCCACTTGGACGGCATAATGCCTGCCCGTCGTGGTGAGCCTCAGATAGAAGTTACCTTCGACATCGACGCCAACGGTATTCTTAACGTCAGCGCCAAAGACAAAGCTACCGGCAAGGAGCAGAAGATACGTATTGAGGCTTCAAGCGGCCTGAGCGATGCAGAGATAAAGCGTATGAAAGCAGAGGCAGAGGCAAACGCTGCTGCCGATGCAAAAGAGAAAGAGCGTGTTGACAAACTCAACAAGGCTGACTCGATGATATTCCAGACAGAGAAGCAGTTGCAGGAGTTAGGCGACAAAATACCTGCCGACAAGAAAGCTCCTATAGAGGCTGCACTCAAGAAACTGAAAGAAGCATACGAGAAGAAAGACGCCGATGCTTGCGAAGCAGCAGTAAACGAACTGAATGCAGCATTCCAGGCAGCAGCAAGCGAGATGTACAACGCTCAGAACCCAGGCGCTAATCCCGGTGGTGACCCTAACGGAGGTAACCCCGGCGGAGGTAACGGAGGCAATGGCGGCAACGGCGGTGACGATGTAACCGATGTTGACTTCGAAGAAGTGAAATAACGTGCAAAGCCATATTCAAGTAACAGAGAACTCCTGTGATGACACAGGAGTTCTCTGTTTGTTGCTGTTGAAAAAAGTTATATTTAGTCAATATACGACCCAAACAACCTATGGTTTGTCAACTGCATTGCCGAGAATATCATATATTCTGCCATCAGGGAAAAGAATATAAATCCTACCGTCTATAACCACCTTGAGTGAGCGGAGTGACGGATTGTTGATGAACAAATCTTCTATGCCATCGGTTTTTTCAACATCCTCTTTTGCCTTCTCAAGAGCGGCAGTGAGTATCGCTATAGCTGCATCTATTTCTTCTTTGGTGGCATTCTCATTGTCAAGCACCATCTGTGCCTCCTCTATGGCGGCAAGCAGAGTGTCAGCAATGACAGTATATGCCTCAGTGCCGCTTATAGAATCATAGAAGGCATTGGCGGCAGCAATTGAATCAGCGAGTTGCTGACGGCTTGCAGCGAGTTCTGCAGCCTTCTTGTCAGCATCACGCTGTGCAGCAAGGTCTTTTGTCAGTTGCTCTATGATAGCATCCACGTCATTCTTATTGTCGTCAAGACTCTTAGCCTCGTCATAAGTCAATGCCTCTATTGCAGTTTTAGCAGCAGAAATCAGTTCTAAACAAGCCTCACTGTCGCCTTCGGCGGCAAGAGTGTCAGCCACATCAAGTTTCTGTGTCTTATATGCCTCATAAGCCGCCTTGTCGGCTGCCAGTTGCTGCACTGCCAACACATCATCTTTTGCCTGTTGCAAAGCAAGAGCAAGAGCACTTGCTGCAGCATCCACATCCGCCTGTGAGGCATCAGCGTTGTCTGCCATTGCCTGTGCTGCATCAACAGCAGTCTTGAGTGCAACGGCTATGTCGGCATAGTCAGCGAGGATATTGCCGTAATATGCGTTTGCTTCTCCGATAACGGCGTTGAGTGCAGTCTTATCGGCAGATATCTTCACGCTGAGAGTCGCTGCAGGCACATCATTGTGGTTCTTGTCACCTATAACGCGGTACCAGACAGTATGACAACCTGTCTGAACGGCGACAGGGAGTGTTGTGGAGTATGTCTCGCCGTCTGTAGAATACTGCATCTCGCCACCTTGGGCTGAGCCCGCCTCAATGAGTGCCTGTGCTTCGCCAGAGTAAACAAGACCTTCCTTTGCCTTCGGCATTGTGACGACGGGGTCAGCTTTGACAATTGTGAACTGCGCCGTAGCTTTTCCTTTGTATGCCGAGTTATCAGCAGCAATGACGGTGACCGTAGCAGTGCCTGCATCAAGGTTCTCCGTATATGCCACAGTGTATTCATCAGGTGCAGAAAGTTCTTTTTTGCCATCGTTGACAGTCACGGCAGGTGTGAACTCTTCACCACTATAGACGAAACTGTCTTGCGCAAGAGTTATCATCTCGTCCTTCAACTCGGTGCGTACGAAGGTGAAAGTGTCGGTATGTAATTCACTCCAAGCGCCTTTTGAGTCGCCTATACGCCAAGATATTACATGTTCACCTTCGGTGAGAGCACCTATGTTAATCAATACTAAACCGCTTGTCCCGGAGAGCACGCCTGTGGTTGTGCTGTCTGCATCATCGAAACTATATGCATAGCGTGCAATAGTAGTTCCTGCTAACTCGTCGGCACGTGGTACGATGAAATACTTCGTCACTGCACTGCTCCAAATGCCAGTGTTATCTTTCACGCGCATACTATATGAGTGCAAACCGCCTGACAATTCTGTCAGGTCAATTTGTGCTGGCAACTCGTTGAGTACAGCACGGGCGACTGTCTTGCCGTCTATCCAATACTCTCTTTCAACAATGTTTGTGGCAGTCTCAACCGCACGTGGTACGATGAAGTATTTCGTCACTGCACTGCTCCAAATGCCAGTGTTGTCTTTCACGCGCATACTATAGGTATGCAGACCAACATTAAGGTCAGTGAGACTCACTTGTTCGGGCGAATTGCCGAGTGAAGCCCTGGCAACAATCTTGCCGTCAAGCCAGTATTCGCGCTCAGCAATGTTTGTGGCAGCCTCAACTGTGCGTGGAATGATGAAATATTTAGTTACAGCACTACTCCAAATTCCGGTATTGTCTTTCACGCGCATACTGTAGGTATGCAGACCGACATTAAGGTCAGTGAGACTCACTTGTTCGGGTGAATTGCCAAGTGAAGCCTTGGCAACAATCTTGCCGTCAAGCCAGTATTCGCGCTCAGCAATGTCTGTAGCAGCCTCAACTGTGCGTGGAATGATGAAGTATTTCGTCACAGCACTGCTCCAAATGCCGGTATTGTCTTTCACACGCAAAGAATAAGAATGCAGTCCGGGTTGAAGTGCAGATATGTCAATGCTACTGCCTGCGGTCTGCATAGCAGCCACATTACCGTCAAGCCAACACTGCCGCTCCGTTATACTTTTCTGCCCCCACGCCGTCACGCAGACGACACAGGCAGCAAGAAGCAGAATATCTCTGATCCTATTCATGGTCGTTTGCTTTTACGGGTGGTTATCAGCGTACTTGAGCATCATAAGTGACATTCAGTTTCGCACCATCTACCTGAACTTTCAGGTTCTTAATGACCGGAGTGTTTGGAATCTTGTTCCACGGAAAATCACCACCATTGATACCAACTTCAGTACCATCTGTACCTACGTATGTCGTAGGGTCTGCCAGAGTAAATGTTTTGCTCGCAGAATAGTCAGGGTAACCGTCTGTAAATACATCATTCAAATTCACATTATACCAATTGCCTTCATTGATATTCTCTGCGTTTTGACCAAATTGGCAGATACAATGTTTAACTGTCGAACCAGTGTTAATATTAGCATGATAATAATCTCCGAATACACAGTTAGTATATATAGCCTTATTATTGGCATAGTCAGCACCTGTTCTTATTATGCAGTGATTGAACAAAAGCATTGCGTCTGCATTGGAGTAATTATTTTTGCCCTGAATATAGCAGTTCTGGAAATCCAAGCCCATGACAACAGCAGAACCATACACATGACCTCTAATCCATGACTGACGTATAGTTACAGCCTGTAAGTTATTGCCTCCAACATAAAAACTGCCAAACGAACATTTGGCAACAACCATATTGGTGGTTTGCCATATCTGAAGATTACCTGTAATATATACACCTTCGATACGTATATTTTGAAGACTGGTGGCATCATCTCCAGTGTAGAAATTCATGTCTCCATTGATTTGTGAGTGACGGATACCTTCTGCTTCAATATCCTCAAAGCCCACACCATAGATATTGACATTCTTGTTAATGTTGACCGGACTATTAAATGTACCCTCGGAAAGGGTAATGGTATTGCCGTCGGTTGCTGCATTATAAGCGTTTTTGAATGCATCAATACCGTTAAACACCTGCACATTGTCGCCGTTCTGAAGGATGACGGTCTGTGCTTCGTTTTGTGCCATTACTGCGCCTGTGCATAACAGCACCACTGCAAAAAGAAATACTTTTTTCATAATTACGTGTTGTTTTGTAGTTTATTTTATTGTTTTGCTATATATAAGCATAAGCCTTACCTTCTTGTGACTTCACTGCCGAGAATGTCATATATTCTGCCATCAGGTAATAATATATATATGTTGCCGTCGATAACAATTTTTCGTGCATGATGCAGTGTGCTGTCAGGTGAGGAGAGGTCTTCTATAGTTGTTATAGTGGACTCTATTACCACCTGGCTTGCCGCTGACCCGTCAGCAGCGACAATGCTGCCGTCTGCAATTTTGGCAGATGCAGGTTTTGTTATATTGCAGTCAGTAAGCTCTATACCTCCAGTAAACTGTGTAACTGCAGACGTTGAGGTTGCTGCGTTGGCAGTGACAGATGCTGCTTCGACTGAGAGTTGCGACTTGCTGTTCTTACTACCTGTGATGCCACCATTTACAACGAGACTCATGTTCTCAATTTTCAGCCGTGAGTCGTTGCTACCGGTCAGTTGCAGTGCGCTGCCTCCTTCGCGTGTGAGAGTGAGACCACCCTTGCCAGTGATGGAGGTATTGCCAGTGAGGTTGACAACTACTGCAGTACTTGTCAACTTCGACTGAGAAGCGACATCAATGATAAGTCCGTCCATTGTTGACACAATCAGCTGCTTTGATGTATTATAGTCGCCATTAACGGTAAGTGTGCGAATGCCGTCAAAGGCAAACACGCCATCGCCAAGCACATCAGTCATATTTCTTGTTGTAACTTGCACTCCATCAATCACCACATTATATTTCTCGCCTGCAATGGTGATTGTACATTTAGCCGACTTGCCTCCTGCAGAAGCGGTGATGACAGCAGTCTTGCCTATGTCGGCATTGCTGTTTATCTTCACCTTGCCTGTCGTACTGACGGTAGCAACTGACGTATTGTTGCTACTCCAAGTGATTTTGTCATCAGTGTCTGCAGGTATGGTTTGTGCCACGAGTTCATATTCATCATCAGGGTCGGCAGTTATCTCAGTTGGCGACAGTTGCACTTCTTCTATCTTGTAGTTGGTCACATCCACAGTCACCGAGTTGTTTACCTTCGTGCCGTTCTGTGTCATAGTGTAGTAGTAAGTGCCCTTGGTTGCCTTGGTGCCGTCAACGGTGAGTGTGCCGTCAGATGCCGCAGTGAGTACCGGTGCAGTGCCGCTACCCTCTGCACTACTGCTCAAAGTGTATTTAATGTTGCTCAACGTTGCCTTTGTCGGGTGGGCAGAAAGGACTATTCCCTCCTGCTTCTCGCCTTTGCATATATAGACGTGGGGTGCAGTCACCGACGTGGCAAGAACAATGCCGTTTGCATCACCAACATGCAGGTAGAAATCATCGTAAGCTATGTTGCTTGGACCGCCACCAAGATAGCACTGCGCACGTATGTCAACCGAGTTCTTCTGAACTGACGGCTTGAAATACACTACCTTATAGTACTCGCCGCTTTGCAGTGTGGTTGTGCACTTGTAGTCGGCATAGAAAGTGCCTGACTTGCTGTTGTTAGTCCAACTGTCATAGAAAATACCGCTGAAGTTGGTAGCATTCTGCGGCACAGGTGTCGCAGTGATTTTCACCACATCACCCACTTTGGTGTAGTAGTCGTTGCCCGACTGCTCCAACGGAGATACCACGCCGCTCGAACTGATGCCTTTTGCACTCAGTTCTATGCCCTGCATATAGGTGTTTGTGCCGGCATAGGTGAATGAAAGACAAACATCAGTACCTGCCAGCATTGCAGAAGTTTCCTTTACACGCGTATATACATAGTTGGTCTGGTTAGCCGTACCGCCCATCAGGAAACTGCTACTTTGAGATGTAGGTGTCTTGGCATTGTTCCAGTCACTCTCAGTCAGGCTACCGATACTCTTCTTATAGTTAAATATCAGGTATTCCTGTGTTATCTTCGGGTTTGTGACATATATCTGTGTACCTGTAACCGATAGATTTGCCTGTACTACGTCAACATAGCATGCCTGCTTCACCACCTTACGTGGAGAACTATATAGCACTCCATCGTAACCGGTTGCCGTCACGCGTGCACGAATGAACTTGTCAAGGTCGGCTACTGTAACTATGTATGCTCCGTCCGATGCAGTTGCACTCAAGTTACTCCAGTTCGTCGCACCATCACTGCTTATCTGCCACTGCACACTGACTTTGCCAGCCTTGTCAAGGTTAGCCACATCACCAGTATATTGGCAGTGCAGATGATACCCTGGCGATATAGTCGTCTGGTCTATTGCTACTGTACCTGTCAGCGGCTGTGAATCTATAAACACGGTATGAGCATAGTCACCGCTGGAGTTGGTTATATACTTGCCTTTGTTCACTCCGTCTAACGGGGACTTGATGAAATACGGAGAAGTGATATATATGTTGTTCTGTGCCCAGATTGCCCAGAAACCCTTGGCACACACCTGACTGCCGATGTTTATACTGCCTTTCTCGGCGTATATGCCGAACTTGGCACCGTTGGCAGTCACGATGCCGCCTTTGATATTTACGTTTGCCTCCCACGATGCGATAGCGGAGCCGTTGGTGCTACAATCGGCAATTATGTTACCGCTGTTGATAATCACATCCTTTTTTGCACAGAGAGGAGTGCAGCCTTCTGCGCCTGATTCTGCAGTCACATCGCCCGATATGGTCAGAGTGCCGTTAGCTGCTGTAACAGCATAGGCTGCCGACTTGGCAGTGAGCGAACCGTCAGTGACAGTCACGTTCTGTTTCGCCCATACTGCCCAACCTGCCGCAGTGGCAGTCACATAGCCGCCAAGTGTAATAGAGCCTTCGTCGGTTATGATGCCAAACTTCGCTCCGCGTGCTGTCAAAGTGCCCTTCTTCATCGTTATGTTGCCTTTGGGGGCATATACTGCAGCGCAGTTGGTGCCGCTTTCCACATTCAGGTAGCCGTCTTCTATTGTAATATTGCCGTTGCGAGAGTATATACCGTCATCACCAGGGTCAATACTGATATTGCCCGAACGAATTATGATGTCCTTGTCAACATTCAGACCGTCTTTTTTGCTGATGATGTTCAGGTTGCAGTAAGTGGTAAGTTTGTCAACTGAAATGCCATGACTGCCTGAATTGATTATCAGGTTCTTGTCGCCTGAGATATTCAGTTCGTAACCGCCTGATATGCCTTTCAACTGTCTGCTCACATCCATGTGGAGGTTGGTATAGCCAGTCAGTTCGAGCGAAGAGCCGTCAGCAAGTGTGCTGGCATACACTGTACCCTTCACGGGTACTGACGCCTGAGTGTTTGCACTCATATGCTGTGGTAGCACTGAAAATATACAAGCAAACAGACACAATATGCCTGTTCTACGATATGAAACAACTTTTTTCATAAGAAATATGATTTATATCTTAACTAATTTCATCCTAAGCTCATCCTTAGCTTATCCCAACCTCACTGAACCGTCTAACTACTTCTTGCCGCGAATGAGATTGATATCGCCTGAGAGTTGGTATATACCAACAGCCTGTGGTTTGTTCTTCGTCACCTTATGGTACTCTCCTCCTGCCTCGGCATCAGCACCCTTGGCACGTATGATATAATAATAAGCACCTTCGGCGGCAGGTCTGCCGTTTATCGTGCCGTCCCAGCCTTTGGCAGGGTCAGACCAATGATATACGAGTTTGCCCCAACGGTTATAGACCCAGCAGTCGAACTCGATTATAGAGCGGTACATCACGCGGAACTCGTCGTTCAGACCGTCGCCGTTAGGAGTGAAAACATTGGGCACCATAAGTTGCGAAGTGCTTACCGACACCTGTATTTCAATGGAGTCACTCTCGCACTTGTCGTTGCTAACCCAAAGTAGCACACGGTACTCACCAAAGTCGTCGAACACATACCTGTGTTGTTCGTCGGTGCGTTGGGCTATCAGGTCGGTACCTTTCAATATTTTCCAGCGGTAGTACTGTGCCACAGGAGTGTTGGCATTGGCAGTGAAGAGTATATCAAGCGGAGCACTACCCTTCAGCTGTGTAGCCTCCACAGGTCGCTCAACTTCGTTGCTTCTCTTGTTCTCCTCTTCAGTGCCACGCACCGTAGTCACTGTTGTCGGATGAGCAGCCACTGCACATGCCTGATAGGTGTCACTGACTATCGAATCACGCTCAAGACCCAAAACATCAGCTATCTGGTCTGCGCTCAGGCTGAATGTTGTATTGCAAAGAGGAGCACCTACGGTCATATTCTCGCGTAGTGTGACGTGCTCTGTTGCGACCGAGTCCTGCCAGTTTTCTCCGTCCCAGGCCAGCGTGGTGTATGTTACATCACATTCACGACTGATAACATGCTTGCTTCCAAACTGTGTGCAGTACGACATCTCCGGTATCACACCTGTCAGTCTCAGACTTGTCTGTGTACAGCGGTTGGCATAATCAGGGTCGGCAGCAAGAGCATCGAACTGCAACCTGTACTGCGAATAGTCAAGCACCCAGAAGGTGGAGCGCTGAGCGCCTACGTAAACTATATACCCGCAGTTGTTGTCGGCATTCATCCACTCGTCCATACCAGAGTCAGCCAGCAACACCGAGTCTGCCCCGTTCATGCGGTAAAGCTTGTCTATGTTGCCATTAGTCTTTATGACGGCATTGGTGAGGTCTTTGAATATGAACACATGGTCAATGCCTGACGCATTTGGCAGCTCGTATGCATCAGGTGCAGTCACTGCCTGCTGCGCTGCTGCAAGCAGAGGCATCAGGGTCAGCAATATAACAGTCAGTCGTTTCATTACACTCTTACTTGTTCACTTGAAAGCGTGTGTTTCCATTCTTCAGATAGTCAACTATCTGCTTTGCTGCAGCTATGCCTGCGTTTATGTTCGCCTCTGCAGTCTGGGCACCCATTTTCTTTGGTGTGGAAAAATAGCGGTCGGCAAACAACTCACGCATCTTCACATCGCATGCAGGCATGATGTCAGTCACATACTTGAAGTCTGTTCTTTCTGTCATCAGTTGCACAAGTTCGTCTTCGTTGATGACTTCTTTTCTGGCAGTGTTCACCAATATGGCGCCTTTAGGCATCAGATTCAGCAGTTTCTTGTTGATACTGCCTTTGGTCTCGGCAGTTGCAGGGATATGCAGTGATACTATATCTGCCTGTTTGTACAGTTCCTCAGCTGAGTGCACGGGAGTTACTCCCGCTGCTGTCATTGCCTCGTCAGGACAATAGGCATCGTAAGCTATCACATTCATTCCAAAGCCTTTGGCTATACGTGCCACGTTTCTGCCAACATTGCCGAAGGCGTGTATGCCGAGCGTCTTGCCCATAAGCTCTGCGCCAGAAGCACCGTTGTAGAAGTTACGCACTGCATATACCATCAGACCCAATGCCAGTTCAGCCACGGCATTAGAGTTCTGCCCGGGTGTGTTCATTGCCACTACATTGTGCCCGGTGGCTGCATTCAGGTCTATATTGTCGTAGCCTGCGCCTGCACGCACTACAATCTTCAGCTGCTTTGCTGCGTCAAGTACTTCTGCATCAACCACATCGGAGCGGATTATCAGTGCATCGGCGTCTGCCACTGCATCCAGCAACTGCTGCTTGCTGGTGTATTTTTCAAGTAGGGCTAACGTGTAACCTGCCTCTTCTGTCACCTTGCGTATGCCGTCAACTGCCACTTTGGCAAACGGCTTCTCTGTTGCTACTAAGACTTTCATTGTATCAAAAGTTGTTGTCAGTTGAATGGTTTTGCCTTTTGTATGTATCACAGGCATGATATAGGAATAGCCCATAATACTGATACATCAGAGTTTGTTTTCGTATTCTTTTATGCAGTCAACCAGTGCCTGCACACCTGCCAGATCCATTGCATTGTAGAGTGAAGCGCGGAAACCGCCTACCGAACGGTGACCTTTCACACCCACCATGCCCTTAGCTGTGGCAAACTTGAAGAAGTCGTCCTGCAGTTCCTGATATTCCGGCTTGAGGACGAAGCATACATTCATGCGTGAGCGGTCTTCCTCCTTCGCTGTGCCTGTGAATATCTTCGAATGGTCTATGCAGTCGTACAGCAGTTCTGCCTTGGCTATGTTGCGTTTCTCAGCACCTTCTACACCACCGTTGGCCTTAAGCCACCGCAAAGTGAGCATTGCCGTATATATAGGAAGTACAGGAGGAGTGTTGAACATTGAGCCGCCGTCGATATGTGTGCGGTAGTCAAGCATTGTAGGTATATGCCTGCTAACATGACCAAGCAAGTCATTCTTCACAATGACGAAAGTGACACCTGCCGGAGCAAGGTTCTTCTGAGCACCTCCGTATATTATGCCATACTGGCTTACGTCAACAGGTCTTGACAGAATGTCTGACGACATATCGGCTACCAAAGGCACATTGCCTTTCTTCCTGTATATGTCAGTCAGTTTCTTGTCGCTGAGTTCTGTGCCGTAGATGGTGTTGTTGGTGGTGATGTGGAAATAATCAGCGTCCTGAGGTATCTCATATTCAGTAGGAATATAAATATAGTTTGCCTCTGCCGAGCTTGCCACCTCCACTGCTTCACCGAAGCCTTTGGCCTCTTTAAGCGCCTTCTTAGCCCACACACCTGTATTCAGGTATGCCGACTTCTTTTCCATCAGGTTGTAAGGCACCATACAGAATTGCAGCGATGCGCCGCCTCCGAGGAATATCACACTGTAGCCATCAGGTACTCCGAGCAACTCTTTCATCAAAGCGGCTGCTTCGTCAACCACCGGCTGAAAATACTTCGCACGGTGCGATATTTCCAATATACTTAGACCTTCGCCCTGAAAGTCTATCACAGCCTCAACTGTCTGCTTTATCACTTCCTGCGGCAGGATACTTGGCCCTGCATTGAAATTATACTTTTTCATGGTTGTATGATTTTTGTGAATCAGGAGATTGTGAATTGGTGAATTGCATTGTCGGCACGAAAGACGTACAACTCACAAATCCGGCAATTCCATAACTATTGGTTGTTTCTTTTAACGGAGTTCTTGGCGTTCATTGAATCTTTCCACTTGCTCACCTTGGGTTCTATCTGCTGTGCGGCGCCGGCAAGAGCTTGTTTGGCTGCGCGTGCAACCTCTTTGGCTGTCTGCTTTGCCGTCTCAACGGCATTCTGGGCTGCTATCTTCGCCTCTTCCACAAGGTCAACCTTCTCCATCCAGCATATTGTCTGACCCTTGGCTACCATTTCTCCCTGTTCTTTGTCTATGGCAACGATACGTGAGTTCTCGAAGGCAGTAACCACCTCCATGCCGTGCTGCGTCTGAAGAACGCACACCTGCTCACCTTTCGTGTACAGTTTGCCGTGAGCAGGCTTGCCGCTGCCCTCGCCGGTATTTATCTCCCACAACAGACGGCCGTTCATAGGAGCTTCCAGTGGTTCTGCCGACGGGTGAAGAATTGCGCGTTTGTCGGCTGCGGAGATGAATGTAACCTGCTGACCACCACGGGCGGCTTTCTCCATACGCTCCAGCAAATCCTTGTTGAACTGCTCCTTTGCCTGACCAGACTTGTATTCGCGATACTGCTTGTCATGCATGGCAAACTCGAACAACTCCTCATCATCCTGTCCTCTGTCCCAACCGAGTTCTTCCATTTCTTTTATGTATTGTGGCAGCACGTCTGGGTAGAGTTTCTGCGGGTCGTCGGTGTAGAACTCATAGCCTTTCTCCTTTGCCAGTTCAATGATTTCAGGCGCAAGTTCGCCAGGCAGTTTGCCCGACTTGCCGAGTATCATGCCCCACATTGCGGGGTCCATGCGGCTGAAGTCCTTCTCGCCCATTGAGCGGCTGTATATGTTCATCAACGCTGCGTTCTTCACATACTGCGAGAACGGTGTCACCAGACACGGAGTGCCGAGCATAGGCCAAATTCTCTGAACCTCGTCGAAGAGTTCTACCAATAGTTCGTCTTCCGACAACTCGTGTTCGCCTTTCTTTCTTAAGTTGGTATTGATAGCAGCATGCATGCCTTTCAGGTCTGCCATCAGACTACCCATCATGCCGCCCGGCAGACCGCAGCCTACCAGAAGCGACGACATAAGGGCGTTCTTCGGGTCTATCCAGTAGCCGAGGAAGTCGTCAATGAACGACTGCGTCAGACTCCTTGCCTCCATATACGCCTTCATGTTTATGTCTTTTACGAGGAAACCTGCATCACGGAGCATCGCCTGAATGGTGATTACGTCAGGATGCACCTTGCCCCAACTAAGAGGCTCCATTGCCACGTCAAGCACATCGCCGCCAGATTTGGCAACTTCAAGCATGCTGGCTACAGAGAAGCCCGGACCCGTATGACCGTGATACTGCACGATGATGTCAGGGTGTTTCTCTTTTATCGCGGCTACTATGGTGCCCAGCATCGCCGGTCTGCCTATACCTGCCATATCCTTCAGACATATCTCCTGTGCACCGCCTTCTATCAGTTGCTCTGCAAGGTTGATATAGTATTCAGCCGTGTGCACCTTCGAATAGGTGATACACATCGTTGCCTGTGCTGTCATGCCTGCCTCTTTCGCCCATTTGATTGACGGAATGATGTTGCGAGGGTCATTCAGGCCGCAGAATATACGGGTGATATTTGTGCCTTGAGCATGTTTTACCTTGTACATCAACTGTCTTACGTCTGCAGGCACAGGGTTCATTCTTAGAGCATTCAGACCGCGGTCAAGCATGTGGGTCTGGATTCCTGCCTCATTGAAAGGTTTGCAGAATGTCCTGACTGCAAGGTTGGGATTCTCACCATACAGCAGATTCACTTGTTCACTGGCACCGCCGTTGGTCTCTACGCGGTCAAAGCAACCCATGTCAATGATGACGGGCGCCACTTTTGCCAGTTGGTCTTTGCGAGGCACATACTTCCCCGATGATTGCCACATGTCACGATACACGAGGCTGAATTTTACTTCTTTTTTCATTGTTTGATAACAGATTATATAAGGTTTGTAATTTATTTATCCGCTAATTGCAAGGTCATAATGATATGCCTGCATAGTTATTCTAATTTATGCCACAAAGATACAACATATAATTCAAATATACAACAACTATATATCAACCACCTTTTTTTCTCATGATTTACGTATTTACTACTCTCTATTTATGCATTCCCAAAACTTGATTGATTATCCTCCATCTCTCTACCGCCACCTCAATTCATTAAAAACATACCCTCAATATATGATTTACGTAAAAAGGACGTAAAATGAACATAAACAAAAGCAAAGCTGTTGCAAGTACACACCGTCTCATGCAACTAGCCGAATCGATATTTAACATAATTAGATATTCAAGAGAAATATTGAATAAAACAACAAATGGACAAAAAACGGCATAAAAACCTTTATACCCCCAAAATATCAATAAATCTTAGTAGTCTTACAATGCTTTTATTGTGTGATACACTTTATCCATAAATGCCTCTATGTCATTCAGAATAACAGATTGTCCGAAAGGTTCATATTGGTGCGTGGATAGAGTTATATTGAAATCCAAGAACTGGTAATAAGAAACATATTCGCTTAATGTTTTCAACTGTTCATTATCCGGAATATGAATCACATAAACAAGTGTTTTGTTCGGGGTATGGAAATAAGCATCAGTATTATCATCCGCTAATGCCATATACTTTGATATGTTGTGGTCAGAAAATGTTTCCCAATGCTTGATGTGCTTTTGTTTGTCGTAATACGGCAGTTTGTCTAATATTATGAATATCTGAAAATATGGATGATTGCCGCAACGGATATTGGCAGTTTCTCCAAGCATATTTTCAAAATAATTGTTAGAGTTCTGCGAGTAATTTTGCATCACGAACTTAACAGCAATACCCGCCATAGCGATGCCTTTATATTTGACGGTTATATCCACCGCTTTATCCATATATCTGCCGCGCATTTTGGCTTCTTTTCCCTTGCCATAACCCTGTGAGCAAATCTGATAATCACTACTAAGCCGCTCTGCAAGGTCACGAGCAATAGCACCATGCAGAGGTTTCAGTTTGGCAGTACTCCGAGATGTTCCAGACTGCAAGAACTCATTAAAAGAGTCATTGATTGCTTGTAAAAAGGTCTGATTGTTGAGCATGGTGTTTATAGTTGAAAAGGTTTGATAATTTGTAATTCAGATATTGCTCCAACTCTTTTGAATTGAAGGTATAATAACCGCCGCTTTTGTACTTTTTGAGTGTGGCAACATATTGAATAAACTCATCGGAAATCAGTATCTCGCGCAAAACGGATTCTTCTACTTTTGTTAGAATATACAAACCGCTGTAAATGCCGCTTCCTGTCGGCACTTTATTCAGTTTGATGCTGTTTTTGTCA